>NZ_JBEOWI010000168.1:0-1016 GCF_040296005.1 Kitasatospora sp. NPDC002551 | reverse complement strand
CGCCTCGCCCCGCTCGCCGACGCCCTCACCACCGTCCTCACCCCCCAGACCCAGGCCCCCGAGCCGGACACCGACACCGCCGCCCCGGCCGGCCCGCGCGCCCTGTCCACCGGCATCCGCACCCTCGACGACGCCCTCGGCGGCCTCCAGCCCGGCCGCTTCTACCTCGCCGCCGCCGCCCCCGGCACCGGCGCCAGCCTCCTCGCCACCACCACCGCCCGCACCACCGCCCTCGACCACCACCTCCCCGTCCTCTACGCCGCCTCCGGCCTCACCCGCGCCGACGTCGCCGCCCGCATCGTCGCCGCCCACCTGCCCGTCGACTACCGCCGCCTGCGCACCGGCCACCTCACCCCCGCCGAACAAGCCGACGCCACCACCCTCCACACCGAGCTCGCCGCCGCCCGCCTCTACATCGACGACGGCACCGACCTCACAGCGGCCGCGATCGCCGAGACCGCCGCCGACCTCGCCCACACCACCGACCAGCCCGGCCAGCCCGGCCTGGCCCTGGTCGTCGTCGACCGCCTCCAGGCCCTCGACGACCCCCGCCTCCCGCTCTCCGGACCCCGCCTCACCGACGCCGCCCAGGCCCTCGCCCACCTCGCCCGCACCCACCACGTCCCGGTCCTGGCCATCCTCGACACCGACCACCCCGACCTGATCACCACCCTCGGCCTCGACACCACCCTCACCCTCCACCCCCACCCCGACGCCCCCACCACCCACCTCCTCGCCACCATCGCCGAACGCGACCTCGGCACCCAAGCCACCCTCACCCTCACCGCCGACCGCACCCACGCCCGCCTCACCGACCCCACCCCCTTCAACCCCTACGCCACAGCGCCGGAGGCGCCCCCCGCCCCCACCACCCCGGCGCCGGAGGCGCCCACCCCCGCCCCCACGGCCCCGGCGCCGGAGGCGCCCACCAACCCACCCACCACAGCGCCGGAGGCGCCCACACAGGCCTCCGCCTGGCCCCCCGTCGCCGTCCCCGGCCACCCCACCCAGGACAC
>NZ_JBEOWI010000167.1:0-1043 GCF_040296005.1 Kitasatospora sp. NPDC002551 | reverse complement strand
TCGTCGGATACGAGATGGCCCTGCTCGTCGACCGCGCCGGCGCCGTCCTCACCCCCGCACTCCGCGCAGAACTCCAGGGCAGTCTCCTGCACTGACGGTCCGTCGGATACCGTCCAGGTATTCGAAGCACCTCCGCGTTCGTCCCGGGCCCGCTTCGGCGGGCTCGGGTTCGGACGTTGTACGGCCTTCGCACCACCGGCTCCGGACCCGTGCCCGAGCTCGCACCGCACCGCCGCACCCTGTGAGGAGAGGAACCGTGACACCGCCCGACGACCGCAGCGGCCAGTACGGCGTTCCGTACCCTGGCACAGGCCATGACGCCTTCGGAGCACCCGGCGTCGTCGGCCACGGTCAGCAGTACGGCCAGCCGCTGCACGGCCAGCACGGCCAGCCCGGCCCGCACTACGGCGGGCCGTCGTACGGCCAGCCGTACGCGCCGGGGCAGTACGGCCAGTACGGCCAGCCCCGGCCCTCGTACGACGCTCCCCCGCCCGGCTACCCGGACGGGACGGTCGGACAGCAGCCCGGTCACCTCTCCGGCCGCGGCCCGGCCGTCGGGCGGCCGGCCGCGTCACCCGGCCCGGCGCCCGGCCACCACGGGCCCGGCCACCACGGGCCCGGCCAGGACTTCGGCGACGACTTCGAGGACGAGCCGGACTCCGGCCCGCTGATCCGCCCGTTCGCGATGACCGGCGGACGCACCCGGCCCCGGTACGAGCTCGCCCTGGAGGCGCTCGTCTCCGCCAACGTGGATCCGCAACGCCTGGCCACCCTGCTCCCCGAGCACCAGCGGATCTGCACCCTGTGCACCGAGGTCAAGTCCGTGGCCGAGGTCTCGGCGCTGCTCTCCCTGCCCCTGGGAGTGGCCCGGATCCTCGTGGCCGACCTGGCCGAGGCCGGCCTGGTCGCCATCCACCAGCCCGCTTCCGGCGGCGAAACCGGAAACCAGCCCGACGTCACGCTGCTCGAAAGGGTCCTCAGTGGACTTCGCAAGCTCTAACGCGGCCGCCCCCACCCGCGCCACCACCTCCGCGAAGATCGTC
>NZ_JBEOWI010000166.1:0-1104 GCF_040296005.1 Kitasatospora sp. NPDC002551 | reverse complement strand
GGAGCTGTTCAAGGTTCGGATCATGTGGCTGGGGTCAGAGACTTCAGCCACATGATCGATCCGCGGAGGTGCAGGCCTGCCGCGTAGCTCTCCGGGCTCTTGTCGTACCGGGTCGCCAGGCCACGCCAGGTCTTGATCCTCTGGAAGCACCGCTCGACGGTGTTGCGTCGCTTGTAGCGGTCGGGATCGAACGTGATGGGTCGGCCGCCGGCGGAACCCTTCCGCTTTCGGTTCGCCGCCTGGTCCGCCTTCTCCGGAATCACTGCGGTGATCCCGCGTCCGCGCAGGTAGGCACGGTTGGCCTTCGAAGAGTAGGCCTTGTCGGCGGCCACCGCGTCCGGCCGGGTGCGCGGCCGGCCGACCGGGCCGCGCACCCGGATCTTCTCCAGTACCGGCTGGAACTGGCGGCAGTCGGCAGCCTGGCCCGGGGTCAGGACGAATGCCAACGGCAGGCCGACGGAGTCGACAGCGGCATGGATCTTGCTGCTCAGGCCGCCCCGGGACCGGCCGAGTCCGGCTTTCGCGGCCCGGGCCCTGCGCCGACGGCGTGCCTGGGCACGAACCTGCGCGGCGTCGGCGGCGGTGTCCGGCGCCGGCTCCGCATCACCCGCAGCACAGCCTGCTGCTGCGGCAGCGGAACCCCCTTTTCCTCGGTGAGGGCCTGTTCGAGCGCATCGAGGGTCTCCCCGGCGACCGCCAGTCCGGACGACTCGTGGTGGGCCCGCACGATCGTGGAGTCCACGCTGACCAGTGTCAGCCCGACCTTCCCGCGCGAGGCGGCCTCCGCGATCAACGCCTCCATCAGGCCCTGGAAGAACCCCGAAGTCACCCAGCCGCGAAACCGGGAGTAGACCGTCGTCCAGGACCCGTAGCGTTCGGGGACGTCCCGCCAGCCGCTGCCGGTGCGAAACCGCCACAACACCCCGTTGAACTGGTCCCGCACCCGCCGCGGCAAGGGCCCGGTAGCCGCCACCGGCACATGCGGTTCGATCAAGGCCCACTCGGCATCCGTCACGTCAAAACGCGCCACGCCCCCGAGTTCTACCAGACACACCAGCCCGCCATCAGGGCCAGGCCAAGATCCGAACCTTGAACAGCTCCTAG
>NZ_JBEOWI010000165.1:0-1138 GCF_040296005.1 Kitasatospora sp. NPDC002551 | reverse complement strand
ACGGCAGGTTGCGGGCCATCACGACGCGCTGGATCTGGTTGGTGCCCTCGTAGATCTGCGTGATCTTCGCGTCCCGCATCATCCGCTCCAGCGGATAGTCCCGGGTGTACCCGTACCCGCCCAGCAACTGCACCGCGTCCGTCGTGATCTCCATCGCCGCGTCCGACGCGAAACACTTCGCCGCCGCACCGAAGAACGTCAGATCACCATCACCGCGCTGCGACCGCGCCGCCGCCGCATACGTCAGCTGACGCGCCGCCTCCAGCTTCATCGCCATGTCCGCCAGCATGAACTGCACACCCTGGAAGTCACCGATCGGCTTCCCGAACTGCCGCCGCTCCCGCACATACCCCTTCGCGTAGTCCAGCGCCCCCTGCGCGATCCCCAGCGCCTGCGCCGCGATCGTCACCCGGGTGTGGTCCAGCGTCCTCATCGCCGTCGCGAACCCCGTCCCCTCCCCACCGATCATCCGGTCCGCCGGAATCCGCACGTTGTCGAAGTACACCTCACGCGTCGGCGACCCCTTGATCCCCAGCTTCCGCTCCGGCGCACCGAACGACACCCCCGCGTCGCCCTTCTCCACCACGAACGCCGAAATACCCTTCGAACGCTTCTCCGGATCCGTCACCGCCATCACGGTGTAGAACTCCGACACACCCGCGTTGGTGATCCAGCGCTTCACCCCGTCCAGCACCCAGAAATCCCCGTCCCGCACCGCCCGCGTCCTCATCCCCGCCGCGTCCGAACCCGCCTCCGGCTCCGACAGGCAGTACGAGAACATCCCCTCCCCGCGCGCCAGCGCCCCCAGATACCTCTCCTTCAGCTCCCGCGACCCCGACAACTGCACCGGCAGCGAACCCAGCTTGTTCACCGCCGGGATCAGCGACGAGGACGCGCACACCCGCGCCACCTCCTCGATCACGATCACCGTCGCCAGCGCGTCCGCCCCCGCACCCCCGAACTCCTCCGGCACATGCACCGCGTGCAGGTCATTGCCCCGCAACGCCTCCAGCGCCTCCCGCGGGAACCGCCCCTGCTCGTCCACGTCCGCCGCGAACGGCGCGATCTTCGCCTCGGCCAGCGAACGCACCGCCTCACGGAGCATCGCGTGCTCCTCGGAGACCCGGAAGAGATCGAA
>NZ_JBEOWI010000164.1:0-1443 GCF_040296005.1 Kitasatospora sp. NPDC002551 | reverse complement strand
GCCCCCTTGTCCGCGCACCGCACCGCACCCCTTGTCCGCGCACCCCTTGTCCGCGCACCGCGCCACACCGCACCCCTTGTCCGCGCACCCCTTGTCCAGCCGGACCACATCGGCGTTTCCCCTGGACCGCACCGGCCGCGGAAGTCGATCAGGCCGCGGACAAGGGGGGTGCGAAGAGCGTGAGCGACATCAGCCAGATGACGCGAAAGGACGGGCACGGACGTGGCCACCAAGAACCGCACCGCCTCTGCCACCGCTCTCTCCGGGTCCGGGTACGGCGCCCTGCAGCGCATGAACCGCGACTGGGAGGTCCTCGGCCGCGACCCCCGCGCCGCCGACCGGATCCTTCGCTGGTCGGAGGAGGACGACCAGCTCGCCGGCGTCCGTACTCCCCAGGACGTCGTCGAGCGCCTGGTCCGGCTCTTCCGCCGCGGTGACTGGGCCGGCCACGACCAGGCCCTGGCCGCGCTGCTGCGGCGGGCGACGGCGGCCGACTTCGACGGCGAGGTGGCCTGGCGGGTCGCCGTCCGGATCTTCCTGCCCAAGGCGATCTTGATGGCCAAGACCCAGCTGCGGCCCGGAGTCGACTGGGAGGTCATCTTCAGCACGGTCCTGAGCGCGCTGTTCGAGGTGGTGCGCACCTACCCGCTGGAGCGTCGTCCCCGGGCGATCTTCGCGAACCTGTCGATGGACACGCTGATGCTGGCCCAGAGCACGCTGGCCGACGACTTCGACGACCGCCGCGAGCTCCGCAAGATCACCCGGTCGCTGGCGCCGCTGGCCGGCGACCCGCAGGTGCCGCTGATCGGCACCGAGTCGCCGGACCCCCTCCTGCAGTTCGAGCTCGCCGACCTCCTGGCGCACGCCGCCGAGCTCGAGCTCGTCAGCCAGGACGAGCCGGAGCTGACCGACGGCGAGGCCCGTACCGAGCTCCTGGCCCTGGTCATGTGGGCGGTCGAGATCCGGGCGCTGAAGGTCTCCGACGCCCAGCGGATCACGGAGTACTACCTCAGCACCTCGCTCGACCCCGACCAGGCGTTCCGCACCACCCGCGCCATGGGGGCCGAAGGCGCCCGGCTCCGCCAGCGCGCCAGCCGGGCGGTCCGCCCGCTGCGCGACGCCGATCTGAACGGCTACCTCGCCACCGTCTGAAGTTCCCGGCCGCCGACCGTCACACCGCGGCCCCGATCGACACCTCTAGTGGCGATCCGCATCCACGACCTCTTCCCGCCCAGCCCATCACCGAGACCGGGAGTACAACGTGTCCACTTCCCTCGCCGGCCCGCACGGACCCTCCGACTCTCTCCTTGACGAGGACGAGACCCGCGTCGCCCGAGCCCGCCGCCAGCTGACCGAGCTGGGCACCGCGCTCGTCCTTGCCCCGTTCGACCGCGGCGTGCACCAGGCCCTGCGCCGTTTCATGGAGCGCGACTCCGAGCCCGC
>NZ_JBEOWI010000163.1:0-1469 GCF_040296005.1 Kitasatospora sp. NPDC002551 | reverse complement strand
CGTGGCCGGCCGCGCAGGGGAGCGGGCCGGCCCGGTCACAGCCGGCGCCATTCCGTGCCGTCGAACACCCGGTAGAGGAAGCGGCGGTTGATGTCCAGGCCGGCGGCGATCTGCGTGACGAGACGCTCCTCCTTCATCCACCCCTTGCCCCGGCGGACCGCGTCGCCCAGCTCGGCGGTCAGCACTACGTCCCGGACCTGGTTCGCGCAGCGCCTCAGGTGGGCGCTGGCGATCTGCGCGGTGAGGGTGTCGCCGGTCAGGACGAGGCCGTCGGCCATCTCGTCCAGTCGCTCGGCCGCGGCGCGGTGGGCTCCGTCCCAGGTGTCGTGCTCGGTGAAGCCCGGCACCCCGTTGCTGACCCAGGCCGCGGCCCACCGGCTCCCGCCGGGCTCCGCGCCCGCCGCCGCCCGGTTGTCCGCGTCCCAGCCCTTGTTGATCGCCGCGTCGGCGAACACGGTGTCCGCCAGGGCGCGGTAAAAGGCGAGCTCGGCCTCCTGCGACAGCGGGTAGTTGACCGCCGTCGGCTCGGCGGTGCGGCACACCAGGATGCAGCCGTCGAGGTGGTTGCGGACCTCGTAGGTCGCGCCTCCCCACTGCCTGCGCAGGGGCCGGCCGCGCGTATCGCGCCACAGCGAGGCGTCCTCGAGATCGGGGATGTCCCCAGCGGGCAGGACCTGGTCGAAGGGTACGGGCACAGCCACCTCGCCTGTTCACGTTAAGTGAGCATGAAGGTACACACAGTTCTGTCGAGTGTCCACTCAGGTGCACACTTCCGTGTGGCGGGATGGTCGAGGCTCCTCTACATGACGCTGATCAGCACCGGGTGCCCGGACGGCAGACGCCCCCGGCCGTCGATCCCGAACGGGATCGCGGGAGCGGTCCGCAGCGCGGTGACCCCCGTCGAGGCCGCGACCATCGCCGCCTTGGGGTCGTCGGCGCCATCGACGAGCAGCTGCACTCCCAACCGGTGAGCGGTGTCGGTGACCTCCAGCCCGCTGACCGCGACCGGCAGGCCGGCCAGGGTCTGCGCCCAGGGCACAAGGGCCCGCAGGAGCGCCGCTGTGGCGGCGGTGGAGGTCGAGCGTTCGGGGCGGGACCGGTTCAGGGTCGGGTGTGTTCCCGCGACCAGCACCATCCCGCCGGGCAGCTCCGCGGTCAGGGTGTAGGTGTAGGCACGCGCGCCGAGCTCGGACAGCACCGGGTCCGCACCGGTCGCCGCGGCCAGCCGGTCGACGCTGCCGCGCTGGTCCGCCATCGTGGTGAACTCCGCGAAGGAGACCTGCACGTCCCGGCCGGCGAGCGCGAGCCGCAGGGGCTCCAGCGGGCCGGCTGCGTCCAGCACCTCGGCGGTCGCACGCAGCAGATCGGTCAGGTCGAAACGCATGCCGTCATTGTCGCCGCTCGGACAAGCCCGACACCAGACAATCCCCGGACTTCGCCGCCCGGTCGGGGCGCTGGAGCACCCCGTC
>NZ_JBEOWI010000162.1:0-1646 GCF_040296005.1 Kitasatospora sp. NPDC002551 | reverse complement strand
GGATCCAGAACCGGACCGGCATCAGCGGCCACCTCGGCACGGACCAGACGGGGCACGACAATCCCGCCATCACGCCAGGCCACCTGCGACTCGCCCGAGGCGAGCGCGTCGGCCGCCAGCGAGGCGGGCGCCGACGAGCCGTCGGTGTCCACCAGGACGATGCGGCCCGGGTGCTCCAGCTGCGCGGTTCGCACCAGGCCCCAGACGGCGGAGGCCGCCGGGTCCTCGGCCGCGTCGGCCGTCAGCACGGCGACCGGACGCTCGGAGTCCCCGGCCAGGTGCTCCTGGAGCCGGGCGAGCGCCGTCCCGGCCGCCTCGCGGGCCGCCCGCGGCGCGGACAGCCCCTCGGGGAGGGCGGTGAGGTCGAGCACGTCCGGCGCCGCCGCGCCGGCCGCCGCCTTCGGCAGCTCGGCCGGCACCCAGTCGAGGCGGTACAGGTGCTCGGTGGCGTCCTGGGCGGTGGAGAGCCGCTCGGGCGCCACCGGCCGCAGGACCAGCGCCCCGATGGCGCCGACCGGCCGGCCCGCCGGATCGGTGAGGGCGAAGGAGACGGCGTCCGGCCCCTCCCGCCGGGCGTGCACCCGCAGGGCCGTCGCCCCCGAGGCGAACAGGGCAACGTCGTTCCAGGCGAACGGCAGCAGGACCTCCCCCGGGCGGGCCACCGGAGCAGCGCCCAGGTTGGCCGCCTGCAGCGCCGCGTCCAGCAGGGCCGGGTGGAGACCGAACCGCCCGGCGGACTCGGCCAGTTCAGCAGGAAGGGCGACCTCGGCGAACACCTCCTCGCCCGAGCGCCAGGCGGCCCGCAGGCCCTGGAAGGCGTCGCCGTACGCGTAGCCGGCCTCGGCGAGGCCCGGGTAGAAGCCGTCGAGGTCGACCGGCTCCGCGCCGGGCGGCGGCCAGGACTCGTAGCCGAACTCCGGTGCGTGCTCGGACGCCAGGAAGCCGGTGGCGTGCCGGGTCCAGGCGCCGCCCTCGCCGTCGTCGGGCCGTGCGTGCACATGGACGGCCCGACGGGCGTCGTCGGCGGCCGGGTCGACCGTGACGCGGACCTGGACGCCCCCGCGCTCCGGCAGGATCGCGGGCGCCTCCACCACCAGCTCCTCCAGCCGGCCGAGCCCGGTCTCCTCCCCCGCGCGCAGGGCGAGTTCGAGGAAGGCGGCGCCGGGCAGCAGGACCGTCCCCGACACGGCGTGGTCGGCCAGCCACGGGTGCGACCGGGTCGACAGCCGGCCGGTGAACACCGAGCCCCCGTCCGGCAGTTCGACCAGCGCGCCGAGCAGCGGGTGCGCGGCTGCGGCGACGCCGAAGGCGGTCACGTCGCCGGTGCCGGCCACGGGCTCCAGCCAGTAGCGCTGGTGCTGGAAGGGGTAGGTGGGGAGGTCGGCGGGGCGGACGCGGCCGGCGCCGGCGTAGGTCGCCGACCAGTCCACGGGCACGCCGTGGACGTGGAGTTCGGCGGCGGCCAGCAGGACACGGTCCCAGCCGCCGTCGTCGCGGCGCAGGGTGCCGGTGACCACGGTCGGGGCCTGGACGGCGTCCTCCAGGGCCTCCACGATGCCGTGCGCGAGGACGGGGTGGGCGCTGACCTCGACGAAGCAACGGAAGCCCTCGGCCGCCAACGTCTGCACGGCTTCGCCGAATTGAAC
>NZ_JBEOWI010000161.1:0-1738 GCF_040296005.1 Kitasatospora sp. NPDC002551 | reverse complement strand
GCCCCGGTCACCGTGTCGGCCTCAGCTGCGGACGCCGGTCCGGTCCCGGCCGGTGACACCCCGGCCGACCCGCCCGGGCCGGCCGCAGGGGGTACCGGCGTCGGGGGTACGGCCGCCGGCGCGGGAGGCACGGCCGGTGGTGTGCCCGTTCCGGCCCGCTCCGGCAGCGCCCCGCGCGGGACGGCTTCTTCGCGGCGCCCCGCCCGGCCCGCAGCTGCCTCCGCCGCACCGGCCTCCGCTCCCGCCCCGGTGCCGGGTGCGGCCGGGCACCTCGCCCTTCCCGGCCCGGAAGACCCGCTGTGGACCTCGATCCCGCTGGGGCTGCGCCAGAACCTGGCCATGCGCGCCTACCAGCTGGTGAACCCGGCGCGCGGTCACCTGGCCACCCCGGCCGGCCGCAAGCTGAAGTCCGCCCTCGGCGCCGCCGCCCGGGGCAAACTCACCGGAGCGCACTGGCTCGTGCTGCTCACCGCCCCGCGTACCGCGTTCGGCGGCCCGACCAGCCAGCGGGCCGAGCAGGCGTACAAGGCCCTGGAGCAGCTGGTGGCCGACTACCTGCGGCCGGCGCTGGGCGCGGTCGCCCCGGCCGAGTCCGCCGCCGGGGCCGAACTGACCCAGGCCGCACCGGTCGCACCGGTCGCACCGGCCGTCCCGGCCGTCCCGGCCGGGACGCAGCCGGACGCCGCCGTACCCGGCCCGGCCCCGGCGACCGCCACCGACCCGGCCGCTCCCCCCGTCGCCGTGCCGGTGCCGGGCGCCCCGTCCGGCCCCGGCGGGACCACGCCCGCCGTACCCGCCGCTTTGCAGACCGACGCGCCCGCCGCCCCGGCGGACGCCACCGCCGTCCCGGCCCCGCTGCGCCCCGCCCCGGCCCCCGGCGGCGACGCTACCCACCCGGCCGCCCCGGCCCCGGCCTCCTCAACTCCCCTTCCGCCCAGCGCTGTTGACGCCATCTCGGCCGACCCGGCCGCCCAGGGGACGGCCGCCGCCGGCCCGACCGCCGCCGTGCCCGGCTCCGGCCCGGAAGCCGCCACCCTCCCCACCCCCACCCCGGCCGGACCGGACCCGGACACCACTGACCCGGTGGCCGGAACCCCGACCCCGGCGCCGGTCGGTGACCTGGCCGAGCTCCTGCGCCACGCCGCCCACACGCCCGGGACGATCCTGGCGGTCACCAGCGCGCACACGACCACCGCCCAGACCGCTCTCACCCACGCCCTGGCGCAGGACCTCGAGCCGGTGGATCTGCCGACCGTGCAGGTGAGCGGCCACGACCGCTCGTCCCTGATCCGCGCCCTGTACACCCGGCTCGGCCTCGGCCGGCGCCGCCGCCTCCCCGGTCTCGACGAAGCCGAAGGCCTGATCACCGCCGAGCTGCAGCACACCCCCCGCCTGGTCATCGTCACCACCACCCTCGGGCTGCGCCCCTCCGCGCTCCAGCTGCTGCACCGCCTGTGGGAGCCGAAGCCGTTCCCGCTGGTGCTGGTCGGCGACACCACCCTCGACGGCCTCCTGAGGCGCCACGACCTCGCGGAACTCCACCCCCACATCACCCACCACCGCATCCAGGAGCCCGCCATCACCCCGGCCCCGACCGACGACACCGCCCCCGACGCGCCGCACCCCGCGCCCGCCGCCCGGGAAGCCGCCACCGTCCCGGCCACACCCACCCCCGCCGCCGCGCCCGCCCCGCTGCGCCCCGCCCGCCCGGAGACCGGCCCGGAGGCCACCCCGGCGG
>NZ_JBEOWI010000160.1:0-2510 GCF_040296005.1 Kitasatospora sp. NPDC002551 | reverse complement strand
AGCAGGCGCGGCGCACGGAGGGGGCGCGGCGGCGCGGCAGCGCGGCGACGGGGGCCCGGCGGGCGGGGGCGGCGCGGGCGGACCGGACGGCCCGGGGCGGGGCGCGGGGAGAGATCACCCCCCCACTACCCAGCAGGCACGCAGCCGACGGCGGACGGCACGGGCGGACGGGCACGGCGAACGACGGCGGCGCGGAGGCGGGCCACACGAACGGGTGACCTCACCGTGTCGCACCCACCACCCGCACCCAGGGGCCCGGTACAACAGTGCACGGTGGCAACCGGCGTCCCTGCGGGGCAAGCCCGGCAACCACAGCCAGCGAGACGCACGAGCAAGCGCGGGCACGGCGGCCCGGCAGACGGACAGCGCGCGGCGCGGCGGGCGGACGGAGAGATCACCCCCGCCACCCCGCCGGACGTCCAAGAGCGCGGACCGAGGACGGGCCAGGGCAACAGGGTGGAGAGATCACTCCCCAGCACAGTCGGGACCGAAGAATAAATTGCTTAACTCCATGAGTTCGGATATTGTAGTACCCATGAGGTCGGGGGTGCCGACCGTCGCCACGAGGAGCCCGCGATGAACATCGACACCCTGGTCCGCTTCACCCCACTGGCCTACGGCGTCCAAGTGCTGTCGGTTGTGGCGTTCGTGGACGGCATATCGGAGCTCCTCGTTGCATCCGCCGTCGTGAGCGGCACCGTCGGCGCCACGCTGCTCGCGATCATCCCGACCTTCGACAGCACGTTGGAGGCACACAAGCCGCAGGTGGCCAAGGCGGGGCTCAGTCAGCTCGGCATCGCCTGCGCCATGGTGGCACGCCTGTTGTTCATCTGACCCTCGCAACCCCACCCGCTGAACCTCAACCGATGTTGCTTAAGTCTATGAGTTACTGTACTGTAGTGATCACGAGGTCGGCAAAAGCCACCGCCCGTGCGACCGCTCGGCCGGCGCGCGCCCCGAAGGGACTGAAATGGACTCCTACAACGTCAAGCGACGCGCCTTCTCCACCTGGTACGTCACTCACAACGGGGCCTCACTGGACCTCAGCGGCTACCTGGGAACGCCCTATGCCAGCAGTCGACGCACGGCCGAGTTCTACGTCGGGTACTTCACCAGGTCGGACGACTATCAGGCGGAGTACGGGCTGCTGCTGACGCGGCGCCCCCCGTACTGCGCTCTCCCCGAATCCACAGCCGCCCACGACTCGCTGGAACTCGTGGCATCGACCATCAAGGCAATTTCTCGCGACACGGTCGGGCTCTTGATGTTGGCTGCCTGGATAGCGACGGTCTGCTTCCTCATGATCTTCGCGGTCGAGGTGCTGTAGGAGCCCAGCACTTCGATACCCCACACCGAACCATCATTCACAAGAAGGCACGATCATGGAACACACCACCAGGCAGTACTCCATAACCCGGACGTCCGTGGAGGCGTTCCGGAAGCTGTTTGCAGAGCTCAAGCTCTGGGAGGCGCTGGCCGAGTGCACGGAGGTCCGGGCCTTCACCCGGAGCGTCTTCGTGGTCAAGGCCACGACCGTCGGACACGAGGCGCTGCGGGAAGCCATGGGGCGAACGATGCCCGCCGCTGCCTGACAGTCGATGACCCACAGAATCAGAGTTGCTTAACTCTACGAGTCTGTGTAGAGTAGTTCTCACATGGGGCCGGGAACGACACGCAGCCCGGCCCCGTCCAACCCACACGTCCAGGAGGACGACATGACCGCTCAGACCACCTTCACCACCGTGACCGGCGCCACCTACTCGGCTGAGAGCAGCATCGGCGAGAACGGTGAGGTGACCTACACGGTCAAGCGGATCGTGCAGGAGGGCGTCATTCCGGTGGGGTCCTTCGTGATCCACCCCGACTACGACGCGCAGCCCACGGTGCCGGGCCTGGTAAACGTCCAGTTCGGCGCGGGCTCGGCCGAGGACCGGCACCAGCGCACCGACGTCCCGGCCCTTGGAAGCGCCAGCACCCCGTTCGTGGTCGGGCACAAGAAGGTGAACCCGCTGGACATCACGGCCACCTCGCCGATCGTCTGGCTCCACAACCTGGCCGGTGCCCAGTACGCCACCGGCGTCAGCGCGGTGGACGTCTCCGGTCGAACCGCGCTGCGCGCCGCTGACCTGGTTACGGCCCTGGTGGTCGAGTGGACGAAGCGCGACGATCTCGCCGAGCTGACCGCCAAGTACGCCGAGTTCATCAAGTCGGAGACCACCTGGACCGAGCAGCACGCCAAGGCCAAGGCCGACAAGGTCGACAAGCTCAAGCTCGACATCCTCTCGATCGGTGAGCGCATCACCGACCTGACCAAGCAGCGCGACGAGCTGCCCGAGAACGGGATGACCAGCCCGGACGTCACCCCGGACATGGCCCCCGCCGCGCAGCTCACCGGGGCGATCGCCGCGCTGAACCTCAAGCGCGCGGACCTGGCCGACGAGCTGACCGCGCTGATGGCTGACCGGCTCGGTGGTGGCCCAGGACCGCTACGCGATCGCGCAGGCGGTGGA
>NZ_JBEOWI010000159.1:0-2618 GCF_040296005.1 Kitasatospora sp. NPDC002551 | reverse complement strand
TCGACCTCCGCCAGCGCCTCCGCGAAGACCGGGGACTCCGCCAGCAGCCGCCGCCCCATCCCCGCCCACTGCGAACCCTGACCCGGGAAGACGAAGACGGTCTGACCCGCGACGTCCGCCGTCCCGGTGACCAGTGCGGGCCCGGCCGCGCCGGCCGCGAGCGCGGCCAGCCCGGCGCGGTGACCGTCCAGCGCGTCGGCGACCACGACGGCGCGGTGCGGCAGGAGCGCCCGGCCCTCGGCCAGGGTGCGGGCGGCGGCGGCGGGCTGCGGGCGCCGCGCGTCGGCGTGGTCGAGCAGCCGCTCGGCCTGGGCGCGCAGGGCGGTGGCCGAGGCCGCGGACAGCAGCCAGGGGACGGCGGCGGGTTCCCGGTCGCCCGGCGTCTCCGCGCCCTGCGGGGTCTGCGGGGCGGGCGCCTCCTCCAGGATGACGTGCGCGTTGGTGCCGCTGACGCCGAAGGCCGAGACGGCGGCCCGGCGCGGGCGCTCCGCCCGCGGCCACGGCCGGGCCTCGGTCAGCAGCCGTACGTCCCCCACCGACCAGTCGACCTGCTGGGTCGGCTCGTCGACGTGAAGGGTCTTCGGCAGGACCCCGTGCCGCAGCGCCTCCACCATCTTGATCACCCCGGCCACCCCGGCGGCGGCCTGGGTGTGCCCGATGTTGGACTTCAACGAGCCCAGCCAGAGAGGCTGTTCGGCCGACCGCCCCTGCCCGTAGGTGGCCAGCACCGCCTGCGCCTCGATCGGGTCGCCGAGCGGCGTGCCGGTGCCGTGGCCCTCGACGGCGTCGACGTCGGCCGCCACCAGCCGGGCGTTGGCGAGCGCGGCCCGGATCACCCGCTGCTGGGCGGGGCCGTTGGGGGCCGTGAGACCGTTCGAGGCACCGTCCTGGTTCACGGCCGAGCCCCGGACCACGGCCAGCACCTCATGGCCCAACCGCCGCGCGTCCGAAAGCCGTTCCAGGACGAGGACGGCCACGCCCTCCGCCCAGCCGGTGCCGTCGGCGGCGTCCGCGAACGCCTTGCACCGCCCGTCGGCCGCGAGCCCGCGCTGCCGGGAGAACTCCACGAACGGCGAGGGCTGGGACATCACCGCGACCCCGCCCGCCAGGGCGAGCGAGGACTCACCGCTGCGCAGCGACTGGGCGGCCAGGTGGACGGCGACCAGGGAGGAGGAGCAGGCGGTGTCCACGGTGATCGCGGGCCCCTCCAGGCCCAGCGTGTAGGCGACCCGGCCCGAGGCCACCGAGCCGGAGGTGCCGGTCGCGAGGAAGCCTTCGAGCCCCGCCGGCACGCTGCTCAGCCCGGTGGCGTAGTCGTGGTACATCACGCCGGAGAAGACGCCGACCGCCGTACCGCGCAGCGCCGCCGGGTCGAGGCCGGCCCGCTCCAGGGCCTCCCAGGAGGTCTCCAGCAGCAGCCGCTGCTGCGGGTCCATCGCCAGCGCCTCGCGCGGCGAGATCCCGAAGAAGGCGGCGTCGAACTCGCCCGCGCCGTCCAGGAATCCGCCCTCGCTGACGTAGGAGCGGCCCGCCCGGTCGGGGTCCGGGTCGAACAGCCCGTCGAGGTCCCAGCCGCGGTCCTCGGGGAACCCGGCCACGCCGTCGCGGCCGTCGGCGACCAGCTGCCACAGCTCGTCCGGGGAGCCGACGCCGCCGGGCAGCCGGCAGGCCGTGCCGACGATGGCGATCGGCTCACCGGCCGCCGCCTCCAACGCCGCTTTCTCTGCGGCGAGTTGTTCGTTGTCCTGGAGGGCGGCCCGGAGCGCCGCGACCAGCCTCGCCGTCTGATCGGAGGCGGCCGCGCCGTCGGTGGTGGTGGTCATGTCTGCCTTTCGGAAGGGGCGGAGGGCCGTCGGCGGTCAGCCGCGGCCGCGCAGGGCGCGGGCGACCAGGCCGTCGATGTCCAGGTCGGCGATGGCGGGTCCGGCGTCGGGGCGGGGTTCGGGGGCCGGGGCGGTGGCGACGGCACCGGGGGCCGGCGGTTCGGGCAGCAGCTCGGACCGCAGGTGGCGGGCGAGCGCGAGCGGGGTCGGGTGGTCGAAGACCAGGGTCGCCGGGAGCCGGACGCCGGTCGCCCGGGCCAGCCGGTTGCGCAGCTGCACCGCGCCGAGCGAGTCGAACCCGGTCTCCTTGAAGGCCTGGGCGGCGGCCACGGCGTTCTTCGACGGGTGTCCGAGCACGGCGGCCGCCGCCGAGCGCACCAGGTCGAGGAGCTCGCGGTGCTGATCGCGCTCCGGCAGCGCGGCCAGCCGGGCGGCGAAGCCGGCGGCCTCGTCGGCCGGTGCGGAGGCCGCGGTGGCGGTGCGGCGGGGGGCGCGGACCAGACCGCGCAGCAGCGGGTTCAGCTCGCCACCCGCCGCCTGCGCCCGCAGCGCCGACCGGTCCAGGCGGGTCGGCACCAGCACCGGCTCCGGGGAACGCAGGCCCGCGTCGAAAAGGGCCAGCGCCTCGTCCGTCTCCATCGCCGCCAGGCCGCCGCGCGCCAGGCGGGCGTGGTCCTGCTCGCCCAGGTGGCCGGTCAGTCCGCTGGCCTCGGCCCACAGGCCCCAGGCCAGCGAGACCGCCGGCAGACCCCGGGACCCGCGCCACCGCGCCAGCCCGTCCAGGAAGGCGTTCGC
>NZ_JBEOWI010000158.1:0-2636 GCF_040296005.1 Kitasatospora sp. NPDC002551 | reverse complement strand
CCGGAGAGCTACGCGGCAGGCCTGCACCTCCGCGGATCGATCATGTGGCTGAAGTCTCTGACCCCAGCCACATGATCCGAACCTTGAACAGCTCCTAGCGGGCGGTCGCGCCGAAGTCGTCCTCGACCAGGCGGGTGGCCCACCGGCGCAGCAGGTCGGCCACGGGCGGGTGGTGGAGGCCGGCGGCCTGGGCCAGGCGGTCGGCGGAGGTGGTGTCGTAGCGGTCCTCGGAGAGGAAGGTGAGGGTCTCCGGGTCGGCGCCGGTGAGGGCGCGCGGCAGCCGGCGGACGAGGCCGACGGGTACTCGCCCCCGGGGTGCGCGCACGCCCAGGTGGTCGGCGAGCAGGGCGATGAGGCGGGGAAGGGGCGGGGTGTCCGGGTCGAGGACGGTGTGGGCGTGGGCCGGTCCGGTGTCGTGGTCCGGGACGGCCGCCAGGAACCGGGCCAGATGGTCGATCGCGACCACCGGGACGAAGGTGCGGGCCGTGCCGGGCAGCAACGGCAGGCGGCCGGACCAGAGTTGGCGGACCAGTTCGGCCAGGCCCAGGTACTGGCCGGACTCGCCGGTGACCGAGTGGCCGATGACGCTGCTCGGGTTGACCGTCGTGAGCGGGACGCCGAGCCGGCCGGCGGTCACCCGGACTGCGGCGTCGCCGAGGTGCTTGGAGGCCTCGTACGCGCCGAGCCGGGCGTAGAGGGCGGAGGTCTCGGCGGGCGGGAGCGGGTGGCGGGGTGCGGGGTCCCGGCCGACGCGGTACCCGGAGACGTGGACCAGCCTGCGCAGCCGCGGCCGGGCGGCGGCCCAGTGCAGGGCGGTGAGCGCGCCGTCGACGTTGGCGGCGTGCGCCGTGGCGCGGTCGAGACCGAAGGCGAAGCGGGCGGCGAGGTTGTGGACGTCGCGGACCTCGGCGAGGCGGGCGTCGTCCCCGGGGGCGAGCCCGAGTCCGGGGCGGGTGAGGTCGGCGGCGACGGTGGTGAGCGGGCGGTCGTCGGCGCCGTGGGCGCGCAGCCAGCGGCGGAGTTCGCGGTCGCGGCCGGTGCCGGGGCGGACGGCGGCGGCGGTCGGTTCGCCGCGGCCGAGGAGTTCGAGGACCAGCCAGCGTCCGAGGAAGCCGGTGGCGCCCAGGACCAGGGTGGTCGGCGGATGGGGTGCGGTGCTCGTACTCATGGAGGCTCCGATTCTGTAGACCGGTCTGCATATTTTTTTGGCGCGGAAGGGTGGAGCGGAGTGGTGGCGGGCCGGTCGACAGGGAAATCAGTAGACCGGTCTGCATATTTTTTGGGCGGACAGACGGGCGAGCGGGCGCCGGACCGGCCGGCGCCCGCTCGCCCCGAGCTCAGCGGGTGGGCTGCGGTGCCCGGTTCGCCTTCGCCGCGACGTCCGCGGTGATCAGGTGGCGCACGGCGTGGGCGGCGTCGAGCAGCGGTTCCACGGAGCGGCGCACCTGCGCGAGCAGGACCGCGCCCTCCAGCAGGGCGAGCGCCTGTCCGGCGGCGACGTCCGCCTCGGCGGGTGCGAAGCCCTCGGCCGTCAGGCGCTGCGCGAGCACCCGCTGCCAGCCCGCGTACACCTCCGTGCAGACCTGGCGCAGACCCTCGTTGCCGCCCGCGACCTCCAGGGCGACGGTTGCGATCGGGCAGCCCTTGGTGAAGCCGGACTGCGTGAGGCGGTCGGCGAAGGCCTGGGCGAGGGCGGTGAGCACGCTCGCCGTGTCGGCGCCCTCGCGGGCGAGCGAGGCGAGCAGGTCCTCGACCTCCTGGCCGGCCTGGGTGAGCGCGGCCGCGACCAACTGGTCCTTGCCCTCGGGGAAGTGGAAGTACAGCGACCCGCGGGGCGCGCCGCTCTCCGCCACGACCTGGTTGAGGCCGGTGCCGAAGTAGCCGTTTGCTTCGATCAGGCTCCGGGTACCGGCGATCAGCCGGGCGCGGGTCTCCTCGCCTTTGACTCCCATGCGGAAAACAGTAGACCGGTCTGCATATTCCTGTCGACAGGCTTTCGAGCGGGCATGGTTGACGGGCTGCTGGTTTCGGGCCGAGGGCTTGATCGCCTACCGTTCCGCGCATGACAACGAGTCACCCGTCGACCCCCGGCCCGCAGCACGGCGGCCCTGCCGCACAGCACGACGACTCCGGTCGTCGCCCCGGTCGTCGCTCAGCCCGTCGCCCCGGTCGTACCGGCCTGCTCGCCGCCCTCCTCGCGTCCGCGCTGGGCGTCACCACCATCGCGCTGGCCACCCCGCACGCCGCCTCCGCACCTGCCGCCGCCCCCGCGCTCACCCCCACCCCCACCCCCACCCCCGCCGCAGCCACAACCGCAGCCGCAGCAGCCCCCGCGCCCGGCGAGGTCGTCGTCGACGAGGCCTTCAACGGCCCCGGTCTCCCCGCCGGTTGGACCGCCGTCGAGGGCCCCTGGAAGGTCGAGAACGGCCGCCTCGTCGGCGCCTCCACCGACTGGAACCAGCAGACCCGCATCACCTTCGGCCGCCACCTCACCGACTTCCGCATCGAGGTGACCGCCCGCTTCGAGACCGTCGTCGACAGCGCCCGCTGGACGGCCCTCGGCCTGGACGTCCCGGCGAGCGGCGCCACCCCGTGGTCGATCGCCACCATGCGCTCGGGCACCACCGCCGCCAACG
>NZ_JBEOWI010000157.1:0-2730 GCF_040296005.1 Kitasatospora sp. NPDC002551 | reverse complement strand
ATCCTGGTGAACAACGCCGCCACCATGCTCCGGGGCAAGTTCGCCGACACCACGGAGGAGGACTTCGACAGGATCATGGCACTCAACGTCAAGGCGCCCGCGACCCTAGGCTGCTGCCCGCAGGGCAGCCCGAACCAGAGAGAGAAGAGTCATGGCTCCCACCGTCACAAAGGGCCAGCTGTACCGAGACCTCGCCCCCGACATGAAGTCCCGCGACCGGCGGCTGCGCGTTCTCGCCGTCGGGGATACCCGCGCCGACCTCGTGGTCGAGCACGACCTCGGCGGGTCGGCGGGCAAGAAGACCCACGCGAGCCTCACCCGGCTGCGCTCCGCCGCGTTCGAGCTCGTCGAGGACGCGGCCGATGCCGATCCGCAGTACCTGGCGCTGCTGGCCGCCATGGCCGAGGTCCACCGGCCCGATGCCGTCCCGGCCGACTACGCACGAGCGGCTCTTCGCGTCGTCCGCGCCGCCGAACAGTAGCCCCGCTCGCGTCCGACCGAGCCGGACGGCGTTCGCCGGTTCTCGCCGGGAGCCCGGCACCGAGCAGGGACGGCAGCGCACCCGCGAGTGACGCACATCACTCATGCGGTGCTGAAGTTTGTTGCCGATTGAGGCCCCTGCCGGGACCGGGGAGTGAAGGTGCCACTCGATCCGGTGTTGGAGGACTTGATGATCCCGTTGAAGACAACCCTGCCGACGGTCACACCCCCGGGGGCTTACGGGCGGCTCGTGGAGCTGATCACGGCCTCCACGCTGCTGGACGGCGAGGCGGCGGAGCGGCTCGCCGACGGCATGCTCGGGCAGCTCGGGCTCTACGGTCCCACCCCGGAGCACATGGACGGCATGTGCTCGGCGATGTTCTACAGCGCCGAGCCGGAGGTCGAGGGCTGGGTGCAGTGCGACAAAGCACCGGGGCACGCGCGACGCGGAAGTCCGCTGCACACCAACCGGTGGAGCAGGGTGTCCTGGTGTGACGATCACCGGCAGGCTCTGCCTGCCGGTGCCGGGGATGAGGACTGACCCAGGGTTCCGGCCGTCTTGAGCGCCGACGGAGCGCACCGTGCCGTTGGCGCTCAGGAGCTGCGGGCAATCCCCGTACTCGGCGGCTCAGACACCCCGCCGGGCGTCCGAGGGCGGCATCAGGAACACGTCCACCGCCGGCCCTCGCTCTCGCACGGTTCGGACCAGCTCGTGGAGTTCTTGATCGACAGGACGGCGGGCGAGCAGCCGCTCCGCATCCGCGAAGATCACGAAGCGCTCCTCGCCAGTGTCGACGAACGGTCCGAAGCGGGCCCGAGCTGCATCGGGCCCCAGTTCGCGGCACTCGATCGCGTGCTTGGCGCGCTTCAGCTGGGCGACGAACTCTGCGGTGGCGGCCTCGGGCGGAAGTCCCTGCTTCCCGCGCGTGACTGAGCCGAACTGCCACGGCCGGTTGGAAAGCTGATGGTCCATGCCTTGATTATCTTCTGATGCGCAGGATCTGACGCAGCTCCTCAGGACACCGTCGCGGGCAGCAGCGCCCCGGCCGGCTGGGAGGCGGCTGCCTCGGCAAGATGGCGGCGGGCCAGGCGTTCCTTCTCCACGGCGGTGCGCAGGTGCCACAGCGAGATGACGGGCAACAGGCCGCCGAGCCGGGACGCGGCCCCCAGAGCTTCGGCGACCTCCGCCAGGTCTACCGCAGCACTACGCAGTCGCTCGTCTCTCCGGTCGGCGCGCAGACGCTCGACCAACTCGTCCAAGAGCAGAGCGAGTTCACTGGTGCCGGGATCGTCGGGCACATCGCAGCCCCACCACTGAGCGGCCTCACCAAGGGCAGCCAAGGCGGCATCTCTGCTGAGCCGCGCCCCAGGGGCTTTCACGTCACCGTTCGTCACGATCACATCGTGCACTGCGGAAGTTCCCCGCTGGGTGCGTTCCGGGGAACTCGCGCGATCCCGCAGGCCGGCCGGGAAGGGCGACGTCAGTTCCGACGACGGGTTGGGCTCCGCTGGCCAGCGCCGCACGGACCGGCTGGATGATCGGGTCCAGGTCCTCGGGGGGGGGTGCAGCGGGGCGGGTCATGGCCGAGTGGCATCGCGGGCAGCTGGCATCGCGTGCCCGGCCGGGGGCTCCGGCTCTGCACGGTCCAGCCAGGCGATCCAGGCCCCGTCTGCGGCTCTGCCGAGGTGGAGGTCGGGGGTGTGGTCCTTCTGGTGCGCGCAGATGCGTCCGTGGGCGCCGTGCCGGGCGGGGCAGAGCCGGGCCATCTGATCGGGGGTGAGGACGGACAGGTCTTCTGGCAGCGTGCGGCCGGCTGCGGTCGCACGCGCTTCGGCTCCCCGCCGGCGTTCGACGTCCTCGCGGCGTGCGTCCAGTACCCGGGCCCAGCGCAGCGCGGTGTCCTCGCCGCCCGGGGTGTAGAGGCACTGCGGTTCGCCGTACTCGAGGAGCGTGTCGAGCAGGGTCATGCCCAGCGACTCCAGCAGGCGGCGGGAGGCGGTGTTGCACTCCTGTGTGACGGCGATGAGGGGGCCGCCGTCGGGGACCTCCGCGGTCCACCAGTCGACAGCGGTGCCCACGGCTTCGCGCCCCAGGCCCTGGCCCCAGGCTGATGGCAGGAGTTGGTAGGAAATCTCGGCCCTGTCCGCACAGCGGCTGTCGGCGGTGATGCTGACCAGGCCGATCGCCTCGCCTCCAGTGGCGGGGGCGACCGCCCACACGCCGGGCGTGGTCGGGTACTCGCGTTGACG
>NZ_JBEOWI010000156.1:0-2769 GCF_040296005.1 Kitasatospora sp. NPDC002551 | reverse complement strand
CGGGGAGAGCGCGGGCCGCCGGTCGGCGACCAGAGCGAGCACGTCCGCGACATGGTCGTCGAAGGACTGGGCCGGCGTGTTGGCGGTGCTGGGCATGGCTGGGTCCTCACGAGAATTCGGGAGCCTGCGGGCGGCCGGGGCCGGTGCCCGCAGGGCGAGGCATGGTGGGGCGTGTCAGCGTCGGCCGGCGCCCGCGGGGACGAGGAGCTTCGAGCCGGGAAGCTCTTGGTAGCCGTCGGCCAGGTCGGCGAGCAGGAGCTCGTCGTCGAAGGTCTGGGCTGTCGACTGGCCCTCGGTGTCGGGGGCGGGGGCCTCGTTGGCCAGGGCCAGGGCCTGGTCGACGTGCCGCTCCAGCGGGGCTGCCGTGCCGGCGTCATACCGGGTCACCGCGGCCGGGAGCCAGGTGTCCTGGGACTTGTGGAACTTGCGGGCGCGGGGGGTGCCGATGCCGACGGCGCTGGCGCACTTGTTGATGCCCCACGCGAGCTTGCCGTCGCGGCGTCGGGGCACGAGGCGGACGAACCGCTCCTCCACCTCCGCGTCCGTCAGGACGTCGGTCATACCGTCGGCGGCGCCCATACCGCTCCCCACCTGCGGTTCTTCGGGGGATGCGGGGTCGTCCGGGGTGCCGGTATGGGTGGTGCCGGTATGAGGCGGCACGGTTGCGGCGGCTCCGATTAGCGTGCCGCGCATGGCCTCGAAGGCCGCGGCGGAGCGCAGGTTCATACCGGCCCATTCCGCTTGTCGGACGCGGAGCTGCAGTCGGGCGACGACCTGTTCCAGCACGGCCGGGTCGGCGCACCGGGCTCGTTCGCTGGCGGTCTGTGCGCGGCTGTCGGCCCGTCCTTCCAGGAGCCGGTATGCCCAGCGGGTCGGTCGGCCGGCCTTGCGGACCGCTTCTTGGGCGCGGCGCAGCCGGTACCAGCGGAAGGCGGCCCGGGAGACGCGGACCTCGGTGGTGGCCTCTTCCTGTGCCAGGTCCTGGCGGGCGGCCAGGAGCAGGGCGACGCGGACGGCCTCGACGGGGTGGAAGAGGCGGACCAGTGCCAGGCGGCGGTCCGGGCGGGCGCGGTTGCTGCGGGCGGCGCGGCGTTCCTCCAGGGAACCGAGTTCCCACAGGACCGCGGCCAGGACCGGCCAGACGGCGCGGACGACCGCGCCGAGCAGGGAGGCGGCTTCGGCCGCCGAGAAGAGGGAGCTGGTGCCGGCGAGCACCCAGAAGAGGACGCCGGACAGTCCTGGTCCTTCGCCGGCGCGGGCGCGGCGGCGCGCTCGTCGGCCGCAGACCATCGCGGCGATGTCGAGGGCGATGAAGGGCAGCAGGTCGAAGGGGTCGGTCAGGCCCATCTGGTGGCGGCCCACGCGGCGTAGCCCGGTCGCCGACAGGGCGGCTGCGGCGGCGGCGATGACCATGGTCAGGCGGTCTTCGACGCGGCGTCCGTACAGGTCGGCGGCAGCGGAGCGCTGCTTGTCGTCGAGGGCGGCGTGGAGCGCCCGCCGTCGGCGCAGGGCGAGGACCGGGCCGAGGGTGAGGACGATCGTGCCGGCGACGAACTGCCAGGAGGTGAGCAGTTCGGTAATGGGGAGCGTTGTTCCCGGGAGCTGGTCGAAGGTCACGGGCTGTCCCTTCGGGCGGCCGCGCTGGCGGCCTCGGCGGCTCGCGCCTGCAGCTGTGCGGCGGTGACGAGGGCGGGGTCTTCGGTGACCCAGGTGCGGAACGCCTCGCGCTCGAGGGCGGCCTGGTGCCACAGCGCGAGGAGCAGGGGGGCCAGCGGGCTGATCTGGTCGGTGGCGGCCGGGGCGGGGATCGGCACGGCCACGATCTGGGCGGGTTCGCGCCGGGCGAGGTGGCTGATCAGCTGGCGGTGGCGGTTGCGCAGTTCGGCCAGGTCGCGTCGGGTGGTACGGGCCTCGTGGCGCGCGGTCGCCGCTGTCCGGAGCAGGGCGGCGAGGGTGCTCTTGCGGATGAAGCGGATCACCGGTTGCCTCCGCGGAACGTGCGGCCGGCAGGTTGCCGGGTGGTGGCGCTGGCCCGGGCGGGGGTCGAGGCCGCCGCGGCATGGGGAAGGTGGGGGTGGTGGATCACGCCGCCTCCGTCCAGCCGGCCGCGATCCGGTGGGTGCGGCGGAGGTTGTCGCGGTGCTGGACAGCGGCGAGGATCGCGGCCGTGTTCTCGGCTCGCCTGGTGGCCGGGATGGAGTTGCCGGTGTACTGCTGGGCGATGCGCTGGACGTCGGCGCCGGCCTGGATCCGGTCGGTCTGGGCCTGGGCGGATCGGGTGTCTTCGGCGCGGGCCCTCGCCAGCCGCTCGTGCTCGGTCTTCAGGCGCACGGCGAGCTTCTGCTGGGACAGTCCGCCGCGGAGGCCGTGCGGGTCGTCGTCCCTGAGGGCGAGCTCGGCGCATACGGCGCGGACGGGGCAGACCGCGCAGTGGTCGCGGATGGTGGCGGCCCTGCGGCGGCGCCAGGTGGCGTCGGGCTCTTCGTCGCCCTGGTAGAAGTGGTCGGGGTTGGGGGCCACCGTGTGGCAGACGGAGTGCTCCAGGGCCTTGCGCAGCTGGGGCCGGCGCAGTTCTCCGGCAATGAGGGTGCCGTCGCGGCCGGAGAGGTACCCGCCGGCGGCGAGGACGTCGATCGGGTCGGCCTGGGCGAGGTAGAGGGCGATGTCCGTCTCGTCGGTGCCGTTGGCGGCGGACGGTGTCTCGGCGAGGGCCGGCCGGCCTGCCATCATGGTGCTGTTCATGGATTGTCGTCTCCTGTGAAGCGGGGG
>NZ_JBEOWI010000155.1:0-2983 GCF_040296005.1 Kitasatospora sp. NPDC002551 | reverse complement strand
CCGCCCGCCTGCTCATCGACCGCATGATCCGCGCCGAGCGGGCCGGGTTCACCCATCCCTTTGGCGGCTCGCGGCGCTTCCGGCTGCGCCTTCAGCAGGGTGTGCGCCCTCACGACGGCGCCGCCCTTCGTCCACCGGCAGCACCCTCCGCCCCTCCCGCCAGCGACCAGCCGCCGGATTCTCGGCCGCGGGACCTGGGGCAGGGCCGTCCACCGTATCGGCGCGTCCGCGGCGGCACTCCCCGCACCTCCATCGGCGTTGCCGCCGACCGGGAGATGGGCGGCAACGGGCCAACACCCCGCCGCGCCCGGCCAAGAGCCGGGTCAGCAACCAGCCAGCCGGTCGCGCAGTGGATTCGGTGCACTCGCCCAGAGGAGCGATCACCGCGTCGCACTCGCCGCTGGTCAGCGCGGCCGGTGCGCCGGGGGCCAGGAGGTCGAGCGCGGCGGATAGCCGGTCGCCGCCAGGGCCGCCCCCGCCCGAATAGTGAGGCCGCGGGGGCGGCACCGGCGGCGCTCCACGTCCCACCCCATGCGGGGCCGTGGAACTTGTGAGATCGACCGCGACGACAGCAGCTGCCAAGTGACCTCCCCCTCCCTCCCGACAAGGGACCAGGCAGCGTGGAAACCCCTTCGTAAATTGCTTAACTCTGCGAGTTCGCGTAACCTAGCGACGGCTCGGGCGCTCCCGTTTCCCACGCGCAGGGCTCCAGAGATCCAATGCACCCCGCCGGCCCAGGGCATGCCCCAGAGGATTCCGGCACTCCCGAATGGATGATCAATGACCCTCCCGCCCCCCGCGGACATCCGCGCACACATGGACGCCTACCTCAAGCGACTGCTGACCAGCATCGACGAGGAGGGGTTCGCCATCCCCTTCATCCCGGCCGACCCCCTCACCGGCGAGCCCTCGCTCGCGTACACAGTTGGGCTGCACATCCGCCGGGGCTACGAACTGGCGATCAGCGGGCTCCCCTACGAGGCGTCCCACTCCGTACTGAACTCACTGGCGGCACGGCTGCTTGAGCAGCAGACCCCCCCGACCCAGGCCATGGAGGTCAAGGGCGCGGCCGGGGGCGGCTATTCGCTGCGATTGAGGCAGGCGGAGAGCGCGGCACCGTTCGTCCTGGTGCGCACCGTCTACAGCCGCAACCCGCCCGTCTGGCAGGCAGTGTGGCCGGACCGGGAGGGCCGATTCCCCGGCGACGCGGCGTGCACGCTCTCGGGCGCGGCGCAACTCCCACTCTAGTTGCTTAACTCTATGATTTCACGTATGGTCTAAGCATCGGTCGCGCGCAGCGCGCCGGTCATCAGGACGTCGATCTCCTCGCCATGAAGGGGCGCAGCGATGCGAATTTCAGAACTTCTCAACCGGCTTGAGGAGCAGCACCAGCGTGTAGGCGACGTCGATGTCGACTCGCTCCTGTCCAGCGAGTGGGAGGGCGCCGAAGGTCCTGTTGTCGGAGTGAGGACCGACCGGGGCCACCGCGGCACCGGCCCCGTCATGGTGCTGCTCGAAGGGCGCAACGAGGACCAGGACACACCCCAGTCGCCCTCCGAGCCCACGCTGAGGGTGCGCGACCTCATCGCGCGTCTCACCGACGTGCAGAAGAGCACCGGAGATGTCGACGTCAAGCTCCTGATCACCAGGGAGGACCCCGACGGCGGCGAACTCGGTCCGATCACCGAGGTCAGCGCGATGCGCTGGGCCAGCACCACCCTCGACGGAGCCACGACGTCCTCGACCACCATCACCATCTCGGGGCCGATCGAGAGGTGACCGGCCCGCGACGAACCTCCATCACCCCGGGCTCGCCCCCGCGCCCGGCCCCACGTCAACTACGGGAGTAGCCATGTCCTTGCCCCGGCCCAGCATCGACGGAACGAAGCGTCGACCGTTTCTGCCCCAGGAGCTCGACGAGCCGTGCGAGGGCTGCTTCGCCCCGGCCGGCTCGTACTGCCACCCGGGATGCGACTGCGGCTACACCGCTGAAGACGCCCGGGCCGACGCCGCTCGCGGGTGATCAGCCCGGCCGGTCATGCCCCGATCCCCCGGCTCGTCGACGCCCGCCCACACCCCCCCCACCCGCTTGGAGTTCCAGTGCGCATGCTGCTCCCCGCCACCCGCCCGGGACACCGGGGCGGGTGTGTCCGGGCCCGCCAGGGATGCACTTGCTTCTACTACACCTTCGCCCGCGGACGGGCGAAGACGGCAGAACGACGGATCGCCCGACGGATCGAGTCGCGCCGCTGGCGGCGGGACGAAGCCGAGCCGGACACCTGACCGCTGGGCGCCCAGCCAGACCCCTGGGGGCTCTCCTCCTCGTGCGGACCGCCCCGCCACGCACCGAGATCGGACTTCTCATGACGCACGACCCGATGCCCGCAAGCTCCCTCCGCCAGTCCCCCGTCACGGGCGGCGCCGCACTGCGTGACGCGGCGGCCGAGATGGCACGCCGCCTGGAACTGACCGCCGACGACCCGATAGTGACCAAGTCCTCCGTCCTGAGCTTCCTCAACCGCCGCGCCGACGACCTGGACAAGGGTCTGCCCTCGGGGTGGGCGACGGTTGACCTGGGCGCGCTCGACACGGTGCTGCTCGATTCCCTGGGCCCCCGCGGGCGCGACGACATCTTCGGCGCCTGGGCCAGGGCAGCCGAACCTCCGACGCCGACGCGGTCACAGACCGCCGGGCTGCCCGTCGGCCCCCGGATCGACGTGGTGGTGGACCGCGACCCCGACGACGGCACCGAGGTCCACGTCTACATGGACGGCACCCCCGCCCGGGCCGTCGTGCACACGATCGACCCGGGCCGCAGTGGGGCCGACCACGAGTGGTGGAGTTCGGTGACTGCGCTGGGGCCCGAGGTGCCGCGGGCAGTACGCGACAAGGTCACCGAGTACGCGGACGGCTACCACGACCCCGAGAAGTGCGGACGGTCATGCCCGTGAGGTTCCGCCGGTCCGGCGGTGCGGGGCGTGCC
>NZ_JBEOWI010000154.1:0-3015 GCF_040296005.1 Kitasatospora sp. NPDC002551 | reverse complement strand
AACACGGCATCGAAGGCGCTCGGCTTCGCGTCCGCAGTCGTCGGCACGCTCGTCCCGCCCCTGCCCGGTCGCGCCGCCGAGGACAGCGAGGCCCGCCAGTGAAGATGATCTCGACCAAGCGCCGCCGAGCAGAACCCGCCGCCGCGCCCCGAAACCAGCCCGGCGCCGACTCCGCCGCGATCGGCGGAGACGAGCTCAGGGCCCGGGCCTACGTCAAGGCCGCCCTGGGAGAGACGGACATCCTCGCCCCGACTCAGCGGAGCCACCACACCGACATCGAGGGAGAAGGACAACCCCGAGCCGTCGCCCCCGGCATCGAGGTCCATCACCACCACCACTACTACGCCGAGAAACAGGCCCCGACCGCCGACCGGGACCGGGTGTTCGACTTCTCCTGGATCGTCGCGGACAAAGCCCGCCTGACCGCAGTGGCCGCAGGGGCGCTGCTCCAGCCCGCCCTCTACGCCCTGGCCCGCGACGCCGGCACGAGCGCGCCCGTCGGCATGGCGTTCATGGCCGCCCTGATCACCGGCTACTGGCGGCTGCGCTACTCCGGCTCGATCACCCGATGGCTGTTCACCCTGAACATCTCCGCCGCCGTGCTCTACGGACCCACCTTCCTCCTGATCGTCACCGCCCTGACCGGAGCCTCCTGATGTTCACCTCCGCCACGTACGTCACGATCGGCGGCCTCACCGTGGCCCTCTCCTTCCTCGTCTGGCGCGGCGTGCGCTTCTTCCGCCACGACCTCCGCAGCTGGAAGGCCCTCATCCCCTTCCTCCTCGGCCAGGCGCTCGGCATGCTGTCCGTCCTGTGCACCGGGGGAGCGCTCGGGTACTTCTTCGGCTTCGTCGCCCACGTCATGAACATGGGCGGCGACAAGGTCCTCGCCGGCGCGACCGGATCGGCCACCCCCGCAATCCACGGCGGAGCCCACCCCGGAGTGATCACCCCATCCGGCGCCATGGTGCTGGTGCTGCTCTGCGTCGGTCTGGCCACGGCCTGGAAGTCGATCACCAAATCCGTCTCCCTCGACTTCGGCCTCGGCGCCGCCTCCGGCAGCGGGCTGGGACTGTCCGCAGGCGGTGCCGGCCTGGCCGCCGCCACCCTCGTCCCCCTCGTCAACGGCATCGGCACCCAGATCACCGGCGCCTTCAACTGATCCACGCCGCGGTTGCCGCCGCCCGAACGGCCGGTGACCGCGGCACCGCCAGGAGCAGCAGCATGTCCGCCTCCCCCGCGTCCTTCGACGAGTCCGACAAGGAAGTCGTGGACTCCGGCCCCCGCGACGATCCCAACAAGCCGCAGCCACCGAGCCAACCCGTCCGAGGCACCGTCCTCACCGCGTACGCACACAAGATCGCTATCCGGGAAGGCTCCGTCTTCACCAACGGCACCCGCCACACCGCGCGGCAACTGAACCGCTGGTGGAACGCCCAGGACCTCTCCCCGGAGTACCTGACCGCCTTCCATCTCAACCACCAGCACACCCAGTGGAAGAACCGCCGCACCGCCGACCTGCGGGAGATCAACACCCAGCTCAAGCACTGGAAGAACTCCAACGAGCATCAGGCACACCGCCAGCGCGCCCTCTACTCCCGCGAAGCGAACGCCGTCCGCAGCGAAACGTTCACCCCCTACCCGCCCAGCAGCGCCGACCTCGCGGCCACCCGCACCGCCCGGGCCCGCAACCGGCGCCTGGGCACCACCGTGCTGCTCGCCATCTCGGTCGCCCTCGCCGCGCAGAACCCTGCCCCCGCCGCCTACACCGCCGGCGCCGTCACCCTGCTGGCAGGAGCAGCCGTCTGGATCCAGGGACGCCGGCCCACCGTGCTGAACCCGCCGCCTCCCCGCCTCGGATTCCCCACGCCCGAGCCGGTCCCCGGCGTCGCCAGCGCGCTCCAGCCCGATCCCACCCCGTACCCCATCGCCCGAGCGACCACCACCGACGAAGCAGCCGAGTGCATCCTGCGCGCCCTGCAAGCCGAAAACATCCCCGTCGCCGAGATCACCGACGTCGAACAGCAGCGCTGGGGCTGGCAGTCCACCGTCCGCGTCTCCAAGGGCACCCCCGCTGCGATCATCAACAAGGCCCCCGACCTCGAGACGCTCTTCGACCTCGGCAAGGGTGACGTCATCGTCCAGCCGCTGAAGAGCCGCACCGCCTGCGCGACCCTCCTGCTACGCCAAGGCGACATGTTCGCCGATCTGCCACCCGCGCCCTACCTCGCGCCGAAGTCGATCAGCATCACCGACCCCGCCGTCTACGGCGGCTCTGCCAACGGGAGCCCCCTCGCCTTCTCCCTGGCCGGCCTCATGGGCGAAGTCATCGCCCGATCCGGCGGCGGCAAATCCACCCTGCTGCGCGCCCTGGTCGACGTCACCACGGCCTGCCACGACGCGGTCACGCTCTTCCTCGACCCCAGCGGCGACGGACCCGGTCCGTACGAAGACGCGATCCGGCTCACCAGCCTCGACCCCGCGACCATCGAGCGCACGCTGCTGTGGCTGCACTGCCTGGCCGCCGGCCGCGCCCGCATCCGCCGCGGTCTCGGCATGGGTGACGCCTGGCAACCGTCCTCTCAGCATCCGGCAATCCTTGTATTCATCGACGAGTTCCCCAAGCTCACCGAACTTTCCAAGCTGCTTGTCGCCTCCCTCCTCCTCATCGGCCGCAAAGAGGGGGTCTGGATCATCTTCGCCGCGCAGGGAGCCACCACGGCCTTCCTCGGCTCCAACCTGGCCCAGCAGCCGGCCCTGAAGATCCTCGGCTCGTGCCGGGACGTAGACGTCAAGGCGGCCCTCGGCGGCGGCATGATGGACGAAGGCTGGCTCCCGCACCGCCTCAACCCCAAGTCCGGCGACGACCTGCGGCAGTGCGCACAGGTCTACATCGAAGGCGCGCCCGGCATGCCGGACGACCCCATGATCCACAAGGTCCACCACATCACCCTCGACGAGGCGAAGCGCCGCGCAGCTGAACGGGCTGAGGCTGGTCTCGTCGAGATCGACGAG
>NZ_JBEOWI010000153.1:0-3019 GCF_040296005.1 Kitasatospora sp. NPDC002551 | reverse complement strand
GTGGAAGGCGGCGTCGGTGCGGCCGAGGTCGTAGTCGCCGGTCAGCAGGTTGACGGTGCCGGGGCCGACGGTGACGGTGGCGGCGTTGCCGCCGCGAGTTGCGCGCGACGCTCGGCAGCGGCGATCCGCCACCGCTCGGGGTCGCGGTCCCGCCCGGCCCGCTCGGCGCACCGGGCGCACTCGCTCTCCCGCAGGTCGTTGTCCAGGGCGCCGGCGAGGCAGCTGCCACCGCAGGCCAGGTCGAGCCACCCGGTCGGCCGGCCTGCTCGGGTCACACGAGGACGGGCCAGATGGTTGACCCGGCCGCCGGCCACCCGGACCACGAGCGGCCACGGGTCGGCCACGGCGGTTGCCGGGATCTGCCCACTTCCCTCGCGCACGCTCGGCCCGCGGCGCACCCGTCCCGGCATCAGGCAGCGTGCTCGGCCCGCGCCGCGTCGACCCGCGCCAGCAGACCGGCCGCCGCCGCCGTCTTGGCCGCCGCCTTGGTCGAGGCCGACGCCGAGGCGACGACGGCCGCGCCGTCGTGAGTGGCCTGCGCGGTGCAGGTGAACGTCGGAAGGTGACTGGGGCCCTCGGATGCCATCGTGTAGCTCAGGCCGCTGATGACCTTGATCTGCTGGTACTCGTTGAGGACCGAGATCGGCGAGCGGCCCTCCACCGCTTCGACGCCGGGCGCGGCGGCCGGGGGCTGCGCGGTCTCGGGGACGGGCTGTGCGAGGTCGAGGGATGGATCGGGAAGGTCGGCGAGCGCGGCGAGCAGGCTGAGGGCCGCCTGGTGCCGGGCCGCCTTCTTCGTCGACCCGGACCGCCGGGCCCCTTCAACGGGGCTTCCACCCGCGGGCCACGACGCCTGGGCGGCGAAGACGGTGGTGGGGGCCTGGCCGAAGGTCTGGACCGTGAACTCGACCGGCGGCAAGCCGTTGACCTGCGAGTGGACGGACAGGACGGAAACGGCCTTCTCGGGCGCGGCCGCGATGGCGTCCAGGCAGGCGGTGCGCCCCTCCTCCCAGCCGGGCCCGCCGGCGACGAGCAGCACCATCTGCATCTCCAGCGAGGTGAGCTGGCCTTCGGTGGCCCGCCGCGCGGTCTCGGCGACCAGGGGCGCGCCGGCGATGTTCTCCTTGCAGCCGCGCTTGAGGAGGGCGTGGAACGCGGAGGTGTCGAGGCCGGTGTAGTCGGCCTCCGTCGCCGCGGCACCGCGTCGGGCCGCGGAGTGCGCGACCGACTTGCGCGAGTCCCGCTCGGCCTCTCGGTCCTGCCGGGCGCCGGTGTTCAGCGCCTCGGCGATCGAGGCCAGGTCGTCCTGCCCGTACGGGGAGGCGGCGTCGTCCAGGTGGCTGGAGATGACCCGCTGCACGACCAGGTCGGCGTAGCGCCGCAGGGGCGAGGTGGCATGCAGGTATCCCGGCAGGTTCAGGCCCCAGTGGCCGCCCATGAACGGTGCGTACTCCGCCGCCTTGAGGGTCATCAGGGTCCGCTCGCGCAGTGCCTCCAGCCGGGCGGCGGAGCCGTCGGCGAAGGCGACGTCGAGATCGTCCAGCAGGGTCTGGCGCGGGGCGGCGACGCGGCCGGCGGCGTGGTTGCGGAACAGCAGCGGGAGGTCGCGCTGCGCCGCCCAGGAGGCCAGCGCGGTGTTCGCGGCGATCATGCACTCCTGGACGATCTTGTAGCCGATGGTCCGCTCGTAGGAGGCGAGCCGGACCACGACGCCGTCCTCGCTGGTCGCCCACCCGCTAAGGAGGTCGTACAGGGCGAGCGCCCCCTGCCGGCGCCGGCGGGCGAGCAGGACCTCGCTCACCGCCGCCGCTTCGCGCAGGACCTCGTGAAGGGGATGCGCGCGGTCGCGGACCGCCGCGGCGGCCTGGGAGTGGCCCAGGGCCACCAGGCCGCTCACCGTCGCCCGCTCGACGTCCACGCGCCCGGCCTGTCCGTCCGGAAGGACGTGCACGCGGATCGCGATCGCGGCGCACGGCCTCCCCTCGGCCAAGGTCAACCGGGCCTCCACCGGCCCGGGCAGCATCTTCTGGGTGCCCCGCCAGCCCCCGTACGCCGACTCGCGCCGCGTGAACGCCTCCCGGTCGGCGGCGCTGCCCGGTGCGACGCCGGAGGCCACGTCGGCGACGTAGACGGTCAGGCGCCAGCCGTCGCCGACGCGCTCGATGCCGATGGCGTCGTCGCGGTCGACGGAGCCGGGGCGGTCGATCATGACGGCAGGGGCCGGGCCGGAGAGGACGGAGGGCTGGGTGGCCAGAGGCTGAGACAACGGTTCGGTTCCTTCGTGGGGCGGAGTTGTTCGGTCGTGGGGTGCTGCCTCCGGCAGCCCGTCCTTCGCATCATGTCCAACGGCGCTGTCGGCGTCGGGGATTCGGCTCCTGGCGAAGGGCGAACGGCGAAGGGCGGGGTTGGAGGTCAGCTGGAGGGCGTGCGGCTGAGCGGTCCCGCGGATTCGGTACGGCGGCGGCTCGCCCGGCGCGGGAGCGGTCGGCCTATGTCGGCGACCGCGTCCGCAGGCAGACCCTCGCGCAGGATCGGGAGCAGGGTGGCGTACTGCTGGAGGATTCCGTCGCCGTACAGCGGGTGCGGCCACATCGCGGGGTCCGCGAAGGGGATGCCGAGGTAGGCGCAGCCCGAATCGGCGGGCCAGGTCGGGTCGATGGCGTGGATGCCGTCGGTGGCCCAGGCGTGGGGGGCGTGGTGGACGGCGCTGTCGACGGTGCAGCTGGCGAACCCCTCGACGTACACCAAGGCGGGATCCTCCTGGTCCGCGATCGTCTGAACGGCGTTGGTGTAGCAGAAGGTCACCATGAGCGGGGCGACCGCGGGCGGGAGCGGGGCCGGGGTGAAGAGCCGGCCGACATCGAGGAGCAGATGGAAGGGGGAGGGGTACGCCCACCCTTCGAGGACCGGCTCGGAGGTCGGGTCGACCTCTGCGGCGTACTGCCGGAGGCAGTGGATCAGGGCGGTCTCGGCGGGGGTCAGGAGGCCGCCGGCGGCCGGGGCGCGGCCGGGCCGGGGC
>NZ_JBEOWI010000152.1:0-3049 GCF_040296005.1 Kitasatospora sp. NPDC002551 | reverse complement strand
TGACCTCCTCGGTGACCGGGTGCTCCACCTGCAGACGGGTGTTGACCTCCAGGAAGGAGATCGTGCCGTCCACCGCCACCAGGAACTCGCAGGTGCCCGCGCCCTGGTAGCCGGCCTCCTTGAGGATGGCCTTCGACGCCCGGTAGAGCTCGGCGTTCTGCTCCGGGGTCAGGAACGGCGCGGGCGCCTCCTCCACCAGCTTCTGGTGCCGGCGCTGCAGCGAGCAGTCACGGGTCGAGACGACCACCACGTTGCCGTGCTTGTCGGCCAGACACTGGGTCTCCACGTGCCGCGGGTTGTCCAGGTAGCGCTCGACGAAGCATTCGCCGCGCCCGAAGGCGGCGACCGCCTCGCGCACCGCGGAGTCGTACAGCTCCGGGATCTCCTCCAGCGTGCGGGCGACCTTCAGGCCGCGGCCGCCGCCGCCGAACGCCGCCTTGATGGCGACCGGCAGGCCGTGCTCCCGGGCGAACGCGACGACCTCGTCGGCACCCGAGACCGGGTCCGGCGTACCGGCCACCAGCGGGGCACCGGCGCGCTGCGCCACGTGCCGGGCGGTCACCTTGTCGCCGAGGTCGCGGATGGCCTGCGGCGGCGGGCCGATCCAGGTGAGGCCCGCGTCGATCACGGCCTGGGCGAAGTCGGCGTTCTCCGACAGGAAGCCGTAGCCGGGGTGGACGGCGTCCGCGCCCGAGTCGGCGGCGGCCTGGAGGACCTTGGCGATGTCCAGGTAGCTGGTGCCGGGGGTGTCGCCGCCCAGCGCGTAAGCCTCGTCGGCCGCGCGGACGTGCAGCGCATCCCGGTCCGGCTCGGCGTAGACGGCGACGCTGGCGATACCGGCGTCCGAGCAGGCACGGGCGACGCGGACGGCGATTTCCCCGCGGTTGGCGATGAGCACCTTGCGCACTGTGGCTCCCTTCTTGAACCTCGTTGAGTTTATGGATTCCTGGGCGGTACCGGCGAGTAGCCCCAGGTTGTGAACTATCCCACACGGAGGGTGATGCGCCCGGACGGGTGGTGGGCGGCCCGACGGGAGTCCTCGCAGGTGGTGGTGGGTGCGATGGTGGCGGCCCGGCGTTCGCGCTCGGTGACGGGGGCGGCGTGGCGCGGCGGTGGCTTCGGCCACACCCCAGCCGTTCGCGAGTCGGACTCAAGCGGTGGCGGCGGACGCGGGGGCCGGGGCGGGCGGTGCGGGCGCGCCCGGCGGGGCCGGCGCGCGCTCCAGGGCCCGCTCGGTGACGTCGGCGACCTGCTCGACGACGTCGGGGCCGTAGGCGGCCGGGTTGACCACCTTGAGCAGCAGCGCGAAGGTGCCGTCCGTGCCGTACCGGCGGGCCAGCCGGCGGTGGTGGGTCACCAGGTGGCGGACCCCGGCGTGGTTGGCGACGCCGGTCTGTCCGGAGACGAGGAAGACGGGGCGGCCGTCCCCGGGGGTGGCCAGCCGGGCCAGCAGGACGTACTCCCCGGCCTCCGCGTCGGCGGTGTAGGACCGGTCGCCGACGGTGACGGTGTTGTCCAGCACGGCGTGGTCGCCGGAGAACGTCACCCCGGGCAGGCCCCAGGCGAGGTGGGCGGCCATCCGCTCGTTGGAGACGGGGCCGCCGAAGCAGAGCTCGGTCCTGGTGCCGAGGCCGCGCGGCGCGGCGTCGTGCGCGACCAGGTCGGCGTGCGCGCCGCACTCCTTCACCAGGGCGGCCAGCTCCATCAGCGCGTAGGCGTCGCGCCGGGTGACCGTCCGGGGGTGGGCGCCGGTGCCGATGCTGCGGTTGACCACGATCAGGCACTCGCTGCCGGCGGGCAGGCCGAGGAAGGCCCTGGCCCGCTCCAGCCGGCGTCTTCGGCGCAGGCTCTGGCCGAGCCAGCCGAGCGCGGCACTGATCGCGCTGGCCAGCAGGCCCAGCAGCACGTTGAGCAGACTGTCGGTCATCCGCTCGCCACCTCCCCCGTCGCTCCGGAGCGCCGACGTCCGGACGCCCTTCCAGCGTGCATCAAATGAGGTTATCAACGGGTTCGTTGGCGACAATTGGGCCGCTGTTTGGCGCACCGGCGACGGTAGCCGGCGGGGCGGTCAGGTCCAGAGGTCGGTGATCCGGACGTCCAGCTCGGCCAGCAGCGTGCGCAGCAGCGGCAGCGAGAGGCCGATGACGTTGCCCGGGTCGCCGTCGACGCCCTCGACGAACGGCGCCGAGCGGCCGTCCAGGGTGAACGCGCCCGCCACGTGCAGCGGTTCGCCGGTGGCGATGTAGGCGGCGACCTCGGCGTCGTCCGGGGTGCCGAAGCGCACCGTGGTGGAGGCGGTGGCGGAGGACCGCCGGCCGGTGGCGGTGTCGATCACGCAGTGGCCGGTGCGCAGCACACCGGCCCGGCCGCGCATCGACTGCCAGCGGGCGAGCGCCTCGGCCTCGTCGGCGGGCTTGCCGAGGGCCAGGCCGTCCAGCTCCAGGACCGAGTCGCAGCCGACGACCAGTTCGCCGTCGGTGAGGCCGGCGGCGACGGCGTCGGCCTTGGCCTCGGCGAGGACGAGCGCGAGTGCGGCGGGGGTTTCGGCGGTGAGCGCGTCCTCGTCGACGCCGCTGACCACCACCCGCGGGTCGATGCCCGCCTGGCGCAGCAGCCCGAGCCGGGCGGGGGAGGCGGAGGCGAGGACGAGCGTGCGGCGGTCGGTCATGCCCACCAGGGTAGAGGGCCGCCCGGGGCGGCCGTCCGGTGATCCTCAGATCATCAGCAGAACGGCGATCAGGAGGGAGAGCACGGCGAGCACATGCCCGGCCCGGCGCAGCTTGCGCTGCAGCCGCCGGGCTTCCGGGGAGGGCTCGTCGCGGGGGTCTGACCAGAGCATCGTTCCAGGATGCTCCGGCGGCGGGCCGGGGCGCCTGAGTACCCGTACTCAGGTTTCGGGGCAATCCGGGCCCCGGGCCCCCTCTTCCCGGGGCCCTCGGGGCCTTCGGGGGCGCGCGACGGCGGTCCGGGGCTCCCACTGGCGGCCGGCCTTGCCCGCGTCCATCGCCTCGTTGGCGAGCCGGTCGGCGTCCTTGTTCTTCTCGCGCGG
>NZ_JBEOWI010000151.1:0-3095 GCF_040296005.1 Kitasatospora sp. NPDC002551 | reverse complement strand
GTGGGATCCACCCGGCCACCCGCAAGCCGCTGCTGGAGCCGGGCACCACTACGCCGACCTCCCGCTGCGGGGCGTGCGCCTTCCTGGTGGAACGGGTGGCCGGAGACGGCAGGGCGCGCATGAAGTGCGCCATCAAGGCCCAGCGTCGGCGAGGCCCGGACATCAAGCCGGACTTCCCGGCGTGCGTCGAGTTCCGCGCCGCCGCGTAGCGGCAACTGCCCGGCGGGGCGCAGCCGCGCCCCGCCCGCTCCCCCAACGTCAAGAGGTCCTTCATGTCGAGCGTCAACTCCACACCGGCCGTGCGCGTTCGCGCGTTTCCCCCTTCGCGCCTCCTGGGTGGGGGGCACTGATGGCGGCCGAGCTCACCCTCTCTCGCGGTGAGCCTTGCATCGGCTGCGGCGCGCAGGTCGGTACGGAGCACGCCGCCGGCTGCCGGGAGAGCCACTGCCCGCAGACCGGGCTCCCTCAGTCCATCTGCTCTGGCCGGCATGGCCACAGCGGCGGCGGCGTGTGGACCGGCCTCGTTCCCGGCGAGGGCGCCGCAGTGAGCTTCGGCTGGTTCGCCGAGCTCCGCCCCGGCGAGGGGTGGGTACCGGTTGAGCCCCGGCCCGACGCCGTGGACTACGGGTCCGACTACATGCCGGACCTCAACAGGGTCTTCTCGCAGGCCCGCTGGAGCCCCGCAGCCCAGAAGTGGGTGCCCCCGCGGCCTTCGGCGAGCTAAGGGGGGCGGGTCAAAGCGCACCACCGATCAGACATTGCTTAATTCTATGAATGTGGATAATGTGGAGGCACACCAGCGGGTGCCCGACGGGCCGGCCGCTGGTGACCGCCCACCCCAACACCCACGGGAGACCACGATGACCTCCGCCGCCAGCAAGCGAGCCGCCCAGATTCACGACCGCCTCTCCGGCCGGGCCCAGCGGGCACGGGAGGACCAGAAGAAGAAGCTGGCCGAGCACTGGGACCGGTACAAGGGCATGGACCCGGGCATCATCAGCGCGCCGGGCCTGTTCAAGGGCCTGGAGCTGCGCCAGCAACTCATCGAGATGTGGTCCGAGGTCGTCGGCCAGTGCGCGCTCAGGCACGCCTCGCTGGTCTTCCAGGACGCGATCGCCAGGGCGGAGGTGACGGTCGACAGGGGGGTGACGGGCGGCATGGGAACCCACGTGTCGAACGCCCGGCAGGAGATGTACGTCGAGGCGTGCGAGTACTTCCGCGAGGAGGCGGAGGGCATCTACAAGGCGCTGACCTGAACCCACCCGCTGTCCCATTGCTCGACCCAGACCGACCACACCCACGAACACGGAGGACGCCATGGGCGCCATCGAGAACCACACAGCCCTGATGTACGGGTACCGCCTGGGGGGTCCGGCCGACGGCTGGGCCGGACTGGCGAGCGACCTGACCTGGTACAGCGCCGAGGGTGAATCCTGGCTGATGCCCCGGGTTTCGTGGGCAACGGAGGCCATGCGCGAGGAGAACCACGGCGACTACTTCGCCGGAGCGGCCGAGGAGCGCTTGGCGGCCTTCGGACTGGGCGAACTGCTACTGCGGGCGTACTCGATCGGCCCGGACGACCAGGGCCACATCCTTGCCGCCACCGTCCGCGAGGCCGAAGGGGAGCCGCTCCCCCTGGATGTCGCGGCGATGAGCGCCACCTCGCAGTACGACGAGCCCCTGGTGCGGGCGCTGTCCGTGCTGGAGTTGCGTCCGCACGCCAGGAAGCCGGAGTGGATCATGGCGAGCTACTACGCATAGCCCACCTCACCCCAGGTTCGGAGGCTGCCGCCTGAGCTCCGACCCCGGGCGGGGTCCGCAGGCCGCAGCCCGCAGGTCCCGCCCACGACTCACTTTGAAGGGAATCATGGACGACACGAAGCCCGACCGAACGCCGCGGCCCCGAGTTCGGCGGTTCGCCCTCCCGGGTAACGGGGACCTCCCGAGCCGCCGCGCGCGCTTCACCTGGTACCTGGAAGAGGGGCGGCGGCCGCCTGCCCCCGGAACCTCCCGGGCCGAGGAGTCGAGGACGTCGGGTCGGCCCTCGGGCGCCGGCCGGCCGCAGGGGTGCGCACCGGAAGGAGACGCCTGATGGGCAAGTCCGCGCTGCGGCGAACGAAGGTGTCCGCCACCCGCAAGCGCGCCTGTCTCGACAAGCGGCCGTACACGTCGCCGGACTCGGCGCAGAAGGCCGCTGATCGGCTGGCGCGCGAGTTTCCCTGGAAGCACCCCAAGATCGCCTATGAGTGCCAGTACAGCGGCCGGAAGGCGCATTGGCACATTGGCCGCCCCTTCGATATCCCTCGGAGTCGGCGGCGCTAAACACCCTCGAAGTTGCTTAAGTCCATGAGATTATGTATTGTTCGAGTACCGCTCGGCCAGTCGCGCTCGCCCCCAATGGCCTGCTCCTGGCTCGGCGCTCTCTGCTCCTCCGCGAACGGACCACCCCGATGACTTCACGACACGTCCTGGTCTGCCTGCCCCCGCGGGCCGCCGAATCCGCCTACGCCCTCGCCGCCCGCGCACTGTGCGCTGTCGAGGAGGCCGACGACGACGACTCCGCCAGCTACCTGATCTCCGAAGGCCGGTACGTCAGCCATTTTCCGCTGGTTTCCGGAGCGCCCGTCGACGATCCTCGCCTCGTGCGGTCCGCGGCAGGAGAGCCCGGCCGGTGCGCAGGCGGCGTCCTCAGCCTCCTCGACCTCGCAGCTCTGCGGGACCAGCGTGCGGCGCAGGCGGCCGACCTCTACGACGCCTGGGCGCACGCCACCGAAGGGATGCCCCCCGCCCAGCCGTGGGCCATGTTCGCAGAGCAGTGGGGCAGCCACTCCCCCCGAGCGCACATCGCCTTCCGTGACCAGCCCCGGCTCAAGGCCCTGGCCGAGATCAAGGGCGGGCTGGGCCAGGCGGGCCCGCGGCAGCGGCGGGGGGAGGTGGCGCTGATCAGCCTGGACCGGACCGGGTTCATCGCGCGGGCACGCCGCCGGGCGGTCCCCGGCCACATACTCATCGGACTCGATTGGCGCCGAGCACGAACACCTCGGTGTCGGCCCAGACCGGGGCGGAGGCCCGGATACCGGGCAGCGCGGCGGCGG
>NZ_JBEOWI010000150.1:0-3163 GCF_040296005.1 Kitasatospora sp. NPDC002551 | reverse complement strand
CGGCGCGCCGTCACAACCGTGACGGAATGCTTTAACGCCACTCCGTGGCTCCGGCTGGCTAGGAGGAGGTGGGCGGTACAACTCTCGCCCGTCGGGTGGTTGCTCTTCGGGGGGCCGGCCTTTGTGCCCGCACCCGGGGTCGAGGGGGCCTCTTCCTTCGGTGGCTCAGCTCTCTAAGCCTCTGACCTGGGCTTTTCTGTACCCTTGGGCTCTGCTGCTCCGGCCCGGGGTTCGCTCTCCGGGGCTTGGCCGACTCGTTCGGTACACGCCCTCTGGCTGTCTTCCCTGTTGTGTACCGGGCTCCAGTATGTCACGCTCCCCGCTGCGTTACAAGTCGTTAGGCGGGGAATCTGTGACTCTGAGTCAGCTACTGCCCTTGTCATGTGGTCTGAACCACTGAGCCAATTCTAGCGGCCGGATTGAGGCTTGTACAGGCAGCGATGGCATTTTCTGTAACGCGCCTGAGTGGCGGTCAAACGCATCGGGCTGATTGCCCTTCATATCCTACGGCTTCTCGCTACGGCGGGGGAAGTTGTACCGGACTCTATCAGCCTGAGCCTGTATCAGAATTGTACGGTCAGAGCATCCTGTCTGATGCTCCGTCTTCCCTCTGAGTTGTACCGGGGATTCATGCGGTGGCGTTCCTAGAATTGTATCGGGAATTCCTTCGGGAGAGCGGACATCCGGAGGCGCGGCCTCAGTACCGCCGGCGGGCGGCCCGCCGGCTCCTGCTCGGCCGGGTGGTGGAGCTCCGGGCCCGGGCCAGAGGGGCGCAGCGGGGCGGGGGCGGCCGCGGGCGGGTTACCCGCCGGGGGGCCGGCTCGTTGGTCTGGTGTGAGCGACGAGGGGGCCCCGTTGGACGGCGGTGCGATGTACGCCGTCGACGTCGGCAGCGAGCCGTTGCGGCCGTTGGGCATGCAGGCGTGGGCGGTCGAGGCGCAGCGGGCGCAGGTGGTCTTCGCGGCCTCGCATCGGGTCGAGACGTTCGCATCGGCCGGCGGCCGCGGTCCGGATCCGCACCTGGCCGGGCTGGCGTCCGGCGGGTGGGCGCGGTTCGACGACTTCGAGGGCTGGGCAGAGCCAGCGGCCGGCTGGTCGGCCGTCCTGGACGTGGCCGGTGACGTCCTCACGGTGACCGGCCGGGCCGGCGTCTGCTTCTACGAGGGCGGCCTGAACAGCTCGCGCGCATGGCGCCGCACCGCGCGCCGCCACGGCGTCTTCGTCGCCCTGGCCGGCGGCATCAGCGGCCCCTGGGACATCGCGGAGGCGCAGCTGCGGGGGGAGATGTACGCGTTGCTGTGCCCGGTGGTGCTGGTCTGAGCTGGGGTGGGGCGCAGCTGCGGCCCGGTGGGGCGGGCGGGCGGCTGGTGGGGGTGGTCAGGCTCCGAGGCCGATGTGGCGGACGTAGGTGTAGGCGCCCCAGTCGGAGTCGAGGTCGGCGATGATGTCGTCCCAGATCTCTTCGAGCTTGCCGATGTCGCCGGCGACCATGGCGTCGACGGCGTCGTCCCAGACGTAGCGGACCTGCAGGATGCGGATGCGCAGGTTGTCGCGGCGGCGCGGCTCGAGGACGACGTCCTGGTTGATGGGGTGGATCTCGACCCGGGTGCCCTTGCCGGCGTTGTTGAGGTGCTGCTTGAACGCGCCGGGGTTGTTGAGGACGTTGTGGGCGCGGAGGTTCCAGTAGGCGGTGTCGATGGCCTCCAAGTTGGCGGGCAGGGGGTTTTGGGTGCCCTTGGTCCAGGCGTTGATGGTCTTGGGGACGGCGGTGATGCCGGCGTCGGCCATGGCCTGGGCGCCGCCTTGGGTGTTGGTGAGGTAGTTCATCCGGGCCATCAGGCCGCGGCGGGTGGTGACGGGGGACTTGATGCCGCCGTCGATGATCATCCGTTCCAGGGCGTCTTCGAGGGCGCGGCCGAGGACGATTTTCCCGTGGCGGTTTTCGGGGTCGAGGTTGGCGCCGTATTTGCCGAAGTTCTTCCAGCCGTCGGTCGACATTAGGCGGCCTTCGCGTTGATGGTGTACTGGTCCTTGAGCTTCAGCTGCTTGGTGAGTCGGCCTTCTTCGAAGACGCCGCCCTTGGCCTTTCGCCATTCTCCGCCGGTGATGTGGAGTTCATCAGTGCCGCGGAGTCGGACGATGGTAAGGCCGTGTTCGTGGGCGCGGAGTGCCTTGTACCAGAGGTTGGCGAATGCCTGGCTGCGGATGATGTGCATCCAGTCGGGTCGGCGGAGATCGCGGTTGAATGATGATTCGCCGATGGTGGAGACGAACTTGGCGTAAATGGCCTTGACGTATTTCTCGGTGACGTCGTCGCGGTCGAGGATGGCTTTCTCTCGGGCGATGGTGAGGACGCGGCGGAACTTCTCCGTGATGTTTTCGGAGGCGCCGGAGGTCCAGGACTGGGTGATGTTCGGGGCCTCGGCGAGGCCGAGCTTGTGGCAGCGGAGCAGGAGGCGGACGGTGGCGTCGTCCAGGAGCACCGGGCCCTGTTCGCGGCGGTTGCCGATCGGGTCGGGCAGGTGCGGGTGTTCCCAGGTGGGGCGCTGGGGCAGGAGGTAGATGCCGGAGCGCTTGGAGTGGAAGCCGCCGTCGGGGTCGTGCTGCAGGGCGCCGATGGGCAGGTGGGTCTTCAGGGCGCTGCAGTAGGCGGCGTTGGTGTCCAGGACGTCGACGGCGATGCTGGCGAGGGTGCCGGCCTTGACCTGTTCCAGGAGCGGGCCGTTCTCCCACTTGTGGCGGCCTTCCCAGATGTCGTCGGCGCCGTCGCGGGTTTTCTTGCTGAGGAATTCGAGGCGTTCCGGGTAGACGGTGTGCTCGTAATTTCCGCCGACGCGGGTTGCTTCGAAGAGGGCCATTCCGTTTGGAATTGCCAGCTTCTCCAGGGCGGCGATGGCGGCCTCGGTGTCGCCGCCGTGCTCCTGGAGGGTCTGGTCGACGACCGAGCTGATCATGTTGAGGAAGTAGCCGTACTCCCGGCCCGCGTAGTCCCCGCCTGCGGCACGAGCGGGCCTGGGCGCGGCCGTGTGCTCCTCGGGCCGCTGAGCCGGGCGCAGCGGGCGGGCGGGGGGCTGGTGGGGCGTCAGGTTGGCCAGGGGGGGGCGCCGCCGGGAGTCGAGGTTGTCGCCCCGACAGACGCGCAGAACGCCACCCAGAACGACTA
>NZ_JBEOWI010000149.1:0-3211 GCF_040296005.1 Kitasatospora sp. NPDC002551 | reverse complement strand
AATCCGCTATCGTTAGTCTTGTGAGTGGTGTTCAGCGGTGTGCTCTTCCGATGTGTGTCCTTCTGGGGGGGGCGGCGCGGCGGGGCGGGCCGCGCCGGCTCACTGAGCGGTCTTGAGGTACAGGTCGGTCAGCGGGGGCCGCTGCTCGGGGGTGCCGCGCAGGAGCGGCGTGAAGATCGGCTCGAACGGGCCGCGTTCCTGCAAGAGCTGCAGCGTGGTCACGCCGATCGACAGCCGGCCGGCCAGGCGCGAGAGCCGCGGATCCGCCCGGGTCAGGGTGTAGAGGTCTTCGGTCCGCGCGGCGAGCCGGGAGGCGAGCGTGGGCGAGGGCCTGCCGTCCAAGACCACCAGGAGCCGGGGGAAGACGGGGTAGGTGTACTGCCACGCCGGCCTGGTCGACGCCGCCGACCGGCGGGCCCGGTCGGGGTGCTGCGGCACGTACTCGTGCATCCGGCCGTACGCCGCGATCTTGGCCGCCAGTCGGGCGGCCGTCATCGTGGCCCGGTCCAGCTCCAGGAACAGCGTCATCATCGCCCGCTGTCCCCGGCGCACATGCACGTAGCTCAGGACCGCGTCGCTGATGACGTGGTCGTCCTCGAAACGCCGCTGCCCGTCCCGGATCCGATGGGCGACCTCCGGCGTCCAGTCGAGCGGCCCGCACTCGTGCCCCAGCCGAGCCGCGTGCCGCACGAAGGCGATGCCCGTCTCGTTGACCGCCAGGGTGTGCAGCTGCCGAGCCCCGGCGACCGCCTCCGGCGTGATCCGGTAGGGCCGCGGGTGGAGCTCCCCGCCGTCCTCCACGGACTGCGCGCCCTCCTCGGTCAGGAACCACAGGTACGGCGGCTTGGTCGGACGCCGCGTCTTGCGCTCCCCTTGTCCGGCAGCCTGGGGCTGGTGGCTGGCCCAGATGCGCTGGACCAGACCGGCCGCGAGGAGGCCGCGCAGCTGACGGCGCAGGTAGGAGGCGCTCGCCGCCGGCAGCAGCAGCCGCTGCAGCTGATCGGTGGACATCACCCGGTGCTGGTACAGCACGTGGAGCACCCGGGTGCCGATGGAGTGGAAGCTCGCGCGCTGCTCCACGCTCGGAGCAGGGGCGTCGGTGATCATGCTCATACGACCACCGAGCCGCCGGCCGGGCCGTCGTCCTCGTCGTACGGCGGCTCTTCCTCGTCGTACGGCGGTTCCTCGTCGGTCGGGCCACTGATCACGGTGCCCGGGTCCTTGCTGATCCGAACCCGCCCGCTCTCGGGCCCCTCCTCGGCCTGGGCCTGGGTGTCGTCGGCGGCGCGCTCCTGGTCGCGGCCGCGGGGCACGTCGTCGTCATCGTCCGGCTGCACCTGGATCGAGGCGAGGGCACGCATGATCCGGTTGTCGAGCCGACGGAGGTCGTCGAGGATGTCCCGCACCGGGCGCCGACGCAGGTTCTGGTCGACGGACGCCGACAGCTTCGGCAGATCGTCGGGCCGGTGGTAGTCCTCGTACAGCTCCTCGACGCTGGCACCCCGCACCCGGAAGGGGTCGGTGCGCCCGTCGGCGAGGGTCACCGACATCACGTAGTTGTACGGCCGCAGGGCGGTGATGGTGTCCGGCTCGACCTTCTTGCCCCAGCGCCGGGTCACCAGCAGCGCCTCGTCGACGTCGCTGGCGGTCGTGGAGAGCACCGACAGGTTCTGCAGCAACCCCTGCCTGGTCGTCGGGGTCAGACGCTGTGCCATCTGCGTCATCGCCAAGAGCTTGACCCGGAACTTGCGCAGCTGTTCGGCGATCGCCGCCAGCGTGCCCTTGCTGGCCCCGTCGACCGCGGTGAGCTCGTCGATGAAGCAGTAGAAGTCCTTGCGGTCCGCCACGGGTATGTCCCGGCGCGACAGACCGGCTCGGAACAGGTCGTAGATCAGCAGGCACGACACGATCCGGTCGGTGTCGCCCGTGCCCGACGGGCAGATGAAGACGACCTTGCCCTGGTCCATGGCGGTGCGGATGTCGTAGGTGGACAACGACGACCCGAGGAACGCCTTCACTGCGTTGCTGCTGTCGAGGCGCTCGATGATGTTGGTGACGACCGGCGTCGCCTCGCCCGGGTACTTCTTGTAGGTCTTCTCCCAGAAGTCCCGCAGGTTCTTCGACAGGTAGGGGACGACGGCGTCGCGCCACTCCTCGTCGGTGAGGATCGTGCGGATCTGGAAGATCGTGGGCGCGAGTTCCGGCTTGCCGGCCTTCGCGAGCAGCAGGGACAGCTCGACGAGCGACTCGACCGAGCGGGTGAGGATCGTCTTGGCGCGGCCTGCCGAGTCGCTCCAGTTCAGCGCGCTGGAGAAGCCCGTGACCACGTACTGGACGATGTCGGGGATGTCCTCCTCTTTGCGGTTCTGCATCGACAGCGGGTTCCAGGACGCGACCCGGGCGTTCATGTCGGGCGAGGTCAGGTCGATCTCCCAGATCCGCGGCGCGAGCTCGCGGTGCGCGAGGTACGGCCGGGCCCTCTGCCAGCCGTCCCCATGCGGATCCAGAAACAGGATGCCGTGCCCGTTGTGGGCCAGCGCGATGGCCTGGACGAGGCTCATCTCCGTCTTGCCGTAGCCCGCCTTGCCCAGGAACAGGGCGAACAGCAGGTAGCGCAACGGGATGCCGGCCAGGCGCTCTCCGCCGCCGGGCCGGGAGACCCAGCCGAGCGGCAGCAGGTCGGGCTGGCCGGTCCACGACGGCAGTCCCGGGTGGGGCGGAGGGACCACACCACCGGAGCGCATCACGTTCGCCGCCGAGTTGTGCTTGGTCGGGGGCTTCAGCAGCCCGGCGATCTCCTCGCCGGTCACCCACCCACGCCGGCGCGGGGCGAAGAGCCCCGTCTCGAAGCGCCGGTCGAAGTGCTGACGGTAGAACACCGAGTCGGCGCGCAGCCGGGTGATGCCGAGGTTCAGCCCGACAGGCCGCAGGTAGTTGTCGCCCGCCCAGCCCTCCAGGGCAGCGAGAAGCTGGTCCAGCAGAAGACGCGGCCGGTGCGGGTCGGTGGAGCAGGTACGCAGGAGCAGCTGAAGGTCGAAGACCGGGTCGACACCCGGGTGGAACTTCCCCATCGCGGCCTTCATGTCGGTCGCGTTCAGCATGCGCTGCGCCCGGGGGCGGCCGCCCGCGGCCGGGCGCTTTGCCTGGGCGCCACGCATCTCGGAGGCGATCTCCGAGCCGATCGAGGACAGCCGGTCAAGGCTGAAGCCGG
>NZ_JBEOWI010000148.1:0-3275 GCF_040296005.1 Kitasatospora sp. NPDC002551 | reverse complement strand
CATGACCATCGCCACGGTGGAAGCCTCGCCGCCCGAGGGCGGCAGCATGATCCAACTGACCGAGATCCTCCAGCGCAGCGCCAAGCTGAGGCAGCGCCGCTTCGAGACGCTGCCGATGCGCGGACCGGGCAGTCCGTTCACCGAGCCCCAGGGACGCAAGCCCGGCGACGTGACCGCCCCGGAGGAGCTGTCCGACCTCATCTCGTCGATGTCGGTCGTGGGCATGCTCGAACCCGTCCTCGCGGAAGAGATCACCGTCGCCGGCCGCGCCCCGACCATCCGCCTGGTCACCGGCGAGCGCCGCCTGCGGGCCATGCGCTGGGGTGCCCAGAACCTGCCGGACAACCCGCACTTCGCGGCGCTGCCCGCCGTCGTGTGCCCGGGCCCGCTCAGTGACGAAGAGCGCCATATGTGGAGGTTTGTGGAGAATTTCGCCCGTGAGCCTCTGCGCCCGGGCGAGCAGGCCGCTGCCCTGATGTACCAGCGGTGCGCCGTGCTGGTCGGCAAGCTGCTGCGGGCCGGCAAGCCCGTCCCGGGCCACGTCTACGCCATCACCGACAGCGTCGAGCGCTTCAAGGCGCTGGAGAAGATCCGCGGTACGGACCAGAGCTGCGCGGCACCCTGGACCGAGGTCCTCAGCCGCCTCGGCCTTCAGCTGACCGAGCGCAAGGCCACCGAACTCGTGCGCGCTTTCCGGGAGCTGCCCCGGGAGTTGACGGAGGAGATGGACGAGGAGGCCGTCCGTCTCAACACCAGGATCAAGTTCGCGGCGCTGCGCCGCGGGCGCGAGGCCGCGGCGGCCGACATCTGGGCGGCGCTGAAGGGCAGCAGCCGCCTGCACCTGCTGCCCAGTGCCGTGGACATCGGCCTGACGGCACCGGAACTCGAGCCCGACGAGGTGATCGAGGCTGCGGAGGAACGCCTGGAACGGGCCAACGCCGGCCGCCGCCGCGCGCTCACCCGCGTCCCCGAGCCCCTCAGCCCCGCCGACACGGAGACCGAGGGAACGGACGACGCCCGGGAGGAGACCCAGGACGCCGGGCCCGTCAGCCAGGTCGAGCGCCCAGCTGTCGCCGCCGTTCCCGCTCCCCCCGCGCAGGACACGCCACCGGCTCCCCCTCCGGCTCCCGCAGCGGATTCCCAAGTAGTCCGCAGCGCCCTTGACGGACTCCGCAGCCTGCTGGCCGAGGTCCGCGCGGGACGTGAAGTCCCCCGGTACGACCGCGGGTCACTGCGCCTGGCGCTCCGCGAACTCGAACAGCACCTGGCCGACGCGGCCAACCCCACCCCGATCAAAGAGAGCGAGACCGCCGCATGACCACCGTTTCCCTTCAGATGCCCCGAGTCGGCCAGCCGTTGCCCCTGCCCGGCCGCGGCTGCGACTGCCGCGCCTGCGCGTTCTGGACCGGCCCGGACGGCCGGGGAGGCCCGGCGACCGTCGAGCCGCTGTGCTCGGGCAGCAACTCGGACTGCTCGTACTGCGGCTGCTCCGCGACCGAGGCGGGCTCGCCCGCCGGTGCGTGCGGCGGCTGCCCGATCCGCTGCGGATCACGCACGGACATCGCGCAGTGGATGGCCGATGTGGGCGGCACCCTCACGTTCGACGACATCACCATCGACGGCGTCCTGCCCGAGCTTCCGGCCTTCATCCCGATGACCGACGGATCGGCCGTCACTCAGCTGGACGCCAGCCTGCGCTGGCCCGCGTACGGGGTCGGTCTCCGCCGGGTGTTCAGCCCCGACACGCACTCGATCTACCCGCGCTTCGCCGGCAAGCAGGCCCGTGAGGTCCTCGCCCTGCGCGAGGGCCAGAAGGCCATCCTCGTCGGCTACGGAGAGGACCCGCTGGTCGAAGCGCTCTGGACGTACCGTAAGCGGGACGGCCTGGTGGAGGAGATCGCCGCCCAGGGCTGGGACCTGGTCCTCGCTCCCAACTTCAGCATCTACGGCAACTGGCCGAGGGCCGAGCACCTGCTCAACATGCGCCGGTGCCTCCTGATCGCCCAGGAGCTCGCCGACGCCGGTGTTCCCACCGTTCCGAACATCTACTGGTTCCGCCTGGAGGACCTCAAGCGTTACACCTCTTGGATCGAGGACGCGCCGCCGCCGGCGATCGCCGTCAACCTGCAGACCGTCAGGGAGAACTCGAACTGGGACACGTGGGCGCTGCCCGGTCTCTACTGGCTGGCGGAGAACCTGCCGGCCGACATGCCGATCATCCTCACCGGCCTGTCGCGGACCGACAGGATCGCCCAGGTGGTCGCGCTCTTCGGCAACCGCCTGACCCTGGTCAGCCAGAATCCGCACCAGTACGCGCTGCACGGCGCGATCATGACCGCGAACGGTCGTGAGGACGTCCACGCCCGGCCGGGCGACGCCTTCGCCTCCACGGTCCAGTTCATGGCCTCACTCCTGCCGCCTCGGTGAGCGGCCGTCACACGAAAGCCCCGCGCGGCACCTCTATCTGCCGACCCCGGACCGGGGCTTCCAGCACCCGCCCCGGGCACCCGCGCCAGCACGGTCCGGTCGCGAGCGGGCCTGTACGCCCGGGCACCGACGCTTCCAGTTCCATCCGAAGGGACACCGACGATGCACGACTACGACGCTCTCAGGGCCACCCGTCCCGAATGGTTCACGAACACACCGGGCGGAATCGACATCGAGACCGCCCCCGACGCGGTCGCCCGCGCCGGCGGCGTCATCTACCAGGACACCAGGCGGATCGTGCTCTGCGACGCCGTGACCTTCCCCGGCGGCCGGCCCGGCACCTACCTGCGCACGATGAGCGCCTCCCCCCAGCCCGGCGCCGCCGTCCTACCGATGCTCCCCGACGGGAGGCTCGTGCTCGTCGAGCACTTCCGGCACGCCACCCGGTCCTGGCACTTGGAAGCTCCGCGTGGGTTCGGCGCGGCGGGTCTGACCTCGACCGACACCGCGGCCAAGGAGCTGAGCGAGGAGATCGGGGCGAACGCCCCCGAGTTGCTGGCCCTCGGCCGGGTCCACCCCGACACCGGTGCCCTGGGCGACGAGGTCCGCCTCTTCGCCGCGCTGATCGCTTCGGTCGGTCCACTCGCCACCTCCGAAGGCATCCGCAAGGCGCTCACCGTGACGTTCGAAGAGGCGGAAGCGATGGTCCGCGACGGCCAGATCACCGACGGCCTGACCATCGCCCTGTTGTACCGGGCCCGGCTGCACGGCCTTGCCTCCCCCGCTGCGCCCCTGTACGCCGGTGCGAAGCCTGCTGGCCGGCACAGGGCGGTTGCCGGCGTGTGATC
>NZ_JBEOWI010000147.1:0-3376 GCF_040296005.1 Kitasatospora sp. NPDC002551 | reverse complement strand
AGTGGGAAGTCGGCCCGGCCGACTTCCCACTCCACAGGGATGTATGTAGACCGGTCTGCATATTCCGGGCGGGCCGGGGGTGGGGGCGGAACCGTGGAGTGATTCGTGGGCGTCCGGGAGGTGTGGTGGGGGGTTGCGTGGGGTGGGGTGCCGACGGGCCGTTCGGCGAGGACCCTGGGATGTCTGGGAGACTGACCCTGATGACAACTGCGAAGACGACCGTTATGGCCACTCTCACCGAAGGCGCGCGGGCCGAGGTGACCATCGATCTCGCCGCCCTGCGCGGCAACCTCGACGCGCTGCGCGAGCGCATCGGCGGAACCACGGTGATGGCCGCGGTCAAGGCGGACGCCTACGGGCACGGCGCCGTCCGCTGCGCCCGGGAGGCGGTCGCCGCAGGAGTCCGCTGGCTGGGCACCGCCACGCCGGACGAGGCGCTCGCGCTGCGCGCCGGCGGCATCCGGCCGGACCAGGCCCGCATCCTCTGCTGGCTGTGGACCCCCGGCGGCCCCTGGCGCGAGGCCCTCTTCGCGGACCTCGACATCTCCGTCAGCGGCCAGTGGGCGCTCACCGAGCTGCTCGCCGCCGTCCGCGCCACCGGCGTCCCGGCCCGGGTCCACCTCAAGGCCGACACCGGCCTCGGCCGCAACGGCTGCCAGCCGCACGACTGGCCCGAGCTGGTCGCCGCCGCCCGCCGCGCCGAGCTGGACGGCCTGCTCACCGTGGTCGGCGTCTGGTCGCACTTCGCCGCCGCCGACGAGCCGGGCCACCCCTCCATCCAGGCCCAGCTGGACGCCTACCGCGCCGCCCTGGCCACCGCCGAGGCGGCCGGCCTGCGCCCCGAGGTCCGGCACCTGGCCAACTCGCCGGCCACCCTGCTGCTCCCGCAGTCGCACTTCGACATGGTCCGCACCGGCCTCGCGGTGTACGGGCTCTCGCCGGTCCCGGACGTCGGCTCGCCCGCCGACTTCGGCCTGCGCCCGGTGATGTCGCTGACCGCCCGGCTGGCCCTGGTCAAGCACGTTCCCGGCGGCCACGGCGTCAGCTACGGCCACCACTACACCACCCCCGGCCCGACCACGCTGGGCCTCGTCCCGCTCGGATACGGCGACGGCATCCCCCGGCACGCCAGCGGCATCGGCCCGGTGCAGGTCGACGGCAAGTGGCGCACCGTGGCCGGCCGGGTGGCGATGGACCAGTTCGTCGTCGACCTCGGCGGCGACACCCCACCGATCGGCGGGGAGGTGCTCGTCTTCGGCAACGGCGAGCGCGGCGAGCCGACCGCCGAGGACTGGGGCCGCGCCTGCGGCACCATCTCCTACGAGATCGTGACCCGGATCGGCTCCCGGGTGCCGCGCCGCTACGTCGGCGGCCTGGACGAGGCCGCGGACGGGGGCCTGCTCGGATGAGCGAGCAGGCCGGCGCCGACCCGGTCGAGGCGGTGAGCGGGGTGGCCCGCGCCGTCAAGGCGGCCGGGGCGGCCACCGGCGTGAGCCGGGCCGGCCTGATCGGCATCTCGGTCGGCGTGCTCGCGGCCGGCGCCGCCGCCGGCGTGGCGATCGAACGGCTGACGGTCGGCCGGACGATGCGCCGCCGGGCCCGCGCCGAGCTGGACGCCAAGGCCCCGTACGGCTCGCTGCGCGGACGCCCCCGCACCGTGGCCGCCGCGGACGGCACCGAGCTCTACGTCGAACTGGACGGCACCGGCCGACCGGGCGGCGCGGGCGGCGCGGACGGCGGCCCCGAACCGCTGACCGTGGTCTTCTGCCACGGCTACTGCCTCAACCAGGACAGCTGGCACTTCCAGCGCGCCGCGTTCCGCGACGGCCTGCGCCTGGTCTTCTGGGACCAGCGCAGCCACGGCCGCTCCGAGCGCTCCCGCTCCTTCCTGGCCGGCGAGCCCGCCGGCATCGACCAGCTGGGCGGCGACCTCAAGGCCGTGCTGGACGCCGTCGCGCCGACCGGCCCGCTGGTCCTGGTCGGCCACTCGATGGGCGGCATGACGGTGATGGCGCTGGCCGACCAGCACCCCGAGCTGTTCCGCGAGCGGGTCGCCGGCGTGGCGCTGATCGGCACCCTGGCCGGGAACTGGGACGCCGTCACCTTCGGCCTGCCGCAGGCGGGCGCCAAGCTGTTCCGCCGGGTCGCCCCGGGCATGATGAAGCTGCTCGGCCGTCAGGTGGGCCTGGTGGAGGCGACCCGCCGGCTGGGCGCTGACGTCAGCGCCGTCTTCTACCGGCGCTACTCCTTCGGCGACAAGGACGTCGACCCCGGGGTGGCCCGGTTCGCCGAGCAGATGCTGGACGCCACCCCGATCGACGTGGTGGCCGAGTTCTACCCGGTGTTCTCCGCGCACGAGAAGACCGAGGCCCTCGCCGCCCTGCGCGGCATCCCGGTCCTGGTGCTGACCGGCACCAAGGACCTGCTGACCCCGCCCGGCCACGGCGAGGCGATGGCCGAACGGCTGCCCGGCGCGGAGCTGGTCCTGGTCGAGGACGCCGGCCACCTGGTGATGCTGGAGCGCCCGGACGTGGTCGACCGCCGGCTGGCCGAGCTGTTCGAGCGGGCCGCCCGCTTCCGCGGCGCCGCCCCCGTGGAACCCCCGGCCTGAAGCTTGTTGCAGAAGCCTGGGTGTGGGCAGGTTGGTGTGTGTTCTGGCCTGCTGGTTCAGGCGGTTCGGGCGGGGTTGTGCATGTGGGCGACGGCCCGCACCGCGTGGTGCGGGCCGTCGCCTTCCTGCCGGCATCTCGGAGGATCTTGTAGTCCTTCATGCGGGCGAAGGCGTGCTCGACTCGGGCGCGTACGCGGCGGTGTTCGGCGTTGTCGTCCTCCTGGGCCTGCGGCAGGGGGCGGCCGGCGCGTTTGCGGTGGGGGACGACCAGGCCGGTGTTGAGGTGGGCGCCGTCCGCGAGCACGGTGGCGCCGGCGCAGGTGGCGGGCAGGCCGGAGGCGCGCCAGGCGTGGGCGTCGGCCTTGTTGCCCGGTACGGGGCGGGCGGTGGCGGCCACGAGGCGGGTGTCGGCGTCGATGACGACCCGCACGTTCGCGGAGAACCGGTAGTTGCGGCTGGAAGCCCCCACCGAACGGTCGCGTACCGGGATCAGGGTGCCGTCCACGATCCACAGCCTCTGCCCGCCCGCGGCCGGGCGGGCAGCGGCTTCGAGAGCCAGCAGCGGGCCGAGGCGCTGGACGACGCGGCACACCGTCGCCGTCGAGACCCCGAACAGCGGCGCGAGCTGCCGCATCGTGAGGTCGGTCCGGTAGTGGACCGCGACCAGCAGGTTGCTCCCCATGACGACGGAACTCCCGCTGGCCGACGGCCCGCCGCCCCGCGAGCGGGCCGACGCGGCCCGCAACCGGGCCAAGGTGCTCGCCG
>NZ_JBEOWI010000146.1:0-3416 GCF_040296005.1 Kitasatospora sp. NPDC002551 | reverse complement strand
TCCGCCCGGGTGGACAAGAAGTTCGGTGAGGCCGTGGCGTTCAAGAACGAGTACAAGCGCAACGTCGCAACGGCCGGCCGGTTCGTGGGACGCCACGGCGCCAACATCCAGCTCGGGATGGCGCAGCCCATGCTGCCCCCCAAGCCGTCCACGCCGGTGGGGACCCGCCTCGCGGCTACCGCTCCCCGCGTGCCTGGAACAGCTCCGCGCCCGGGCACATCCGCTCCGAAGGCCGCGCCTAAGGCGGCATCGAAGAGCACGCCGGCGGCGCCGCCGAAGGGCAAGTCCGCAGGCGGGCCGGCGTCAGTCCCGGCCCTGCCCCACCCGCCGACGGCGCCGACGCCGGCGCCCACGGCGGCCGGCCCGAGCACCGGCAGCACGCCGACCGCTGCGAGCTCCAGCGCCGGGACGCCGCGCCGCATCCGCCGCGCGACCCGGCCGGCCGGACCGCCGCGTCCGAAGTCCTGATCCCGCTGGTGGGGCCCGCTCGCCGGGCCCCACCAGCCCCGCCCGTCCTTCTCGCGCCGTCCTCGCGCAACCACTTCGAACCACAAAACGGGGTACCCCCATGCCGCACACCGATCGCCAGCGACGCCCCCGCACTGCGGGCACCGTGGCTCTGCTCGCGGCGTCAGCCCTTCTCGCCTGCGTCGGCATCGCGCTGCTGACCCACGAGCCGTCGTCCGCTCCGAGGTCGGCCTCGGCCCCAACGGCGGCCGCGACCCGGGCCGCCGGCAGCACCGGGCCTTCGGACAGCTCCCCGAGCCGCCCGGCGGCGACTCCTTCCTTCAGCACCAGCCCCTCGCCGACGCCAGCCGGCGACGATGCCCCGAGCGCCACTCCGGTGCCGGAGGACGTCGCCACCGTCGCCCGCCGGTTCGTCCTCGCCTGGACCGGACACGACGCCCGGCCCGGGAAGGACGGCTCCTACGACGACGCTGCCCGCCGCGCCGGCGCCTACGTCGGCAAGGATTTGGCCGAGCAGCTGACGACCACCTCCGCAGGCAGCGCACGCCAGTGGGAGCAGTGGACCCAGGCCCAGGCGCTCGTCGCCGCTGAGATCTCCCAGCTCGGCGTTCCCGACGGGGCCCCCGCTCCGACGGCCGACACGGCCTGGGTGCGGGTGTGGTACCGGCTGACCGTCACCCCTGCGGCCGGCAAGCCGTCCGGCACGGACGAGCAGGTCGCCCTCAAGCTCCAGCGCAGCCAGGCCGGCACCTGGCTGGTCACCGCGCTGCCCAACGCGTGAGCAGGCGGCGCAGATGAAGAAGGTCATGTTCGCCCTGACCAGCCTGGGCGGCCTCCTGCTCACCATCGTCATCGCCGCAGTCGTCGCGGTCGCGATGGCCATGGGCAGCGACAACACCAGCGGCGGCATGGAGAACGCCGGCTTCGGCGGCGGCATCGCGGACGACGCACCCGTGCCCGCCGAGTACAGGGCGCTCATCCTCAACAACATCGGGAAGTACGGGTGCGCCGAGGTGACCGCGTCCTTGATCGCCGCGCAGATCTACAACGAGAGCAGCTTCAACCCGACCGCCCAGTCCTTCGAGTGGGTGGAGGACCCCAAGACGGGCAAGAAGGTCAAGAAGCCGATCGCCGACGGCATCGCGCAGTTCATCCCCACTACCTGGGCTGCGCACGGGGTGGACGGCAACGGTGACGGGGTCAAGGACGTCTGGAACCCCCAGGACGCCATCCCTGCGGCGATCGCCTACGACTGCTACCTCGCCGACCAGGTGAAGGACGTCGCCGGCAACAAGACCGACAACATGCTCGCCGCCTACAACGCCGGCCCCTACGCCGTGCAGAAGGCCGGGGGCATCCCGCCCATCACCGAAACCCGCAACTACGTCAAGAAGATCCGGGACCTGGCCGAGAAGTGGGCCGCCCTCGACAGCGGCGGCAACATCCCCTTGCCCCAAGGATCGGGCGGCGCCGCGCAGGCGATCGCCACCGCCAGGACCGCGCTCGACACGATGTACCAGTGGGGTGGGGACTGCAAGCCGCCCTTCGACCACGGTCGCAACAACGGCTGTGACTGCTCCTCGCTCATGCAGTTTGCCTGGGCCAGCGCGGGCGTGAACCTTCCCCGAACCACCTACGACCAGGTCAAGAAGGGGTCGCCCGTCGAGAGCGTCAGCCAGCTCCGGCCCGGCGACCTCCTGTTCACCCGGCCTGGCCCCTCTGGTCCCGAGCATGTCGGCATGTACATAGGGCTCAACGCGAAGGGGGAACCGGAGGTGATCGACGCTCCGAAGACCGGGTTGCCGGTTCGGATCAAGCCGCTCAGCTACTGGACCGGGCAGATCATCGCGATGCGGCACGTCGGCTGAGTCCTCGGCTGGAGCCGGGATCCGCCCAAGCGGATCCCGGCTCCTTTGCTGTCCCACCGTGCGGCGCAGAACTTCTTTCCGCGGGCTGTCACACCCCAAGGCTCTTCGACACCTCTATGTGCATCCGCCGAACTCCGACCGATGCCACCTGGAGCCGCCCCGTGTCCGAGCACCCGAAGACCGTCCGACCGAGCAGCAAGGCCGAGCGCCGATGACGACCAACGACGTGATAGACGAGATCATCTCCGGCGTCGGCAACCTGCCCGAAGTCGCCCAGCAAGCCCAGTCCTGGGCCATGAACAACCTGTGGTGGGTCGCTTCCTGCGCCCTCCTCATCGCCATCGTCGTCAGTTCGGCGCAGCGGCTGATGAGCCGATCCACCCTGGGCAACCGCACCGCGTTCGAGGTACTCCCCACCAACGGCTTCGACCCGGCGCTCGAGGACGTACTGCGCTTCGCGAAGCAGATCGCGCGGGCCCAGCGCAGCACGTCCCGCTGGGCATTGCCGGCCCGCGGCACCGCGATGCGCGTGCGGCTGATGTCCGTCGGCGGGCCACTGACCCTTCGTGTCGAAGGGCCCACCCGCGCCACGACCGTGCTGCGCCACCAGGGCTACGCCCAGTGCGAGCTGCGCGCGGTCACCGGCCAGGAAAGCAAGCCCGAGCGCCCGAAGATCCGGCTCGGCATCCACAACGACGCCGCCGCCCCGGCCGCCGCCTGACCGCCCGCACGAAGGAAAACGATCATGAGCAAGTCGTCCGACTCCGACGCGGCTGTGAGCCTGTCCAAGAAGACCCCGCCGACCGCCGAGCGCCGGCTCCACGTCGCGCGTGCCGAGCTGGCCCTGGCGCTGCCGGACCACTTGGCCCTGCGGGACGTCCCACTGAAGCCCGACCCGCTCGAGGCCCTGGCCGCCGCGGTCGCCGACGTCCGCACCTCCCTCCAGGAGCGAGCCGACCTCGTCTTGGACCTGGTCCCCGTCGCCGCAGGCAGGGTTGCCCGCCGGCGCAGCCGGCTCCTGGCCGCCGCCCGTCGCTCGCCGAACGACATGCCGGCCATCCCCGGGATGCCGCGCCAGGG
>NZ_JBEOWI010000145.1:0-3522 GCF_040296005.1 Kitasatospora sp. NPDC002551 | reverse complement strand
CCTGCTCAACCTGTTATCCTTTTCTGACGTCCCGCGCGACGCAGTGGCCGGCACCACGCCTGAGGGGGCCGCCCTCTCCGTCGCTACCCATGGAGCGTCTGGGCGCACGAACGTCCGGGCCTGAGCACAGGGCGTGATCCGCGGGTGTGGCCGACGGGACGACCTGGCTGTACCGCAGGAGTATCTGGCGGTGGGGGCTCCGTGGCACGCTGACCGTGCAGCGATCCTCGGCATGCGACCGCGACGTTAAGGGCGATGGCTCTGGCCCGGACCGGACCGCAGTGGGTCCGGGCCCGGTGGCATGAGGATGCTTAGAACGGGCGGTGGCCTTCGCGGAGTGCGTGGGCGATGCGGTTCAGGGCGTGCGGGATGAGCCCGGACCCCGTGGCTGAGGCATCCGAACCGGGTTCCGAGCTGGAGTACACCCGTGCCTCTTCTCCTCGGGCACGGAAGACGTGGAACTGCTGCTGATTGATGTCCACGCCATAGACGCATCGTGTCTCGGTCCGGTCCGGGGCGAGGTGGTTGACCCTCAATCCCATTTCTGCCGCCCGCTGCTCGTACTCGGTGAGCTCGCGGTCGTTGGGGCGTGCCCAGCCTTCGAACATCAGCGCAGCGCCCGCCACGGGGGAGTCGGCATACTCGCGCCGACGGAGGCACTCCGGAGGGTCGGGGAGGTGCCTGGCGACGTTGATGAGTGCGTCGGCGGGATTGATGTCCCGGTCGTTCCATGACCGAGTGGGGACCATGCGCAGCTCGATCGAGCGTGAGTCGACGCTTTCCAGGTGCACGGTGAACAGGCGGGCAGGCCGATCCCACCCGCGCCGTTCTCCTTCCCTCGCCTCGATGGCGTGCAGCGCCGTGGCCATGGCGTCGGCGAGATCGTCCTGGAGGAGGCCCAGGGGCTTGCTCGGCATGAGGACGGTGCGCTTCTCCCAGGACTGCATGATCGCTCTTTTCTGTCGGCCCGGCGAGGGGGCGGGCGGGGGTCCGGCGGATGCTGGCCTGGCGACGGGGCGCGCCGGGCGGTCTGGGCCGGGGGAGGGCCGGGTGGTCACGGCCGGCATGAGCACACCCTAGCCCGCACTCATAGAATTAAGCAACTCTGCTTCGGGTTTCGTCTGCCTATCTGCGCCGGTGGGAAGGGCTGCTCCGGTCGTGGGACCGGAGCGGCGGGCAGGGGAGTGGTCAGAAGACAGGGTGCCCTCCCGGAGCGCGTGGGCGATCCGACCCGGGCCGAGGGGGGACGAGCCCGGCGCTGACCGTGGTCTGGTCGCGCTGGGCGGTGGAGAGCATTTGGGGCTGTTGGCCGCGGAGGCGTCGGACGTGAACTCCTCCTGGTTCATGTCCACGCGTACACGAGGCGGCTTTCGACCCGGTCGGGGGCGAGGTGGTTGACGCGCCGGCCCTGCGTGATCGAGCGCTGCTCGTACTTGGCCGGCTTCCTGTCGGCGGGCCGGCCCCAGCCTTCGAACATCGCGGCGATGCCGGCCACGGGGGCGTCGGCGTACGAGTGGTGCTCTACTGCGGGCGGCACGGCGGGCAGCTGCCGCGCGGTGTGGACGACCGCATCGGTCGGGCTGCGGACCTGCGCGCCCCAGAGCCGGCCTGGGACTACGCGCAGTTCGATCGAGCGGGTGTCGAGGTCGGCCAGGTGGGCGGTGAACAGCCGTGCGGGTCTGTTCCACCCGCGTCGTTCTCCCTCTCGGTGTCCGATGGCGGCCAGGGCAGTGGCCATGGCGTCGGCCATCTTGTCCTCGCACAGGCCGAGGGGCGGTCGGCATGAGGACGGTGCGCCTCTCCCAGTTCTCCGTGGTGGTGCTTCCTTCGGGTGCTGGTGGATTTCGTGCGGGGTTGGCGGTCGCGGGGCCTGTGTCTCCTTCAGGGCTGGTCGCGGTACCAGGTGAGGAACTTCTCGGCGTGCGGCTGGTCGAAGGTCACGGTCAGCATGCCGTCGGCGAGATCCTGGGTGACGCCGTACGCCAGGCCGGTGGGGGAGGTGGTGCCGGGCCAGCGGTTGGTCAGGGCGAGCAGCCCTGCGGCGGTGGGCCCGGTGGCGGTGAGCTTGAGGACGATGGTCAGCGCCTCGTCGTCGATGCCGAGATCGACCGTGGTGCCCGGGAGTTCGGAGCGCACCCGGTCGAAGAGGTGCTGCTGGTCGGGGACGACTGTGCCGAAGGCGTCGGCGTTGGCCCGGGCCCGGGCGGTGCGCTGGTAGAAGGTGTCGATCAGCTTCTGGGCGCTGGCGCGAAGGCCGGGGTCGGTGATCTCGGCCAGCGTGTGGACGGTGCGTTGCGCGGTTCCGGGCGCGGTGAGGGGGTGGAAGCCGATGTCGCGGTGGATCCCGTCGGCGTCGAGGAGGGTGAGGATCGCCAGGTTGGCGACGGGGTTGACGTTGATCGCCCACTGGTCGGGTAGGGGATGGGGGGTAGTCACGGAGGTCTCCAGGCTGGTGGGTGCGGGGTGGTGGTGGGCGGGGGCGGCGGGACGCGCTGGGGGCGCCGTTGCCGCCCCCTTCCCGTGTTCGTCGTCGGCGCTCTGGTGGAGCTGGGCAGCGGTGATGGGAGGGCGGGGCGGGTAACTGGTCTCGCGGGAGCGGGTCGCCGGGGAGTGGGACACGATGCTCGGGTGCGTTCATGGGGGGCGGGGTCCGGGGTGTGAGGGCGGCCGCGGGCCGGCTGGGGTCAGAGGTCGGAGCGCAGGACCAGGCGCAGCGCGTCGTAGAGCGCGGCGCGCCGGTCGGCGGGTACGTGGTCCGCGAAGGCGACGTGGAGGCGGACGGTGGCTTCGTCGTCGTTCCACCGGGTGAGGGGCTCGGGCTCGGGGGCCAGGTCATCGGTGGCCAGTCCGATGGCCCATCCGGCGAGGTCGGGTGCTTTGTCGAGGAGCTGCCCCACGGCGCGGTAGGCGGTGCTGGCCGCCTCGTCGCCGAGGGACTGCCAGGTGCGCGGCTCGTCGGTGTCTGCGGTGTGGGGGATCGGCTGGTCGCAGAGGCTTTCGCCGACGCCGGACTGGGAGTCGAGGGCGAGCAGGAGCATGTGGTGGACGGTGGCGGCGGCGTGGCGAAGATCGGCGGTGGTGTAGGGCGGGAGCGCGGGCGGCCCCGGGGTGCCGGCGTCGGCCTCTTCGGTCTCTGCTTCGTGTCCGGCTTCGGCGCGGTCGGCGCAGTTGCCGCACAGTCCGCTCCATCCTTCGCCGTCCGCGGTGGATTCCTCGCAGTCCTCGGCCGAGCAGAAGTGCTCCTCGTAGGTCGCGGTCGGGATGAACCGCATGGCCGCGGTGGGGCTGGTGAGGGTGAGGACGCCCTCCTCGAAGAGGTGCACGGCGGCTTCGTAGCGGGGACCGCGCCGTACGGTGTGCCAGACGTCGATGCCGTGGAGCTGGCGGTGTTCGGAGGACTCAGGCCGGATCCATGTGTTCTTGTCGCGGAAGTGGACGACGTACTCGGACTCGAGGTCGATCGCGGCGCGGACCTCGGCAAGGGTTGCGGGGGCGGGGGTGTTCGCGGGCATGGGGGGCGTC
>NZ_JBEOWI010000144.1:0-3762 GCF_040296005.1 Kitasatospora sp. NPDC002551 | reverse complement strand
ACCACCCTGACCGCCGCCAAGAACCTCGACCCCACCTGCAACCTCTTCAACCGCACCAAGGCCGCCTGGGACGCCGTCAGCGTCCCCGCCCAGACCGGCGACCCGACCTGCACGAACAACGGCGGCGACGACTTCTCGCTGGCGCTGACCCCGTCGTCCGGCTCGGTCCAGCCCGGCGCCTCGACCACGGCGACCGTCAACACCGCCGTCGTCTCGGGCACCGCGCAGACCGTCGCGCTAACCGCCTCGGGCCTCCCGGCCGGCGTCACCGCGAGCTTCAGCCCGTCGTCGGTCCAGGCCGGCTCCTCGGCGACCCTGACCCTGGCGGCCTCCTCCACGGCCGCGACCGGGACCTACCAAGTCACCGTCACCGGCACCGCCGGCGCCACCGTCCACACCAGCCAGTTCAGCCTGACGGTCGGCACCGGCAACCCCGGCGGCGGCAGCTGGGCCGTCGGCACCACCTACAAGGCGGGCGACGTCGTGACCTACAACGGGGTCAGCTACCGCTGCCTCCAGGGCCACACCGCCCTGACCGGCTGGGAGCCGCCGAACGTCCCGGCGCTCTGGCAGGCCGTGTGACCGGGAGACCCTGACGCCCGGTGAAACCCGCCGTGCCGCGGTCCGTCGAGGGGACGGACCGCGGCACGGCCGTTTCCGGAGCCGGGGTGGATGCCCCAGTCGTCGACGTCCAGGCACTGGCCGGTCAGGCCGGGCAAGGGGGAGGAGCTGGGGAACCGGGCATTGTTGAAGCGCCGGCGGCCGCCGCTCGCCGGCACGTTCCGGGCCGGGGAGAGGCTGTTGTCGCACGGGAGCCGGACGACCTGCTGCCCCGGGCCCCGGAAGCCGTCGACGCACGTGCCGTCGGCCGTGGGGCTGAGGCTGGTCAGCTGTAGCTGCGGACGAAGGTGGGAGATGCCGCCCCGCTCGCCACCGGGCTCGCCGCGAGGGTGCCGGCGGACACCGGGCACCGGCCGCCGGGGCGGTGCGGGCGCGGCGGCGTCAGGCGCGGAAGGTGCTCCGGTAGTCCGTCGGGGAGGTGCCGACGTAGCGGTGGAAGGCCGCCCGGAAGGCGGCGGGGCTGCCCAGGCCGCTGAGCCGGGCGATCTGTTCGACGGGCGCCGCGGTGGTCTCCAGCAGCTCGCGCGCCCAGTCGATGCGGGCGGCGGTCAGCCAGGCCATCGGCGAGGTGTCGGTCTCCTGCTGGAAGCGCCGGATGAAGGTCCGGCGGGACATGTGGGCGCGGCGGGCCAGGTCGTCCACGCTGTGGCGCTGCGCGAGGTTGTCGAGCATCCAGGCGCGGACCGGGGCGAGTTCCACGCCGTGCGCGGCCGGACGGAGGCGCTCGATGAACTGCGCCTGGCCGCCGGGGCGCTGGGGAGGGGCGACGAGCGCCCGGGCCCGGTCGTTGGCGGCCGCGGCGCCGTGGTCGCGCCGGATGACGTGCAGGCACAGGTCGATGCCGGCGGTCACCCCCGCCGAGGTGAGGATGTCGCCGTCGTCGACGAAGAGCTGGTTCGGGCGGACGTCGATCCGGGGGTGCAGGCGCTGCAGCGCGGCGGCGTCCCGCCAGTGGGTCGTCGCGGGGCGCCCGTCCAGCAGCCCCGTGGCCGCCAGCGCGAACGCCCCGGTGCAGATCGACACCAGCCGCGCCCCGCGGGCGTGCGCCGAGCGGATCGCCGCCAGCGCGGCGGCCGGGGGCGGGGCCTGCGGGTCCACGTAGCCGGGGACGACCACGGTGTCCGCGTCCAGCACCGCCTCCAGCCCGGCGGGTGCGGTGACGGTGAACCCGCCGCTGTGGACCGGCCCGGCCGCCGGGTCGGCGCAGACCGTGACCCGGTAGTGCGGGTCCGGGCCGAAGGCCTGCACTGGTATGCCGAGGTCGAGCGGGAGGACCCCGGGGAGCGCCAGCACCGCGATCCGGTGCGGTTCCGTCGTCGCCATGGCACGATCCTAGCGGCACCCGGCCTGCGTGCCACTGTCGGGGGCGGACGCGGGATTCGTAGCCTGCGGCCATGGACTTCTCACTCGACCTGCCGACCGGCCCGCTGGCCGAAGCCGTACTCCGCGCCGCACGGACCTCCGAGTCCCCGCCGGTGGCCCATCACAGCGTGCGCAGCTTCCTGTTCGCCCAGCTCATCGCCGCCCACGAAGGCTGCCTGGAGGACGCCGCGTACGACCGTGACCTGCTGTTCGCCGCGACCGTGCTGCACGACCTGGGCGCGGGCGACCTGGCGCCGGGCGCGGCCCGCTTCGAGGTCGAGGGCGCCGACCTGGCGGCGGACCTGCTGCGGCGGCACGACGTCGCCGAGGCGGACGTCGACCGCGTGTGGGAGGCGATCGCCCTGCACACCTCGCCCGGGATCGCCGAGCGGCGCGGCCTGCTCTGCTACCTCACCCGCTCGGGCGTGGGCGCCGACTTCGGGCGCAACGCCGAGATCGTCGCCCCGTGGGAGAAGCGGATCCACGCCGCCTATCCGCGGCTGTCCATGGTCCGCTCCCTCGTCGACGCGATCGTGGAACGGGCCGCGCGCTCGGAGGACGCCGCTCCCCGCTACTCCCTCGGCGGCGAGCTGCTGCGCGAACGCCGGGCCGGGGGCCTGACCGAACTGGAGCGCGCGGCGGCCTCCTGCCCGTGGGGCGAATGAGCGCGGGCGCGAGCGCCGGGTACCGTGACCTGCGGCGCCGGTGAGGTGCCCGGCCGACGGAGGCCGGGCCGGCGGCACCGACACAGGGGAGGCGGAGTACGGATGACTCTGGAGGCAGGCGGTCGCGTCCGTCTCGTCGAGGACCTCGGGATCGGTGAGGCGTTCACCCGGGAGTCCGGGGCCGCCGCCGGGTTCCTCGCGCTCGGCGCCGGGATCGAGGGCACCGTGGAGCGGGTGCACGGCGAACTCCCCCCGAGCCACGAGGTCGGCGAGTACCAGCGGCTCAAGGCGCTCTTCGAGGACTACGGCCACACCATGCCGGCGGCCAGCCGTGAGCGGCTGGAGGCGGAGGTCGCCGCGCTGGAACCGCAGTGGGCCGCGCACCTGGAGCGGGGCCGGCAGGTGACGGTCCGGGTCCGCTGGGACAACGGCTTCGTCCTCGACGAGGTGCGGCAGGACGTCCTCGCCGCGCTGTGACGCCGGCCCTGCCCGCCGCGCGGGAAGGGCCCGGCCGCGGACCGCGCGGAGCTCAGGGCCGCTGGTCCGCGGTGGCCGCGCTGGCGGCGGCGTCCGCGACGGTGGCCCGGTACAGGCCGAGCCTGGGCGCCAGCACCTTCGCGCCGGAGCCGAGCGGGACGTTGCGGGTCTCCGCGGTGGGCATGTGGTCGCCGTCGGCCAGGACGTTGAGCTGGTCGATGCCGGGGACGGTGCCGGTGCTCGCGCCACCGGGGTTGAGGTCGATCACCGCGTACGCGGTCCTTCCGGCGCCGACCGGGTAGGCGGGGGCGCCGCCGAGCCCGCCGGGGACCAGCGGCTTCACCTCCTTGCCGCGGTCGGTGGCGCGCGAGTCGCCGAGGCTGACCAGCGGGTAGTAGCCGAGGCCGCAGGCGTGCGGGCCCTGGTTGCGCACCTCGATCACCCGCTGGGTCGCCGCCTCGGGGCGGGTGGTCACCCGGACCGTCAGGTCCTTGCTCTCGCACGGGTGGCCGTAGGCGTAGGCGTCGCCGTCGGCCGGGCCGCCCGCTCCCCCGGCGGCGGTCGGCGGCGTGCTCGCGGACGGCTGGGCGGCGGCCGGCGCCGGTGCGGCGGGCTTCGACGCCGCCGGATTCGCGGC
>NZ_JBEOWI010000143.1:0-3781 GCF_040296005.1 Kitasatospora sp. NPDC002551 | reverse complement strand
ACACCACCTTCCCCACCCACACCCGCCACCGCGTCGACCTCCCCACCTACGCCTTCGACCACCGCCGCTACTGGCTCGAACCCGACACCCCCACCACCGTCACCACCGCCACCGACCCCGTCGAAACCGCCTTCTGGGAAGCCGTCGAACGCGAAGACCTCGACCACCTCGCCACCACCCTCGAACTCGACACCCCCGACACCCTGTCACCCCTCCTCCCCTCCCTCACCTCCTGGCGCCGCCGCAACCGCGAACAAGCCCTCACCGACTCCTGGCGCTACCGCATCACCTGGAAGCCCCTGACCGACCCCAAGGCCACCGTGCCGTCGGGCAGTTGGCCGACCGTGATCCCCGCGGGCGTCCCCGAGGCGCACCAGGTGGTCGAGGCCCTGCGCGGCCAGGGCCTCCAGGTGGTGCCGCTGGAGGTGAAGCCCGCGGACGCCGACCGCGAGACGCTCGCCTCGCACCTGCGGGAGGCGCTGGACGGCACGGCCCCCGCCGGAGTGCTCTCCCTGCTCGCCCTCACCGAGGGCCCGCACCAGGGCTGCCCGGAGCTGCCGGCCGGGCTCGGTCTCACCCTGACGCTGGTCCAGGCCCTCGGCGACGCGGGAATCGACGCTCCCCTCTGGCTCGCCACCCGCGGCGCCGTCACCACCGCACCGGCAGGCACCGCCGGGACCGACCGGCCGGTCGACCCCGCCCAGGCCGCCGTCTGGGGCCTGGGGCGGGTCGCCGCCCTCGAACACCCGCAGCGCTGGGGCGGCATGATCGACCTGCCCGAGACCCTGGACGGCCGCGCCGCCGCGCTGCTGTGCGCCGCCCTGGCCGGGCCCGGCGACGAGGACCAGCTCGCCGTGCGTGGCACCCGCCTCCTGGTCCGCCGACTGGTCCGGGCGTCCCTGGCCGCGGCGGACCCCGTCCCGGCCTGGAAGCCCCGCGGCACCGTGCTGATCACCGGCGGCACCGGCGGCATCGGAAGCCAGACGGCCCGGTGGCTGGCCCGCAACGGCGCCGAGCACCTGGTCCTCACCAGCCGCAGCGGCGCGGCGGCGCCCGGCGCGCGGCAGCTGGAGGCCGAACTCACCGAGCTGGGCGCCCGCGTCACCCTCGCCGCCTGCGACGTGACCGACCTCGCCGCGCTGACCGACCTGGTCCGGCAGGTCGAGGCGGACGGTTCGCGGATCCGCACCGTCCTGCACATCGCCGGCGCGGGCGTGCTGGTGCCGCTCGCGGACACCGACCTCCTGGAGTTCTCCGACACCGCCCACGCCAAGATCGTGGGAGCGGCCAACCTGGACGCGGTGTTCGACCGCTCCGAGCTGGACGCCTTCGTGCTCTTCTCCTCCATCTCCGCGGTCTGGGGAAGCGGGGACCACGGCGCCTACGCGGCGGCCAACGCCTACCTCGACGGCCTCGCCGAGCGGCGCCGGGCCCGGGGCCTCGCCGCCACCTCGGTGGTCTGGGGCATCTGGAGCCCGGAGGACGGCGGCGGCATGGCCGCCAACCTCGCCGAGGAGCAACTGCGCGGCCGCGGCATCCCGTTCATGTCGCCGCAGCTGGCCATCAACGCCTTCCAGCAGGTGCTGGACCGCGACGACTGCGTGGTGGTCGTCGCGGACGTCGACTGGGAGCGGTTCGTCCCGGTGTTCACCTCCGCCCGGCCGAGCCCGCTGCTCGGCGAGGTGCCGGAGGTGGCCGGGATCCTGGCCGCCGAGGCCGCCCCGGCCCCGGCCGGGGACGACGACTCCTCGGTGCGCCTGCGGCTGACCGGGCTGTCCCCCGAGGAGCGCCGACGCGCCCTCTCCGAGCTGGTGTGCACCCAGATCGCCTCGGTGCTCGGCTACCCCGGCCCGGCGGCCGTCGACGAGTCACGGGCCTTCCGGGAGCTCGGCTTCGACTCCCTGAGCGCCGTCGACCTGCGCAACCGGCTGAGCGCGGCGACCGGCCTGCGCCTGCCCGTCACGGTGGTCTTCGACTACCCGCGGGCCCGGGCGCTGGCCGACCACATCGGGGCCTCGCTCTTCCCCGACCAGGGCCGCACGGCCCCCACCGACCCCGCCGAGGCGGAGGTCCGGGAGCTGCTGGACTCCATTCCGCTGCTGCGGCTCCAGGAGTCCGGACTGCTCGACGAACTGCGCAGGCTGGCCCAGTCGCCCGACACCGATTCCGCCGCGGTGCCCGGCGACGGCGACTCCGCGGAGGCCATCGACGATCTGGACGTCGATGGGCTGATCCGCATGGCGTACGACAACAAGTGACCTCTGAGACGAAGCGAAGAGCGGAGCAGATGATGACGAGCGCCGACGACAAACTCGTGGGAGCGCTGCGCGAGTCCCTGAAGGAGACCGAGCGGCTGCGGCGGGCCAACCAGCAGCTCACGGCCGCGTCCCGGGAGCCGATCGGCATTGTCGCCATGAGCTGCCGCTACCCCGGGGCCGGCTCCCCCGAGGAGCTGTGGAACCTGGTCGCGCGGGAGCAGGACGCCATCTCCGGGTTCCCCGTCAACCGCGGCTGGGACCTGGAGGGCCTCTACGACCCGGACCCGGACCAGCAGGGCAAGGTCTACACCACCGAGGGCGGCTTCCTGCACGACGCCGACCGCTTCGACCCGGCGTTCTTCGGCATCTCCCCGCGTGAGGCCAGTGCCATGGACCCGCAGCAGCGGTTGCTGCTGGAGACCTCCTGGGAGGCCTTCGAGCGGGCCGGCATCGACCCCTCGGGCCTGCACGGCACCAAGGTCGGCCTGTTCGTCGGAGCGGCGTACCAGGGCTGGGGCATCGACTACCAGAACGTGCCCGACGGCGTGCAGGGCCACCTGGTCACCGGCATGTCGACCAGCGTCATCTCCGGCCGCGTCTCGTACACCCTCGGCCTGGAGGGCCCGGCCGTCACGGTCGACACCGCGTGCTCGTCCTCGCTGGTGGCCCTGCACCTCGCCGTCCAGTCGCTGCGGCAGGGCGACTGCGCGATGGCGATGGTCGGCGGCGCCGCGATCATGGCCGACCCGCTCGGCCTGGTCGGCTTCAGCCGCCAGCGCGGCCTGGCCCAGGACGGCCGCTGCAAGGCGTTCAGCGAGGACGCCGACGGCATGGGCCTCGGCGAGGGCGTCGGCGTGCTGCTGCTGGAGCGGCTGTCGGACGCGCGGCGCAACGGGCACCCGGTGCTCGCGGTCGTCCGGGGCAGCGCGATCAACCAGGACGGCGCGAGCAACGGGCTGAGCGCGCCGAACGGTCCCGCCCAGCAGCGGGTGATCCGGGCGGCGCTGGCCAACGCCCGGCTGACGCCCGAGCAGGTCGACCTGGTGGAGTCGCACGGCACCGGGACGACGCTGGGCGACCCGATCGAAGCGGGCGCCCTGCTGGCGACGTACGGCCAGGGGCGGCCCGCCGAGCGGCCGCTGTGGCTGGGCTCGGTCAAGTCGAACCTGGGACACGCCCAGGCCGCGTCCGGCGTGGCCGGGGTCATCAAGACGGTGATGGCGATGCGCAACGGTGTGCTGCCGCGCACCCTGCACGTCAACGAGCCCTCGCGGAAGGTGGACTGGGAGTCCGGCGCGGTGCGGCTGCTGACGCAGGCCCGGCCGTGGCCGCAGGGCGAGGAGCCCCGGCGGGCCGGTGTGTCCTCGTTCGGTGTGAGCGGCACCAACGCCCACATCGTCCTGGAGCAGGCGCCAGCGGAGGAGCCGGCCGCCGTCGAGGAGTACCCGTCCGTGCTGCCGGGTTCGGGGGTGGTGCCGCTGGTGGTGTCCGCGCGCAGCGCCGCGTCGCTGCGCGCTCAGGCC
>NZ_JBEOWI010000142.1:0-4043 GCF_040296005.1 Kitasatospora sp. NPDC002551 | reverse complement strand
ACCCACAACGACAGCGACGACGGCCCGTACGTCTACGCCGTCGACTCCCGGGGCCGCACCGTGGCCACCGTCACCCTGCGCGGGACCGAGCCGCGAGCTGCAGCATCCGTGCGGACTCCTCACGGGCCAGCGCGGGCGCGAGTTCCAGGGCCTGGGCCTCGGTGAAGCGGAAGGCCTGCCGGGCCTCGACATCGCCGAGGTACTGCCAGCGGCTGCCGGTCCAGACGTGCTCGCCGCCGTCGGGCCAGGCCGGGTTGACGATGCACCAGGCGTCGCGGTGGTCGGTGTGGCGGCGCCGCAGGATCAGGGCGGCGTGGTCGCCGAGCGGGTGGCCGGGGCAGGGGATGCGGTACTCGGTCGGCACCGGGCGCCCGGAGGCGTCCACGAGGCCGCCGGGCCCCTCGGCCGGGTCCAAGCCGGCCGTGGGGACGGAGGTTTCAGACACGGTGTTCTCCAGCGGAATCGGCCCACCGGACATGGCGGGTGGTGGAGCGGGTGGTGCGGATCTGGTCCCGGGCCCGCGCGGCCGTCCCGGGGTTGGTACTCCGGAGGTGGGCGGCGGGCATGGGCGTGACGTCGGTCCGGCACGGGCCGGCGCTCCCTCCCGCCGGCTGCCGACTGAAGGCCGGCGCCCGGTAGCGGGTGCCGCCCGGCGCGCGCACCGTGGGGCCGACGTCGCTACACCGGCGAGGTGATCGCATCGGCGCCGTGCTCGGCGAGCGCGATCCGCAGGCCGCGCACGTAGGCCAGCCGCTGCTGGAGCAGCGCCTCGGCCGCGCCCCGGCGGGCCCGCTGCTCGGCCACGAGCGCGGCCACCAGGCGGCGCCCGCTGATCCGGAACTCCCGGTCGGGGTCGACCGGACCGTGCGGGGCGACGCCGGTGTGCTCGACGAAGTGCCTGCGGGCCTGGATCTCGGCGAGGTCGCGCAGTGCCCTGGCCGCCGACTCCTCGCGCGAGAGCACCGGGGCGTACCGTCGCGGGCGGTCCCGGCCCGCGACCAGCATCCGGCTGAACTGGTCGTGCACGTAGCCGACTACGGCCAGGACGTCCTGCCAGCCGACCAGGACGGCGACCGCCAGGTGGTACTCGACGGCCTCGGCCAGCGCCGCCCGTGCCGAGCACGGCGGGCAGAGGCGGACGGTGCTCGGCCGGCGGCACTGCGGGCAGCCCCCGGCGTCGCCGTCTCCTGCTCCGGCCCCGGTCCTGGCTTCGGGGCTTCCACTGGGCAGGGCCCGGCGGCCGGCGCGTCGGGCGGCCGGACGGCCGTTGTCGGTGGTCATGTGTTTCCTCCAGGCGATCGGCTGATCGGAGACCGCTCCGGCTGGGCGGCCTGCGGCACATTGCCGTCGGGTCGGTCGAGGGGCGGTCGCGGGCCGTGCTGCTGAGCGCGCTGGTCGTGTCGGGCCTGCCGGTGGTGCGCGGCGGTGCGGCTGGTGAGGATGGTCTGCCGGATCGCGGCGGCCGCCGCGGCGACGGTCGTGCGGGCGGCGGGCGGCCCGGCCGGTGCCACGGCGGCGGTCTCGACCGTGCGCGGTCGGCAGCGGGGGCAGCCGTGGTCGGCGTCGAGCAGCCAGCCATCCTCGCAGCGGGGCTCCGGGCAGCCCGGCTCGGCGACCAGGGCGTAGGCGATGTCATCGGCCCGCTCGGCGATCTCGCCGGCGGGCAGGTGGCTCCATCTCGCCCACCAGCGCCGCTCGATCCGCTCCCGCAGGGTGGCGGGGGAGCGGTGCCCCAGCTGGTCGAGGACGGCTTCGCGCACGGCGACGGGGATGCCCCCGCGCCGCTGGAGGGCGGCCGCCAGGACCGGCGGGTAGGCCTGGGTGACCCAGACTCCGGGGTGCAGGCCCTGCGGGCGCACCGCGGGCCTGCCGTTGACGGCCGGCTGGCCGCCGCCGGGGCCTCGGCCGTCCTGGGACGCGGACGGGTTCCGGACGTGGTTCGCCTGCACGTCCGTCATGGGCTTTCTCCTTGGGGTGGGTTCGGTGGAGCAGCGCGGGGGCGAACCGTCACCGGCTGGTGGCGGCCCGCCCCGTTGTGCTGTGTCCGTCGGTGCCGGTGGGTCCGGGAGGTCAGGGCTTGATGGTGCGCGAGCGCGCGGCCTCGATGCGGGAGGTCGGTTCCTGGGCCCGGACGGCGGCGACGGCGCCGTCGGTCACCTGGTCGGCGGGGACGCCGACGGGGCCGGTACCAGTCAGGGTACGGGTGAGCGAGCGGCCGTCGGCGACGTCGACCTCGGCCCGGTACAGGGCGGTCGCGGGCTGGGAGGACTCGGGGAGGGAGCTGGCCATGGCGTTCTCCTGGGGACGGTGTCGGTCGCCTCCCGGCCCGGAGGGCGGGAGACTGCTTGCGTGCGCGGCCCGGCCCGGACTGTCCGCCGGGCGGGGACTGCCGGGCGCGGGGACGGCGAGTGCGGCGGGTCGGCGGCCGGTCGACTAGGGGGTGCTCGCATGGCCGACGGCCGGGTGGACGCGGTAGCCGCCGTCGGGGTGGCGGCGGACGGTGTCGCCGAAGCGGGCGACAGCGCGGGGGGCGTCGCCGTGCGCGGGGATGGTGAGCCCGTCGACCGCCAGGCGGCCGGTGCCGGGGTCGACACTGGTGTGGTACTTGGCCGGGCCGATCATCTCGTAGAGCTCGGCGATGGTCTGCTCGGTGACGTACCAGGCGGTGCCAGCGGTGGCGGCGCACAGGAAGCAGGGGGTCTGGCCGAGGGTGTCGGAGTCCTCCTCGACGACGGCGCCACGGGTGCTGAGACGGGCCCCGTCGAGGGCCCGGCAGGCGGCGTCGAGGTGGTAGCGGCTGCTGCCGTCGAGCGTGAGGGCGGTGGTCACGGTGCTCCTCAGACCCCCGGCGCGGCCGTGCTGGCGGCCTGCTGGGCGGCGCGGTAGGCGGCGATGTGGTCGGGATGCAGGGGCCCGTCGAGGTAGGGGGCGAGGTCACCGACGATGCCGGACGGGTCCTGGGCGGCGTCGAGCCGGCACAGGCGCTCCTCGATGAGCCACAGGCGGACGGCGGCCGTCTCCACCTGGTCGCGCAGCCGCATGTTCCCGGACTCCTGAAGCCGGAGGGTCTCGGCGGCCCGCCCGGCGCGGTACTCGTGCGCCTGGTCGAGATTGACTCGCAGCCGTTCGGCGGTCTCGGCCGGGGTCCGGTCGAGGTCGTCCTGCTCCGGTTCCAGCTCGGGGTGCCCGGCCTCCTGGATCTGCCGGTAGGCCGCCTGGTCCCGGTCGGAGAAGCAGAGGAACGAGCGCCCCAGGGCCGTCTCGGCGCGCTCGCGCCACATGTCGATGGCGATGCGGGCCTCGTCGACCGCGAGGACGTACGCGTGGTGGGCGGCGAACCAGGAGGACTCGGTGCTCAGCGCCTCCCAGTGCCGCTCGACCTCGCCCAGCAGGCGGTCGCGCTCACCCCGGGCGACCTGCTCGTTGGCCAGGCGGTCACGGACGTCGGCGTAGCGGGCGGTGGTGTCCATCAGGGCCAGCAGCCGCCGGCCCTCGGTGGTGGACTCCTCGCCGTTCCGGTCGGCGTCCGGGTGGGCCTCCCACCAGCGCCGGGCGGCCGCGTCGTACTCGGCCATGGCCGTCTCCTGGCTTCCGGTGAAGCCCTCGATGTCGAGTCGGTCCAGGCTGGTGATCATGCTGCTCCTTCGGTCGGTGGCTGGGAGCGGTGTCCCGGGATCGCGGATCGACGTAGGGGGCCGGGGGCTGTTGAGCGCGGCCTGGCTGCAGCGGCACGGGTGCGGCCGGCTGCCGGGCGGCGGGCAGGGTGATCTGCGGTTGAGCGGCGCGGAGCGGGAGGCCACCTGGTCGGCGGCGGCCCGCTCCGCGCTCTTGCGAGCGGCCCGGGGTGGGCCGGTCGGCGGGACGGCTGCCGGTGGTGTGCCGGCGGGTGGGCGGGTGCTGTCGGCGGCGGTGCCGCGGGCGGGAAGTTCTGCCCGAGGCAGGTCCGGCTGGCCCAGCTGTCGGCCTTCGCCCAGGGCGTGGGCTACCTGATCTCGATCCCCGGCCCGATCCTGATCGGCCGCCTCTACCAGGCGACCGGCGAG
>NZ_JBEOWI010000141.1:0-4048 GCF_040296005.1 Kitasatospora sp. NPDC002551 | reverse complement strand
CCGCGGAGACCACCACCGTGTGCGACACCCCGGGGGTGTTGTCCACGAAATTGGTGATCAGCCAGTTCAGGTTCTGTGCGGCCTGGCTCATCTGACTCAACTCAACGCTCCTGGTGGTTCGAGCCGCCGAAGAGATCGGTGCTGCGATTCTGCTGTCCGTTGCCGGACGGGTCTACCTGATCGGGGTCGATCCGGAAGCTTCCGGTGGTACCGGCACTGCTGCGGCCCTGCTCGACGCCGCGGCGCAGGTTGGTCAGGCGGCCGCGGACCTCCTCGGGGGCGCGGGAGACCTGCGGGCCGTCCTGCGGGGTGGGCTTGGCGTTGCCCGGCACCAGGTTCTGCTTCGGCACGCGCCGGGGCAGGCCGGCCGGGGTGGTGCCGCTGGAGGAGGGCTCGCGGAGCTTCTCGGCGCGCTGCCAGTCGCCGTCGTTGGGCGACTGCCAGGCCGTGCTGCCGGCGGCGGTCGGGCCGGTGGGCCCGTAGCCGCCGAGGGCGGACACGTCGTGGCCGCGCGGTTCGGCCGGGGTGGCCGAGGTGTCCCTGGCACCGGTGAACCAGTTCGGGCTCTCGCCGCCGCCGTTGGCGTCCGGCTGGCCGGCCGGGAAGCCGCCGCCGGCCAGCTGCTGGCCCGGGCGGCGCTGCGGGAGCCCGGACGGCAGGGTGGTGGGAGCGGCGTCGGCGGCCGGGAGGGCGGGCTGCTCGGGGGCGTACGGGTGGCCCGCCGGGGCCTCCTCGGCCCCGCGGCCGTACTGGTCGTCGCCGGCGTGGCCGGAGCGGTCGTAGCCGGCGTCCTGGCCGTACTCGTCCTGCGGCGCGTACCGGTCCTGCTGCCCGTACCCGTCCTGGCGGCCGTACTCGTCGTAGCCCTGCTGCGGGTACTGGCCGTAGCCGTCCTGCCGGTAGCCGCCGGTGTCGTAGCCGGTGTCCTGGCCGTACTCGTCCTGGTAGCCGTACTGGTCGTCGCCGTAGCCGGACTGGTCGTAGCCCTGCTGCGGGTACTGCCCGTCCCGGCCGTAGGCCGGGTAGTCGTCCTCGACCCCGGCGTCCACCACCGGGCCGTCCTGCGGCCCGGCCTCCAGCGCGGCGCGGCGGACCTGGTCCAGACGCTGGGAGCGCTGGACGGCCTCCAGGGCCGGGCTGAAGCCGGTGGAGCCGGAGTTGCCGATGCCGGTGAGGTGGTCGTCGAAGCCGAGCTCGGCGGCGCTGCGGACCGGGTCGCGGTCGGCGCCCCACTCGGCGGCCGGCTCCTGCTCGGCGAAGATCCGGGAGACGGTGAACTGCTCCTCGGGCTCCGGCGCCGCGGCCATCTGGGTCAGGAACGGCGGCAGCATGACCAGCGAGGTGGTGCCGGCCGACTCGCCGGACGGGCGGAGCTGGACGCGGATGTCGTGCCGCTGGGAGAGCCGGCCGACCACGAACAGGCCCATGCGGCGGGAGATGGTGGCGTCGACCGTGGGCGGCTCGGCCAGCTTCTCGTTGATCTCCGCGAAGTCCTCGGCGGTGAGGCCGATGCCCTTGTCGTGGATCTCGACGAGCACCCGGCCGTCCGGCAGGCGGGTCGCGTTGACCAGCACCCGGGTCTGCGGGCTGGAGAACGTGGTGGCGTTCTCCAGCAGCTCGGCGAGCAGGTGGACGAGGTCGGTCACGGCGGCGCCGACGACCTCGGCCTCGGGGATGCCGGAGAGCTCGACGCGCTCGTACTGCTCCACCTCGGAGGCGGCGGCGCGCAGCACGTCGACCAGCGGGACCGGGGTGTTCCAGCGGCGGCCGGCCTCCTCGCCCGCGAGGACGAGCAGGTTCTCGCCGTTGCGGCGCATACGGGTGGCGAGGTGGTCCAGCTTGAAGAGGTTCTCCAGCTGGTCCGGGTCGGCCTCGTTGTTCTCGAGGTCGGTGATCAGCGCCAGCTGGCGCTGGATGAGGCTCTGGCTGCGGCGCGACAGGTTGGTGAAGATCGCGTTGACGTTGCCTCGCAGCAGGGCCTGCTCGGCGGCGAGCGCGACCGCCTGCCGGTGGACCTGGTCGAAGGCCCGGGCGACCTCGCCGATCTCGTCCTTGCCGTGCAGCGGGATCGGGGTGACGTTGGTGTCCACCCGGTCCGGGTCGGTCTTGGAGAGCCGCTCGACCAGCTCGGGCAGGCGGTGGTCGGCGATCTCCAGGGCGGCGTTGCGCAGGGTGCGCATGCCGAGAATCATCGAGCGGGCCACGTAGCCGGTGAGGACACCGGCGAGGATCAGCGCGGTGAGCACGATCAGCGAGTTGAGGATGGCGTCGAAGCGGGCGTTGTCGCGCAGATCGGCGGCGTCCTGGAGCACGTCGTCCAGCAGCGCGACCTCGGTGGCGCGCAGGCTGGAGATGTGGGTGTTGGCGGCCTGGTTCCAGTTCTCCGGGGTCAGGCCGGAGTCCTTGGCGTCCTTGTAGGCGCGGTCGGCGACGTCCTTGCCCTGGGACTGGCCGGCGGCGGCGGCCTGGGTGTAGGCGGTGCCGAGGCTCAGCAGGCCCTGCATGGTCGGGACGCTGCCGTTGGGCATCCGGTAGGCGGCGCGCTGGTCGGCGTTGGCCTGGGCGACCTGGGCGTCGGCGTACTGCTTGGCGTCCTCGGGGGCGCTGCCGGTGTTGAACTCGGAGAGCGCGGTCTGCTCCAGGCGCTGGGCGACCAGCAGCTGCTGGATGAGGTCGACGTTCTCGTACCGGGTGGTCTTCTGGGCGGAGATGCCGACCAGCAGCTGCAGCATGAGGGCGCGCTGGGTCGAGGCCGAGGCCTTGGCCAGCGACATCGCGTAGATCGAGCGGCCCTTGCTGGTGAGGTTGGACGAGCCGAGGCCGACCGAGTTGTCGTAGGACAGCAGCGGGGCGAACATCACCGAGTAGGCGCTGACGGTCGCGGAGGCGAAGAGGTTGTCGGCGTAGGCGCCGGCACGCAGCTGCGGCAGGTGGACGACCACCTGCTGGAAGGCCTCGTGCCGGCGCGGCAGCTCGCCGGACTTGTCGCTCGCCTCGTAGGCCGCGTTGTACGCCTTGAGGGCGGCGTCGGTCGTCGAGCGCGCCTTGGTGACGTCGTTGTTCGGGTCCTGCTTGGTGATCAGGGGTATGAGCGTCTTGTCGCGCTCGCTCTCCAGCGCCTCGGCGAGTTCGGTGGCGGCCTTGGCGAGGGCGGCGGTGCGCTGGGCGCGGTCGGCCTTGACGAAGCCGTCGATCGAGGTGTTGACGCGCAGGCCGCCGAAGACCAGGCCGATGACGACCGGGATCAGCAGGATCGCGATCAGACGGGCGGGCACGCGCCAGTTGCGCGGGCGCACGAAGTCGTACCGGCTGCCCTTGGGGCCGGTGTCCTCCGTGCCGGAGCCGGGCGTGGGGCCGGTGCCGGTACCGGGGCCGGACGCGCGGTTCTCGCCGGGACCGGGCTGCTGCGGCGCCGGGGCGGCCTGCGGCCGTTCCTCGACCGGTGTGAACGCCGAGAACCCGCCCGGTTCCGGTGCGGTGCCGTTCGGCTCGCTCTGGCGGGGCTCGGAGCGCCGCTGCGGGGCGACCTGCTGCTTACGCCTCACTCGACAACTACCTCTCGGCCGACAGCCGGCCATGGATCAATCCAGCGCTACCCCCGGTGGGCCGTCCGTTCCGGGGAACGACAGCCGCACGGGATCCAGGGGTAGCTGGAATTTCAGCACGTGCAGGGATGGGGGACAAACAGCTGCTGGTGGGCGAAGCGCGCGGTGCAATTCAGGACATTCGCCGACATGTTGGCGCAAAACTGTGGACTTCTGGCGCTGAGTGATGCCGATTCGCTACAAACAGTCATTGTTGATCACCAAATGCCTACCGAACTGTTATCCGCTGCTTATGCGAGGGTCTTGCGTCCGGCGTCCGGACGACACCTCTCCGCAAGCGAACGTGCCCCGGCACCCCGTCACGCCGACGGGGTGCCGGGGCCGCCGGCCTCGGGTTCCGCTCAGCGGAGCCGGGCGAGGAGGGCGTGTTCGACGAGGGTGATGAGGGCGCTCTTGGCGCTGTCGCGGCGTCGGGCGTCGAGGGTGATGACGGGGGTGTCGCT
>NZ_JBEOWI010000140.1:0-4066 GCF_040296005.1 Kitasatospora sp. NPDC002551 | reverse complement strand
GGCCGGCCCCCGGCGCCGCCCCCCGCCCCGGCGGGGGGGGGGGGGGGCCCCCCCCCCCGGGGGCCCCCCCCCCCCCCCCCCCCCCGGCCCCCCCCCCCGCCGTCCTCAGCTGCGACGGATCGGCCGGGGCGGGGCCGAACGGGGGGTGGGACGGCCCGGCCCCGGCTTCCGGCGGTCAGCCGTCGTGTCGCACAGCCTCGACCCGACGGCGCCGGAGCACCATGCCGGCCCAGCCGACGCCGATCGCGGCGGCACCGGTCAGCAGCAGCGGGCCGGTGGCGGAGCCGCCACCCACCGCCGCGCTGTCGGCCGCGACGACCTTGCCGGCGGGCTCCTCGGCGTTGCCGCCGTGCCCGTGGTGGGCGACGGTGGACTTGGACTGGCCGGCGGCGATCTGCTCCTCGCTGGGCGCGGCCGGGGCCTGCGCGGCGAGCGCCGACACGGCGCCGGCGGTGGTGGCGCCCTTGCCGAAGTCGACGTCGGAGCAGCTGTAGAACGCCTCGGGGCTGTCGGTGCGCTGCCAGACCATGTAGAGCAGCTGACGGCCGGTGCGCTGCGGCAGGGTGCCGCTGTAGTTGTAGTAGCCGTTGTCGGACGTGCGGGAGGTGGGCACCTGCGCGACCGGGACCGCGTCGAGGTCGGACCACTTCAGCGGCTGGGTCGGGTCCCAGCTCTGCTTGGTGATGTAGATGGTCTGGTTGCCCTGGTGGGCGGCGGTGACCCGGAACTTGAAGTCGATCTTGCCGGCCGCGACCGCGGTGGCCGGCCAGTCGGCACGCGGCAGGTCCAGCGCCTTGTACTTGTCGCGGCCGGCGGAGCAGAGCTTGCCGTCCGGGATCTGCGCCTGGTGGTTGCCGGCCACGCTGGCGAGGTTGACCTCGTTCCAGTCGTACAGCGGCTGGGTGCCGCCGAGCGCGACGACGTCCTTGCAGAGCTGCGACTTGGGGGTCTCCGGGCCTTCCGCGTAGCAGGCCGCGACCCGGCTGACCGGGTTGGTGACGGTGCCGTGGGCGCCGGCGGTGCCGATGCCGACGGAGGTGACGGAGAGGAAGGCGGCGCCGATGACGCCGACGGACATGGCGGTTCGCTTGATGGACATGGGGTGGGGACTCCTTGACCGTGAACCGGGTCGAAGCTGTGGGGGACTGCCGGGCACGTCTGCCCGAGGGGACGGCCGACCCGGCGCGCGACCCCTGGGCTGAGCGTATGATTGGACTAGACCAGCTGGCAATAGCGCGTTCTGGGCCACTTTTTGACGGAAAGTAGGCCTCCGAGCAGCGCAAAGGCCCGACGGGACGCCTGGGTTAGGCATCCCATCGGGCCCTCTTAAGGTCCGGCCAAGGTTCCCCGGGGGGCTCAGCTGCCGCCGGGCGCGGGCGGCGGTGCCTGGTAGTTGCGGTCGAGCCGGCCCACCTGGAACACCATGCCGTGGTGCGTCCCGCCCTCGACGATGTTGTTGTACACCGTGATGTTCGTCGCGCCTCGCGTGAACTCCTCCAGCAGGGCGCGCAGTTCGCCCGCCGCCTCGGGTTCCTGGCGGAGCAGCCGGCGGATCCGGTTGCGCAGCTCGGCGGCCTGGTCGTCGACCAGCCCGGCGTCGCCATCCGCCCGGACCACCTCGACCCGGATCTCCTCCAGCTCGGCGGACACCTCCTCGGCGTCCCGGCCGCGCCCCAGCAGGCCCGCGAGCCGTGAACGCAGCTGCGTCCAGGCCTCGGTGGCCATCAGTCCGACCACCGTCGTGGCGCCCGTGGTCACCAGCTGTGCGATCTCGGCCTCCACGGCCTCCCCCTTTGTCGGTCCCGTTCGCGGTGTGCGTCCCACGGTAGTGCAACCGGGTCCGCGGCAGGGCGGAACCGCCCAGGTCAGAGGAAGGTCCGGCCCTCGCCCCGGTAGGTCGGCACGGTGTCCACCACCGCGTCCCCCCGCACCAGGTGCAACTCGGCGAAGCGCTCGCAGAGTTCCCCCGCCTTGGCGTGCCGGAACCAGACCCGGTCGCCGATCAGCAGGTCGTCGGCCGCCGCCCCGAGCAGCGGCGTCTGCACCTCGCCGGCGCCCTCCATCGGGTCGTAGCGCAGCCCCGGCGGCAGGTACGGCACGGGGGAGCGGTCCGGGCCGGCCGCGCCGGAGGCCGGGTAGCCGCCGCCGAGCACGGTCACCACGCCCACTCCGGGGCGGCGCACCACCGGCTGGCCGAACAGCGCGGCCGGGCGGCCGCGGAACGCCCGGTAGTGGTCGAACAGCTGCGGCTGGTAGAGCCCGGACCCGGCCGCCACCTCGGTCACCGCGCGCTCGGCCACCGTCGACTCGACGCTGCCGGTGCCGCCGCCGTTGACGAACTCCAGCTCGGCCACCCGGCGCAGCAGCCGTACGGTGGCCGCGCGGCGCTCGGCCAGCTCGGTCCGCGCCCGGGTCTGCATCATCCGCACCAGCGCGGAGCGCACCGGGCGCCCGGGCACGGAGTCCCCGACCCCGGCGACGTGTCCCTCGTACGCCATCAGCCCGACCACCCGGAAGCCCCGGCGCCGCTGCACCAGCTCGGCGAAGGCGGCCACGTCCTCGGGGGTGCGCAGCGGGGAGCGGCGCGCGCCGACCCGCACCCGCCCGCCGAGCAGGTGCAGCGAGGTGTCCAGCTCCAGGCCGACCCGCACCTCGGCGGTGCCGGCCCGGGCGGCGTCGACCAGGTCCAGCTGGGCGGGGTCGTCCAGCACCACGGTGACGGCGGCGGCGAGCCCGGGGTCGGCGGTCAGCTCGGCGAAGCCGGCCCGGTCGCTGGAGGGGTAGGCGAGCAGGACGTCGTCCAGCCCGCCGCGGGCCAGCCAGAGCGACTCGGCGAGGGTGAAGCTCATCACCCCGGCGAAGCCCCGCACGGCCAGCGCCCGCTCCAGCAGGGCGCGGCAGCGCACCGACTTGCTCGCCACCCGGACCGGCTTGCCGCCGGCCCGGCGCACCAGGTCGGCGGCGTTGGCGTCGAAGGCCTCCAGGTCGACGACGGCCACCGGGCCGTCCAGGTGGGCGGTGGCCCGGTCGTACCGGGCGCGGTCGGCGGCCGGCGAGGGGACGGACGCGGCGCGGGCGGCGTCGGCGGCAGCGGCTTCGGGCGTGGCCATGGGCGCAGACTGCCACACCGCGCCTACCCGCGGGTAGGGGACGGACGGGGGACCTTCGGTCCGTGGGGACGGGAGGGGGTGGTGGCATAGGGTCGGCCGGGTGGACCGCAAAGACTTCTCCAACCCGGCGTTCGTCGGCAAGAACATCCCCGACCCGGGCTTCTCCGGCGACGACGGCGGCGCCGATCCGGCGCTGGCCGCCGCGCTCGCCCGCTGGGCGCAGGACCGCGCGGCCGAGCCGGAGGTGCTCGCGGCGCTGACCCCCACCCGGCTGATGGTGCCGATCGTGGCGATCCTCGGCGAGGTCGAGGTGGACGCGCACGGGCACCGGCACGAGAAGACCAGCGACATGGCCGTCCCGGTGCTGGAGGCCGCCGATGGCCGGCGCGCGCTGCCGGCCTTCACCTCGCTGGAGTCGCTGGCGCGCTGGCGCGCCGACGCCCGTCCGGCGCCGACCGCCGCCCCGCAGGCGGCGATGGTCGCCTTCTCCGAGCGGGCGGACACCCTGCTGGTGGACCCGGCCGGGCCGGTGCCGTTCCAGCTGTCGGGGGCCCGGCTGCGCGCGCTCGCGGAGAACCGGCCCTACCTGCCGCCGGCCGGCGACCCCGAGGTGCGCGAGGCGGTCCGGGCGCTGCTGGCGGCCGAGCCGCAGGTGACCGCCGGGATGCTGGCGCCGTCCGGGGACTCGGACGGGGTGCTCGCGGTCGTCCTCGACCCGGCGCTCGACCAGGCCGGGATGCAGGCGGCCGCGCAGCGGGTCGGACGGGCGGTGGCCGCGGACCCGGTGCTGCGGGTGCGGCTGGACCGGGGTCTCGACCTGGCGGTGCTCCCGGCGAGCGCCGGGCTGCCCGGCGAGCCGCTCTACCGGCGGTGACGGCGGCGGGCGGCCGGCCCCGGGACGGGACCGCGGGGGGGGGAGAGGGGGGGGTGGGGGGAGGGGTTGGGGGCCATGGGGT
>NZ_JBEOWI010000139.1:0-4085 GCF_040296005.1 Kitasatospora sp. NPDC002551 | reverse complement strand
CTCGGCATCGCGATCGACCGGAACACGGTCCACACCACGGCACCGGCTGAGCAGCAGCTCGACGAGGTGCCCGCCCCGGCGGCGGTTGCAGCGGCACCGCCGGCACCGCCCGCGCCCGCTCTGGAGGCACCTGCCGCGATTCTGGTGAACGCGCCCGCTGCTGTCCCGCCGGTGTCGGCGCCCGCCGAAGCCACACCGCCGGCTGCGGCCCCGCTGCCCGCTCAGGCACCGTCCCGGATGCCGGCCGCCCCGCAGGGGACCGAGCAGCAGGTTCCCGCGGGAGTGCCCGAGGGGCCCGGTGACGGGCAGGAACAGGCGCCGGACCCCTCGCCGGCAGGCGGACCGGGCCAGGAGGAGGATCCGTCCGCGACGGGACCGGAGGGCGCCCCTGCTCCGGTTCCGGCCCCTGCTCCGGCCCCTGCTCCGGCCCCTGCTCCGGCCCCTGCTCCGGCCCCGGCCCTGGAACCGGCCCCGGAACCGGCCCCGGCCCCGGAACCGGAGCAGGGCGAGGCGAAGGAAGAGGACGGTGACGAAGAGGACGACGAGGCGGCCGGCGCCGGAGCGGAGGAGCCCAAGGTCAATCTGGGCGTCGCCCCGCCCGGTGAGACGAAGAGCCAGAAGGCCGAGCGGATCTACCTGGCACATCAGGAGGCGGGAGTGGAGCTGACCAAGCCCAACCTGGCCCGGTGGGCTGGCTACCAGCAGGAGGGCTCAGGCCGCACCCAGTACAACAAGCTGGAGAAGAAGCACGGGCCCATCGTGGTCCGCGAGGGAGCGGACCAGCTGGACCTGGACTGGCGGAACCCGGCGGCGTCGGGCGAGGGCCTGCAGCCGGCCGAGTCGGTGAGCTGAGCCCGGGGATCCAGTGCTCCGGGCCCGGCCTCGCTCCGGGCCGGTCCGGGGCGGGGACCGCGTGTCCGTGCGCACAGTTGGTCGCATGCCTTGGCGCATCACTATGCCGGGAGCGGCGGCCTGGCCGCGGCACCCTGGTGCTCGCGGGGCAACGGTGAGCTGGACGCCGCGCTTCACGGTCCCGCCGGACGGAAGCCCAGCTCGAGGCCTGCGGCGATCCGCGCGTTCGCGGAAGAGCGTCCGCCATGTGTACTACCTCGGCGTCGGACTTCTGTGGGACAAGGACTTCGGCGACTTCGGCCACTCCCGCAGCAACTACTCGCTGGTCGTTCGCGAGCCTACGCGACCGCACTCACCTGCTCGCGCTGGAGACCGCCGCACTCTCAGGCGGGGACGCCGACGCCGCCAGTGTCCGGGTCACGCCCCGGCGGCCTCGGCAGCTCCCCTGACCACAGGCCCGCCCCGCGGCTGGAGGAATCGAGCCAGGGTGCTGTAGGGCCAGCGTTCGCCTGCCTGGAGGCCGATGCTCGCGCCGCCGACCGCGAACCACTTGTTCAGCGCGCGGCCGCCGGCGGCGTCCAGGACGGGGAGGGCCGTGACGTCCAGGGCCGCGGGCGGGTTCGGCCACAGCCTGGTCACCTGACCGGAAGCCTCGAAGGGGTGCACGATGTCGATCAGCGGGTGGGAGATCAACTGCAAGGTCACCATCAGGTCGTTCGGCAGGGACAGGCCGAGTGTTGTGGCCCCGCACTTCCCGCCCGCGCCGTCCGGACGGTGGACGTCAGGGAGAACGACCAGCTCGAACTCAGGCATGGTCACCACAGCCCCATTCGGGTCGACCACGGCCATCCAGACCGAGACGTCCTCCGGGAACTGACCGGTATGCCGCAGCCCTCGAAGGCCGGGCGGCGGCAGCTCCAGCGCGTTGCGGCCAGGCAGATCGAGGTGCCCGATCTCGGAGTTCACGGCCAGGGGGTGGTCGTGCAGGAGCAGGGTCTTTGTCACCCACCGGGCGAAGTCGACGACCGCGCTGCCGGTGATCGACTGGAGAGCGTCCAGAACGGCGCGGACCTGCGGCTTGCCCGCCACCTCGAACGAGTCGTTCAGCCAGCCGTTGCAGTTGGATGGGCTGTCGACGCCGCACACCGGCAGCATGACGCGCGCCAGCTGGTCACGCTCCGTCTTGCCATTCCGCTTGGCGATCGGCTCGCTGCCCTCGAAGAACGTGAACGGCCCTTGACCGGCCCACCGCGCGAACAGCCAGCGGGGAAGGACGTGCTCCCCCTGTGAGCTGACGGGAGCACCGCAGAACACACAGTCACCGGAGGCCATGACGGGAGACTACTGCTCAGGGTCCTCCGGCAGCGCCTGATTACCTCGAATGCGGTCCTTGCCGCAGTCCAGCCCCGGAGAACGGGCGGTGACTGGGACCTGGTCGGCAGGCTGGGCGGCAGAGGGGGGTCAGTCCATCAGGGCCGTGGCGTCGTCCAGGCGCTCGCGCAGCGCCGCCGCAGTGTTCGCCAGCTTGTCCTGCTCGGCCTGGAGCCGGGAGAGGCCGTGCTGCTCGGCGTGGCGGCGGTCGGTGGCCCGGGCGTGGGCGGCGGCAAGGCGCAGGAGGGCGATGTCGGGCCGCTGGGTGTAGCGGGTGGTCAGGGCGCGGACCACGGCCCACCAACGGCGGTTGGTGGCTGTCGGGACGGGCTGGGTGGCGGTGGGGTCGGCCCGGGAGGGGCGGGGGAGCGCGGCGGGGGAGGATGGGGTGATGGGCGTCGTGCTGTCGTGGTCCCAGCCCCCGCGCAGCCGGATGCCGTTGACGACCGGCTCGTCGCTGCCGGTGCCGTACTGCACGCTGACGCCGGTGGGGACGGGGTCGGTGCTGTGCCGGTACGGGCCGATGACGACGCTGCCGGCCAGCCGGGGCCCGTCGACCCGGTAGGTGACGGTGCCGGGCGGCTCGTTGACAGCGCACTCGCGCACCAGCGCCGTCCCGAGCGCCTGGCCGTGCTCGTCGGTGTAGACGAACCGCGTGACGCCAGCCGGCGGATTGGCCGGCGGCGGGGGAGCGGCGGCCAAGTCGTCCAGGCGCAGAAGACGGCCTTGGCGCAGGCGCAGGCGTTCTCGGACGGTGTGAAGGTCGGCTTCGGCCGTGGCCAGGGCGGTGCGGGTGTCGCGGACCACGGCGGGGGCCGCGAGGCGTGCGACTGCCCGCACCAGGTCGTGCCGGTCGTCACGGGCCTGCCAGTGCTGGAGGACGGCCAGGACGGCCTCCTCCAGGAGGGCCGCCGCGCGGTCGGGAACCCGCCTGGTCGCGTGGTGCTCGCCGAGGACGACGGCTTCCACGAGGACGGCGCTGGGGTCGGGGAGGCGGTCGGGGGCGAGACAGGTAGCGGTTCCGTGCACCCGCACGCGGTGGACGACCGGTTCATCCGGGCGCGGCCGGTACGGGCGTACCGGTGCTGCGCCGTCGCCGAAGCTGACCCGCACGCCGGCGGGAAGAAGCTCGTCGGCGACGGCGTGCGGCCGGACCAGGAGGACTCCGCGGAGGTGGCGGGTACGGACGGCGTAGCGCACGGTGCCGGTCTGCGGGGAGGCGGTGGCCGCGACGGACAGGACGTCGCCGCGGGGGAGGGGGAGCGCGATCTCTTCGGGCTCGGCCGAGGACAGGGGCAGCACAGGTGGTCTCCGGGACGGGGAAAGGGGGCTGGGGCCGTGGCCGGCGGCGGCATGGCCCCGGAGCGGGAGTGAGGGTCAGGGGCCGGGGTGGTGTTCGTCGTCGGCGAGATCCTGGGCGGCTTCGCGGAGCCACTCACGCTTCTCGCGGGCGCGTTCGGTCCCGTGGTGCAGTTCCTTGGGGTTGTGCCCGGGACAGCAGTAGTCCCGGCGCTTGCCCCGACGGGTCATCATGACGGCCATAGTCACGCCTCATTGGGATGGGCAGGGCCTGGCAGGCCTAGTGGAAAGGATGCGAAAACAATACACAAATTCATAGCATTAAGAAACCAACTTTGAGGGTGGGGGTCGCGCGCCGCCGGAAAATGCAGTGCGGAGCACCAGGTGCGATGCCGTAGGGTGAAGGCACACCGACGCGGGGTGGAGCAGCTCGGTAGCTCGCTGGGCTCATAACCCAGAGGTCGCAGGTTCAAATCCTGTCCCCGCTACTTTCCAGTGGCCCTGGCGCATCCCCGCGCCGGGGCCACTGCCGTTCCCAGAGGCGACGGCCGACCCGCCCGCCG
>NZ_JBEOWI010000138.1:0-4164 GCF_040296005.1 Kitasatospora sp. NPDC002551 | reverse complement strand
GGTACTGCAGGGGGGACCCTGTGGGAGAGTAGGACGCCGCCGAACAAATTGTGAGAGAACCCCCGCCGGTATTCCGGCGGGGGTTCTCTGCGTTTGGCGAACCCCCTGGTGGTGACGGCCCGTCAGTTCTACTCTGGCGCGGTGATGACGAGAACCGGTAATCGTAAGGCTGCGGCGATGCTCGGGGCTGCCGGGGTGCTGGTGGCGCTGACGGCGTGCAGCAGCGGCGGCGACGGGAAGGGCCAGGAGGCGAAGTCGCCCGCGGGGTGGTATCGGACACCCGATGATCTCTGTAAGGAGATCGGGCGGGTGGGCCTGCCGGGGAGTGAGAGCGAGGGGCGTGCCTCGAACGGGCCGCCGGGCGCGGCCGACGAGGGGGCGTGGCGCTCGTGCCGGGCGGAGAGTACCGGCGGCGAGCGCGACGAGTACTGGAACCTGACGATGGACGTCCGCACCTACGACAAGGCGCTGGTCGCGTTCGGCTGGTACCAGGCGGGGCTCCACAATGCCCAGTCGCCCACGGAGACGCTGTCTCCGGACGCGCGAAGGCGGTTCGAGGAGACGGCTTCGACGGGTGAGGCCGGCTACCGCGTCGTGGTGCGGGACGAGACGCGGAAGGACCTGGTCTGGAAGGGCGCGTTCGTCGACGGGAACCTGGTCGTCCGGGTGGAGCTGGAGTGCTACGCGGGCAGCACGGCCGACGCGGAGGCCGCGAAGGCGGTGAACACCTGTGAGACGCACGCCCGTTCGCTGGGCGAGGAGCTGATGAAACGGGCGCAGTCGAAGCTCCGGGAGGGGGATCTGACGGCTCGGCCGACGCCCGCCTGAGCGGGCGCCGGCCGGGCCGCCGTCCGGCGTCAGCCCGCCGGCTGGGCCACTCCCCAGTTGGGCCGGCCCTCACCGCGGCCGGGGGTGTCGGTGACCCGGGCGGCGCCGGTGCCGTCGGCACGCATGGTGTAGAGCTCGGACGTTCCGCCGGCGGGGGCCTGGGAGAAGGCGATCGCGGTGCCGTCCGGGGAGTAGGAGGCGATGCCGTAGGTGGTGTCGGACGGGCCGGGGGTGAGTGCTTCGACGGCCGTGCCGTCGGGGTGGACGGTGTAGATGCCGCCGCCGGGGGCGTTGTCGGCGCCGTCGGGGTAGGTGGTGAAGACGATGCGGCTGCCGTCGGGGGACCAGTTGGCGCGCTCGCCGGCCCGCAGTTCCCAGGGGGTGAGGCGGCGCAGGCCGGTGCCGTCGGCGTTGACGATGTGGAGCGCGCGGCCGTTGGCGGGCTGGCCGGTGGCGCTGGTGCGGTAGGAGAAGACGATCTGCTTGCCGTCGGGCGACCAGGCCGGATCGGTGACGACGCCGGAGTACGGGGTGTCGTTGGTGAGGAAGGTGAGCCGCTGGGCGGTGGTGCCGTCGGGGGCGATGACGTAGAGATCGCTGTACTGGATCTGATCGGTCGTCGGGTCGGTGCTGCCCCAGCTGCGGGTGAAGGCGAGCTGCTTGCCGTCGGGGGACCAGGCGGGCGTGGTCTCCTTCTCGTTGAGGCAGTCGGGGGCGCCGGCCTCGCAGAGCGAGCCCAGCTGGTGGACGTTCCCGCCGTCGGCGCCGGCGGTCCAGATCCGGCCGGGGGAGTCACCGCCGGTGCGGTCGAAGGCGAGGGTGGTGCCGTCGGGGGACCAGGAGGGGTGGTCGTCGCGGGTCTCTTCGGCCGGCCGGGTGAGTTGTTGGCGGGTCTTGCCGTCGGCGGAGACGGTGAAGATGGCGCTGGTGAGGTGGTCCTGGTCGAGGAAGACCCGGGCGGCGATGAGGCCGTTGCGGGCCGGCGGGGCGGTCGGCGCGGCCGGTACGGCCGGGGTGGCCGCGGCGGCGCCCACCACGTCGGGGGCGGCGGTGGCGACGGCCGGTTCGGCGGCCGGCGGCGTGGTGGAGGGTTCGGCGCGGATCTCGCTGAGCGGGATCTCGCCGGGTTGGGCGCCGCAGCCGGTGAGCAGGGTCCCGGCGAGCAGCAGGCCCGCACCGGCGCGGTGGCGGGTGCGGGCCCTGGTGGTGGTGCGGTGGATGGCGGTGGTGCCTGAGAGCCGTGTCCGTGTGCGGGTCATCCGCGTCTCATCTCCGTCTCCGATCCGTCCGGCGAGGCCGGGCGCGAGCCCCCCGAAGGAGCTGTCACTGTGTCAGATCGGGGCGGATGGAACGGGGCGACACGCGACGCTCCGCGTCCGCTCGGGGACGGGGAGTCGTCCGTTCGTGGGCGCGGTTCAGCCGCGGGCGGCGCGGCGTTCGGCCTTGGCGGTGGCCTCCGCCTCGTCCTCGGCCTCGGCGACCTCCAGGGTGGGCGCGGTGCCGCCGAGCTGGGCGGGCAGCCACCAGGTGTCGTCGGGGCCGGAGGGCTTGCCCGGGTACTCGCGCTGGGCCTGGTCGAGCATCTCGGACATCGCGGCGCGCAGCCGTCGGGTGACCATGACGGGCTTGTCCTCGGGCTTCAGCACGATCGGCTCGCCGATCATGATGGTGACCGGGACGTGCCGCTTGGTGAGGGTCTTCGGGCGGCCCTTGGTCCACAGCTGCTGGGTGCCCCAGAGGACCACGGGGAGCAGCGGGGCGCCGGAGTCGGCGGCCATCCGGGCGGCGCCGGTCTTGAACTTCTTCAGCATGAAGGAGCGGCTGATGGTCGCCTCGGGGAAGACGCCGACCACCTCGCCGGCCCGCAGGGCGCGGACGGCGGCCTCGTAGGCGGGCTGGCCGTCGGTGCGGTCGACCGGGATGTGCTTCATGCCGCGCATCAGCGGGCCCGAGACGCGGTGCCGGAAGACGTCGTCCTTGGCCATGAAGCGGGTCTTGCGCTTGCCGCCGCGGTAGGCGCCGAGGCCGGCGAAGAGGAAGTCGAGGTAGCTGATGTGGTTGCTCACGAGCACCGCCCCGCCCTTGGCGGGGATGTGTTCGGCGCCGACGATCCTGATGCGCACGTCGAGCGCGCGGAAGACGGTCAGCGCGGCGCCGATCACCGGCGGGTACACGAGCTCTGCCACGGTCAGTCCTGACTTCGACGGGCCTCGCGGCCCGGTACGGCGGGGACCCGCGTGCCGTACGTGGGGCCGACCGGGGGCACGGCACACCGCGGCGGCCACGGGCGATACACGGAGATGATCCCCCGAACGGGCACCCGCTGTCACCTGAGGCGTGCCACCGGGGTCCGATCCGGCGGTGTGATGTGTGTGATGAGCCGGTACGGGAACTTTTCCCGCCCGGGCGTCCGGTCGGTTTCCGGCGGCCGGCCCGGGCCGGCCGGTCGGGCGGCGGGGTGGCGCAGACTGAGGGGACGACCGGGAAGGCCCGGCGCGGGCGAGGCGGGACGGGAGAGTGCGGGTGCGGGCGAGGGACGGTGCGGTGCGGCTGTCGGCGGAGGAGCTGGGGGAGGCGCTCGGGGAGCGGGCGACGCTGGTGCAGTTCTCCACCGCGTTCTGCCAGCCGTGCCGGGCCACCCGGCGGGTGCTGGCCGAGGTGGCGGGGATGGTGGACGGTGTGGCGCACGTCGAGCTGGACGCCGAGGAGCGGCTGGAGCTGGTGCGGCGCCTGGAGGTGCTGCGGACGCCGACCGTGCTGGTGCTGGACGCCGGCGGCCGGGTGGTGCGGCGGGCGGCGGGGCAGCCGCGGAGGGCGGACGTGATCGCGGCGCTGGGCGCGGCGGTCTGAGCCCGCGCGGGGGCCGTTCGGCGCGGGCGCCGGGGTGCGGGCGGGGGCGCGCGGGGCGGCCCGGGGCGACTCCGGTGGCGCGAGGGCGGCCCCCTCGGGTGGAGTCGGGGGTGGGCTGGGGCAGGATGGCTCTGACGGCGGCGCGGCCGTCCCGCGGTCCGGGTCGGACCGGAGGCCTTCCCGGGGCTGCCGAGGGGGCCAGCGGGGCACCCGGCCGGGACCGTCCGGCGTAAGCTACTGGCGAGTAGTGACCGCCGGGCTACTGGCGAGTATGCTGCCAGGAAGTTCCGGACCGGCACGGGAACACGCTGCCGGGAGCGGGTGCGAGCCGTAGGCGCGCCCGCGTGCACGACCGCAGCCGCCGGACGAGACCAGTACAGGAGACAGGCCGTGAGCTTGAGGATCGTTGTCTGTGTGAAGTACGTGCCGGACGCGACGGGTGACCGTCGTTTCTCGGACGATCACACCACCGACCGGGAGGGCGTG
>NZ_JBEOWI010000137.1:0-4396 GCF_040296005.1 Kitasatospora sp. NPDC002551 | reverse complement strand
ACACCACCTTCCCCACCCACACCCGCCACCGCGTCGACCTCCCCACCTACGCCTTCGACCACCGCCGCTACTGGCTCGAACCCGACACCCCCACCGCCACCACCGCCACCACCGCCACCGACCCCGTCGAAACCGCCTTCTGGGAAGCCGTCGAACGCGAAGACCTCGACCACCTCCTCACCACCCTCGAACTCGACACCCCCGACACCCTGTCACCCCTCCTCCCCTCCCTCGCCTCCTGGCGCCGCCGCAACCGCGAACAAGCCCTCACCGACTCCTGGCGCTACCGCATCACCTGGAAGCCCCTGGCGGAGACCACCACCGGCGCCCCCTCGGGCACCTGGCTGCTGGTGACGCCCGCCGGCCGGTCCGCGACGTGCCCGGTGGCCGAGGCCCTCGCCCGGCAGGGCATGACCCTGCTGTCCCTGGAGGTCGGCGCGGACGACGCCGACCGCGAGGCGCTCGCCACCCGCATCCGGCAGGCGCTGGACGGCACGGCCCCCGCCGGAGTGCTCTCCCTGCTCGCCCTCACCGAGGGCCGGCAGCAGGGCTACCCGGAGCTGCCCGCCGGATTCGCCCACACGCTGGCGCTGATCCAGGCCCTCGGTGACGCGGGAATCGACGCTCCCCTCTGGCTCGCCACCCGCGGCGCCGTCACCACCGGCCGGCCGGAATCCGTCGCGGACCCGCTGCAGTCCACGGTCTGGGGCCTGGGACGGATCGCCGCGCTGGAGTACCCCCAGCGCTGGGGCGGCACGGTCGACCTCCCCCCGGCCCTCGACCCCGCCTCCGCGGCCCGCCTGGCCGCGACGCTGGCGGGCCGGCACGGCGCCGAGCAGGAGATCGCCGTCCGCGCCTCCGCGGCCTTCGGCCGGCGGCTCGTGCGGGCCGCGCCGGGTGGGTCGGAGCGGGGGACCTGGCAGCCCGGGGGCACCGCGCTGATCACCGGCGGGACCGGCGGCCTCGGCCGTCACGTCGCCCGGTGGCTGGCCGGCAACGGCGCCGAGCATCTGGTCCTGGTCAGCCGCAGCGGCGCGGCGGCCCCCGGCGCACGAGAGCTGGAGGCCGAACTCACCGAGCTGGGCGCCCGCGTCACCCTCGCCGCCTGCGACACGGCCGACCGCGACGCGCTCGCCGGGCTACTCGACCGCCTCGACACCGCGGGCGACGCCGTGCGGTCGGTCTTCCACACGGCCGGCGTCCTGGACGACGGCGTCATCGACACCCTCACCACCGACCGGGCCCGCACCGTGCTGCGCCCCAAGGTGGACGCCGCGCTGCACCTGCACGAGCTGACCGCCGACCGGGAGCTGACCGCCTTCGTGCTGTTCTCCTCGTTCGCGGGCACCCTGGGCGGCCCCGGCCAGGGCAGCTACGCCGCCGCCAACGCCTTCCTGGACGCCCTGGCGCAGCAGCGCCGCGCCGCCGGTCTGGCGGCGACCTCCGTCGCCTGGGGCCCGTGGGCCGGCGGCGGTCTGGTCGACGACGCCACCGAGGCACGGCTGCGCAAGGGCGGCATGCCGGCGATGGCGCCCGCGTCGGCGATCGCCGCGCTCCAGCAGGCCCTCGACCTGGGCGACCCGTTCGTGGCGGTGGCCGACATCGACTGGGAGCGGCTGACGGCGGCCTCGCCCGCCGGTCCCACCGCCCCCGTGCTCGCCGAGCTGCCCGAGGTGCGCGGCGCGCGCGACGCCGCCACCCGGTCCGGCGCGGCGGCCGGCGGCAGCGGCAACGACAGCGACTCCGCGTTGGCCCGGCAGCTGGCGGGCCTCTCGGACGGCGACGCCGTCCAGGCCCTGGCGGAGCTGGTGAGCACCCAGGTGGCCGCCGTGCTCGGCTACGCCGGCCCGGAGGCCGTCGAGGAGGGCCGGGCCTTCCGCGAGCTGGGCTTCGACTCGCTCACCGCCGTCGACCTGCGCAACCGGCTGTCGGCCGTGACCGGCATGCGGCTGCCCGTCACCCTGGTCTTCGACTACCCGTCGGTCACCGCGCTGGCCCGGCACCTGCACACCGAGCTGGTCGGCACCCGCCCCGCCGCGACCGCGCCGGCGACCGGCACCGCGGCCGTCGACGACGACCCGATCGCGATCGTGGCGATGAGCTGCCGCCTCCCCGGCGGCGTGACCACCCCCGAGGAGCTGTGGCAGCTGCTCGACGAGGGCCGCGACGCGGTCTCCGGCTTCCCCACCGACCGGGGCTGGGACGTCGAGGGCCGCTTCGACCCGGACCCCGACAAGCCCGGCACCTTCTACGCGCGCGGCGGCGGGTTCCTCTACGACGCCGACCACTTCGACCCGACCTTCTTCGGCATCTCCCCGCGCGAGGCGCTGGCGATCGACCCGCAGCAGCGGCTGCTGCTGGAGACCTCCTGGGAGACCTTCGAACGGGCCGGCATCGCACCGGAGTCGGTGAAGGGCACGGAAGCGGGCGTGTTCATCGGCGCCAGCTACAACGACTACGGGTCGCGCTTCCAGCAGGCGCCCGAGGAGTTCGAGGGCTACCTCGCGACGGGCAGCGCCAGCAGCGTCGCCTCCGGGCGCGTCTCCTACACCTTCGGCCTGCAGGGCCCCTCGCTGACCGTGGACACGGCCTGCTCCTCCTCGCTGCTCGCGCTGCACCTGGCCGCGCAGTCGCTGCGGCAGGGCGAGTGCTCGATGGCGCTGGCCGGCGGTGTGGTCGTGATGTCCACCATGGACAGCTTCATCGAGTTCAGCCGCCAGCGGGCGATGTCCCCCGACGGCCGCTGCAAGGCGTTCTCCGCGCAGGCGGACGGCGCCGGCTGGGCCGAGGGCGTCGGCATGGTCCTGCTGGAGCGGCTGTCCGACGCCCGGCGCCACGGGCACCCGGTGCTCGCGGTGCTGCGGGGTTCCGCCGTCAACCAGGACGGCGCCAGCAACGGCCTCACCGCCCCGAACGGACCCGCGCAGCAGCGTGTCATCCAGGCGGCGCTCGCCTCCGCCGGACTCGCACCGGCGGACGTGGACGCGGTGGAGGCGCACGGCACCGGCACCCCGCTCGGCGACCCGATCGAAGCGGGCGCCCTGCTGGCGACGTACGGCCAGGGGCGGCCCGAGGACCGGCCGCTGTGGCTGGGCGCGCTGAAGTCCAACATCGGGCACACGCAGGCCGCTTCCGGTGTCGCCGGCGTGATCAAGACCGTACTGGCGATCCGGGAGGGTGTGCTGCCGCGCACCCTGCACGCCGACGAGCGCTCCGACAAGATCGACTGGTCGGCGGGTGCGGTGGAGCTGCTGACCGAGGCGCGGCCGTGGCCGCAGACCGGCGCGCCGCGCCGGGCCGGCGTGTCGGCGTTCGGTGTCAGCGGCACCAACGTCCACCTGATCCTGGAGCAGGCACCCGAGCTGGCCGAGGAGCCCTCGGCGGCTCCGGGCAGCGGTTCCGTGGTGCCGTGGGTGCTGTCGGCCAAGTCCGCGGCGGCGCTGCGGGCCCAGGCCTGGCGGCTGCGCGAGTACGTGGCGGCCTCGCCGGAGCTGTCGCCGGCGGACGTCGGCTTCTCGCTGGCGACCGGCCGGACGGCCTTCGAGTACCGGGCCGCCGTGGCCGGGCGCGAGGTCGAGGAGCTGCTGCGCGGTCTGGACAGCCTGGCCGACGGGCACAGCGACGGTACGCGGCCCGTGTCCGGCCGGACGGCGTTCCTGTTCACCGGTCAGGGAGCGCAACGGCTCGGCATGGGCCGGGAGCTGCACGCGGCGTTCCCCGTCTTCGCCGACGCGTTCGACGAGGTCTGTTCCGTCGTCGACGAGCACCTCGACCGGCCGCTGAACGAGGTCATCACCTCCGACGCCGACCTGCTGGAGGGCACCGGCTACGCCCAGGCGGCACTGTTCGCGATCGAGGTCGCGCTGTTCCGCCTCGTCGAATCCTGGGGCGTGCGACCGGACTTCCTCGTCGGGCACTCGGTCGGCGAACTCGCCGCCGCCCACGTCGCGGGCGTCTGGTCGCTCGCCGACGCGTGCGCCCTCGTCGCCGCGCGCGGACGCCTCATGCAGGCCCTGCCCACCGGCGGTGCCATGGTCTCCGTCATCGCCTCCGAGGGCGAGGTGCTTCCGTTCCTGGCCGGTCACGAGGACCGCGTGTCCATCGCCGCCGTCAACGGCCCCACCGCCACCGTCCTCTCCGGCGACGAAGAAACGGTTCTGGAGATCGTGGGCGCCGGTGGTTGGAAGTCCACCCGCCTGCGGGTCAGCCACGCCTTCCACTCGCCCCTCATGGAGCCGATGCTGGAGGAGTTCCGGCGGATCGCCCAGGGCCTCACCTACCACGAGCCCACGATCGCCCTGATCTCCAACGTCACCGGCGACGTCGCCGACCCGGACCTCGTCCGCTCGCCCGACTACTGGGTGCGCCACGTCCGCGAAGCCGTCCGCTTCCACGA
>NZ_JBEOWI010000136.1:0-4397 GCF_040296005.1 Kitasatospora sp. NPDC002551 | reverse complement strand
CCGGGGGAGGCGGTGGTGCGGTGGTGCGGTGCGGTCGAGCCAGAGATCGCGGGCGCTCCGTGCCCGGCGCACCGCACCCCTGGTCCGTCCCTCCGAACCCCGTGGTGCGGTGGTGCGGAGCTCGCGTCCGGCGACGGCAGTGGAGTGCCCGCACCGCCGGCACCGCCGCACCACCCGGTGTGCCGTCCCGGGCAGGGGTCGGGCCCGGACGGGCGTGGTGGTCAGACAGCTGCGGCTGCGATCTCCACGATCCGATGGCGGACACAGACGCTGCGGGCCGGGAGCGCGGGGCGATTGCACGCCGCACCGTCCGCACCGCCGATGCACGTCACGGGTTCTGTGGCCGGGACGGAGGGGCGGGGCGCGACCTGCGGCAGCCCGGATACCTCGGAGCGGCAGAGCATGCAGGAGCCGTCGAGCAGGGCCTGGCCGATCAGGAAGATCCGGGCATCGCACCCGGTGCACGTTCCGCGCGGCGGTCCCGCGGGCTCGGACCGAGGGGCGGGGACAGGGCGGCGGATGGCGTCGTCCAGGACGCAGTCCGTACAGGATCCGGCAGGCCCAGGCCGGGTGCCGTGCTCAGGACACAGGCCCTCCGCGAGCCGCTGACTGCGCTGGCGTGCCGCAGCCCGGTCGGCGACGACTTCCGCGCACACGTCGCAACGCCGCCCGGTCGACCACATGACGCCGCTCTCGCAGTCCTGGTGGCCGCAGCCCCAGCGCGGCAGAGCCACGCCGAGCAGCCACCGGCCCGGATCGTGGATCTCCGAGGCCATCGTCCGGGCCGCGCGGATGGTGAGGCGGTGGCTGATTCGCTCCGCGGCCATCCCGTCGCGCAGCTGCCGGCCGACTTCCCGCGCGATCTTCCGCGCGACGAACGGGCTGTCGACCCGCTTCAGCAGCCAGTGGACCGGCTCCAGCACCGCGTAAATCTCCGGGCTCAGCGTCAGCTGCGGGCCGCTGTACGCCCGCCGGGAATCCGTTGACCGGCCGGTCGTCGGCTTGGGGATGACGGGCTGGTTGTCTGCATCCGCGCGCAGCGCGAGAACCGCCGAAGCCCTGCCGTGTGGCTTGGGGACCGGCGGGTTTTCCACAGGCGCAGCGCCCTCTACTACCTGAATCTCGCCTACGGCGGGTGAGTCAAGCGCACCCGCGTCCTCCGGTCGGTCAGTCCTAGGTGTTTCCTCATTCGCGAGGGATCCCTCATCGGCCAGCGGACCCGAACCCTCACCAACCGGAGGACTGTCCGCCTCAGCCGGAAGGATGCCCGCCCGCCCCTGCCGGGAGCGTTCCGCGTCGTCGCCGGGGGCCGGGTCGGCCGGGCCGGTGACCTCTTCTTCCCCCGGCGAGGCGGCAGGGGCGATGTCGTGAGCGGTGAACAGGTGGCGTCCGCGGGCTCCGGCGCGGCGCCGAACGGTTAGCCACCGGGCCGTCTCGAGCTCGTCGACCACCTGGCCGGCCGCCGTCGCGGTCAGCGGCTGGCCGGCCTTCTTGCCGGAGTGGTGGAACAACGAGCCGGCGAGCTCCCTCTCGGTCAGCTGGATGCCCACCGCCTGCGCGTACGCGATGATCGCGTACGCGCGCAGCTGGCGGGGCGTGAGGTCCTCCGCGGCCGCCACCGGCACCCACACGAAGGCCTCCGTCCGCGACATGGGCCTGGTCCGGCGGAGCGCCGAGGTCCCTTGCCCGCCGCGCAGCGTGCGCCGCTGGGAGACCAGCTCCACCACCTGGTCCGGAGCGTGCCGCGACAACTGCGCGAGTCCTCTCTCCACGGAGGCCTTCGAGAGGTGCAGGTAGGAGGCGATCGTCGCCGACTTCGCCTGGCAGCCCTCCTCGCGCATGCCGAGCGCCTTCACCTTCACGTACACCGCCAGCGCGACGTCGGCGTAGAAGGGCGAGGTGACCAGTCGCATCGGCACCTTCACCCGCTGCCGTCGGCCGGGCACGCCGCAGACCGCCGCGGCGGGTCCCGCTGCCGCCGCCGGAGCGGGGTGCTCGCCTGAGGCGAGCGGTGAATCAGAGGAAAGAGGGGTGGTGGGCACACTTCTCCTGGCACAGCGGCCCATGGCTCACTGCGCTGGGTTTCGCAGCCCCGCCAGTTACTGGAGGGGCTGTTGTGTTGTCGATGTGGGCGCGGTCCTCGGCCGGTCAGAGGTGGGTGTCGGCCATAGAGGTGTGCGGGCCCGGCTCGGTGTGACGGGGAAGGCGGAAGAATTCGACTCCCCCTTGTCCACACCCGGACCCACCGTCTCCTCGGCGTCTCCCGGAGCTGGCCGGAACCAGGGGCTGACCTGCAGGACAAGGGGGTGCGGCAGAGCCGTTTCCCCTCGTCCGCGGGACGAGCCGGCGAGTCAGCCGAGAGCGGGACGAACCGAGGGCCGGGGGCGGCGCAGCGGAGGGCCGCCAGCAGCCGGACAAGGGGTGCGGGCCGCGGCGAGAAGCTGTACCAGTGCGGGCCCGGGCATCCCGGCGGCGGACATGCGCGAGGGGCCTCGGCGCGCGGATCTGGCCGCGCGGGCCGGGTCAGTGGCCGGGATCAGACCCTGCTGGCGGGGCCTGAGCTGACAAAGGGCATGGCGGTACTGCAAGATGTACTCCGTCCTCTCCGGGCCTGGCCCGGGGTACGACAAAGCCCCGCTTGGGGCGGCTGCTGGTGAGGCAGTGATCATCAGACCGCGAGGTCTGAACCTCGCTCAGGGGAGCGGCAAACTCCTGCTGAGCGGTGAAGGCCGGGTCGAGGAGCGGCAAACTCCGGGACCGGCGGAGAAGGGCGAGGAGCGGCCTGGCAAAAGGCGCCCGCCCGGCGAACTACGACATCCCGCCCCCCTCAACCGGGGCGGTGCGCCCATCGCGCGAGCCGCACAGCAGAACAGCCCGCTGGGGCGACGTCGAGGACGCCGCTCGATCAGCAGGCTGACTGAGTGCTTGCGCGTGGGTGCGGGTACGCTTCACCACGAGACACCGCCTTATCGGTTCTCGGTTCGATAAGCCCCCGCGACTTGCTCAAGGTCGCGGGGGCATCGTGCATTTTCGGGGCCGATGCTAGATCGACTGGATGTCACCCTATCCCCATACGTGTCGTATGTGGACAGCCGATTGATGGTCGCCACACATGGCGCGTACACACCAAAAACTGTCATGTCGCGGGCACTTCAGGTGGCGTCCCGGCCGACCGCGACAGGTGCACACGATCGGCGCGGACCGCCGTCAGCTCGCAGAAGACCGGTTCGCCCTGGCGGTATCCGGTCCGCTGGATGAAGTGCACGGGAGCCGGGCCGGACTTCAGCACGCGGGCCTCGTCGGCGGTTGCAGCTCTGGTGGACCAGCAGCTGCGGACGCCGTCCTGCCCCAGCCCGTGCTCCGCGAGCAGGCGCTCCTCGTCGACGGCCTCCGGTTCCAGGAGCCGGCGGGCCACGTCGGCCACCGACCGCGGGACCAAGAACTCCCGGAATGCCCAGGGGGCACCCGCGTGGCGGTGCACGGTGCTGCGCACCGCCACCGTCATCCCGTCCGGGCCCTGGAGGAGGCGGGCGACCTCGGCCGGCGCCTGGCGCAGCTCCGTACGCATCTCCTCGCCGTGGCCGAGCTGCTCCTCGCCGACGGGCAGCAGCTGCCCGCCCTGCGTCCAGATGACCTCGAACGCCGAAGGAACGCCGACCACCCGGTAGCCGCGCTTGGGCAGCGACTCCACCAGCCCTTCCTCGACCAGTGGTCCGAGGCCGGCCATGACCGTGTTCCGGACCACGCCGAACCGCGGAGCGAGCACCCGGCTGGACGGCAGGAAGCTGCCCGGGGTGAACTCGCCGGCCACGATCGCGCGGCGCAGTTCGGCAGTGACCTTGTCCTGCTGGCTCGGCTGCGACATGAGGCACATCTTGCCGTACCGGCGCGGGCGGGCCCGGGCCCTGGTCCCCTTCATCGGGCATCCCCCTTGACGTGATCGATCTTCAGGTGCACCATCATCACACATCTGGCTCATCTGGAACGAGCCAGATGAGCCAGATGTTTCTAGGAGTGATGGAGCCCGCCCATGAACGCCCGAACCCGAATCACCGTTGCCGCCGCCCTCACCGCAGCGCTGGCCCTCGGCACCACCGGCTGCGCCCTGGACGGAGGCAAGGCCACCCAGCCCTTCATGGACGCGCCGAAGGGCGCGATCAACAAGCAGCCGATGGACATCGTCGTGATGAGCGACGGCTTCTCCAACGTCGGCGCGAAGTGCGACGGGCCCAACCGCGTGTACGTGATCTTCCACGGCGACGACAAGTACGGCTCCGTCGCCGTCGCCCCGAACGACCCGCGCTGCACCACCCGCTGACCCCGGACCGTGCCAGGCACGGCGCCCACGGGCCGAGGCGGCCACCCCCGTCGAACGGCCCGCCCGATCCGCGCGCTCC
>NZ_JBEOWI010000135.1:0-4411 GCF_040296005.1 Kitasatospora sp. NPDC002551 | reverse complement strand
ACCGTCGTCATGGTCACCCACGACCCGGTCGCCGCCGCCTACGCCGACCGCGTCGTCTTCCTCGCCGACGGCCGCATCGTCGACGAGCTGGTCCACCCGACCGCCGACACCGTCCTGGACCGCATGCGCCGCTTCGACGCCAAGGGCCGCACCAGCTGACGCCCCGCGTCCGCCGCCCGACCCGGTCGCGAACCGGCCGCCGTCCCCACGACCCCCAGGACTGACACCACCCCATGTACCGCACCGCACTGCGCAATGTGCTGGCCCACAAGGCCCGACTGCTGATGACGGCGCTCGCCGTCCTGCTCGGCACCGCCTTCGTGGCCGGCACCCTCGTCTTCACCGACACCTTCGGCAACGCCATGCGCTCCCAGAGCGCCAAGAGCTACACCGACATCGCCGTCACCGTCAGCGACGGCGCCGCCGTCACCAAGGGGTACGACGACGGCGGCCGGACCTCCGGCGGTCCCTCCCTCACCGAGGACACCCGCAAGGCGATCGCCGCGCTGCCCGGCGCCGCCGAGGCCCGCGGCGTGGTCAGCGGCTTCGCCGGCATCGCCGACCGCAAGGGCGCGCTGATCGGCAACGGCTTCTCCACCACCGGCACCAACTACGTCCCGGGCGCCGACGGCACCGACCCGCGCTACCCGCTGGTCGACGGCCGCGGCCCGCGGACCTCCGGCGAGGTGGCCCTGGACGCCAAGACCGCCGAGAAGGGCGGCTACAAGGTCGGCGACACCGTGCGCGTCGCCATCAACGGGCCGGTCATGGAGCTGAAGCTCACCGGCACCGTGACCACCAACGACCCGCGGGTGCTCTCCGGCGGCTCGCTCGCCGCGTTCGACACCGCCACCGCCCAGCAGCTCTACCTCGCCCCGGACCGGTTCGCCGAGATCGACGTCAAGGGCAAGCCCGGCGCCGACGACACCGCGCTGCTCGCCGCCGTCCAGCAGACCCTGCCCGCCTCCGACGACCTGGAGGCCCGCACCGGCCGCGAACTCGCCGACGAGCAGGACCGGATGATCGAGGCCGGCACCAAGGGCATGTCCACCGCCCTGCTGATGTTCGCCGCCATCGCGCTCTTCGTCGGCATCTTCATCATCGCCAACACCTTCACCATGCTGGTCGCCCAGCGCACCAAGGAACTGGCGCTGCTGCGCGCCGTCGGCGCCAGCCGCAAGCAGATCACCCTCTCCGTGCTGGCCGAGGCCGTGCTGGTCGGCCTGACCGCCTCGCTCGGCGGCCTGGTGGCCGGCATCGGCATCGCCGCCGGGCTGCAGTCCGTGATCGGCTCGCTGGACACCGGCATGCCCACCGGCCCGCTGGTGATCGCCCCGTCCACGGTGATCGCCTCGATCCTCGTCGGCACCGTGGTCACCGTGCTCGCCGCCTGGCTGCCCTCGCTGCGCGCCTCGCGCATCGCCCCGGTCGCCGCGATGAGCTCGGCCGAGCAGCCGGCCACCCAGAAGTCCCTGCTGGTGCGGAACGTCATCGGACTGTTGTTCGCCGCGGCCGGCGTCGCCGGTCTGCTCGCCGGCGCGGCCGCCAAGGAGGTCAACCTGGTGGCCCTCGGCGCGGGCGCGCTGATGATCGGCGTCTTCGTGCTCACCCCGCTGCTGTCCCGCCCGGTGATCGCGCTGTTCGCCCCGGTGCTGCGCAAGCTGTTCGGCACGCCCGGCAAGCTGGCGCGCGAGAACGCCGTGCGCAACCCGCGCCGCACCGCCGCCACCGCCTCCGCGCTCACCATCGGCGTCACCCTGATCACCGCGCTGACCGTGGTCGGCGCCTCGGTGAACAAGGCCGTCGACGAGGCCACCGAGGTCGACCTGAAGGCCGACTACGCCGTCGCCATGGAGAACTTCTCCATGCTCTCCCCCGAGGTCTCCGGCCAGATCGCCAGGACGGCCGGGGTCACCATGGTCAGCGCGGTGCGCGAGGTGCCGGTGAAGGCCGTCGCCGACGGCGACACCACCCGGCTGACCGCCGTGGACGCCACCACCTTCGACCAGCTGATCGACCTCAGGGTCACCGCCGGCGCCGCCGACTCCCTCAAGCAGGGCAAGCTGCTCGCCACCACCGGCTACGCCGAGCGCAACGGCTTGGCGGTCGGCTCGACGCTCGACATCACCTACCCCGACGGCAGCCGCGGCACCCTGACCGTCGGCGGCCTGGTCGAGCAGAACACCGAGGTCGCCGGGGTCATCGCCCCCGAGCAGGTGGTCGGCTCGCACGCCGCCGCCGGCTCCGGCCTGAAGAAGGTCCTGGTCAAGGGCGCCGACGGCGCGACCCCCGAACTCAAGCAGGCGCTGCGCGACGCCACCGGCGGCAACCCGCTGATCAGCGTCAAGGGCGAGAAGGACATCAAGGCGGAGAACAGCCAGATGGTGACCGCCCTGCTGAACATCATGTACGGCCTGCTGGGCATGTCCGTGGTGGTCGCGGTCCTGGGCGTCATCAACACCATGGCGATGTCGGTGTTCGAGCGCCGCCGGGAGATCGGCATGCTGCGGGCGATCGGCCTGGACCGCCGCGGCATCGGCCGGATGGTCCGGCTGGAGTCGCTGATGATCGCGCTGTTCGGCGGCGTGGTCGGCGTCCTGCTCGGCATCGTCACCGCCTGGGCCGGCACCCGCACCCTGGCGGACTCGTTCAAGAACATCACCCTGGTGGTCCCGCCCGGGAAGATCGCCTTCTTCCTGGCCGCCGCCGCCGTGATCGGCCTGCTCGCCGCCCTCTGGCCGGCCCGCCGCGCGGCCCGGATGGACATCCTGGGCGCGATCAAGAGCTCGTAGCCACCGCACGCACCGCCCCGAGACACGCGGCGCCCGCCGGGATCACTCCCGGCGGGCGCCGTGCTGTCGGGCACTGTGGCTCAGGGGTTGGCGTGGGGCGCCGTGCCGCCGGTGGTGTCATCCGGCGAGGCGTCGCCGCCGGGTGGTCGCCCGACCTCCTTCAGGGTGGACTGGGCCCGTTCGTCGACCAGCCGGGTCACCAGGTGCTGCGCGGCGCCGAAGGCCACGCCCCAGGCGAGCACCTGGGCCCGGCTGTCGAGGTCGCTCAGACCGGGGACGAACGCCCCGCGGATCAGCAGCAGGCCGATCAGCGCGGAGAGAGCGCCGGTCGGGAACTTGAGGGCGGCGGCCGCCAGCGGCAGCATGAACGGCGCACTGGTGCCCTGGATGCGGCGCAGCGAGCCGATCACGGTGAGCGCGGCGCCGGCCAGGCCGGCCACCTCGACGGTGACGATGTCCAGGCGCGAGGCGTAGTCACCGGGTATCGGCTTGGTCGGGACCCACGGGTACTCCCCGGAGGGGCAGACCACCATCCGGACGGTCGACGGGCCTGGCGTGGTGGAGGGAACCGGGCTGAAGCAGAGGCTCAGCGACTTCGGGCAGACCGCGCCGAAGACGGCCAGCGAGACCACGCCGAGCAGGACGCAGGCGCTGGCCGCCCAGAGGATGTTGCGCAGGCTGCGCACCCGCGCGTACTCGGCGTCGAGCGCCGCGTACGCCGCGTCGAGGGTGTGCACCAGCAGGCTCCGGTCCGCCTCGCCGACGGGCTTGTCCTTGGATCCGGCCCGCGCCGCCAGGGCGAGGGTGCGCGGGTCCTTCTTGCCCAGGTGCAGCCGCGACATGGCCAGGATGTCGACGGCGCGGGCCGGCAGCGACCCGGCCGGGACGAGTTCCAGGAGCAGGACGTCGGCGGCGCGGACGTTCGACCAGCTGCCTTCGAGCGCGGTGGCCCCGGACCAGAGCTTGCGCCAGCCGTGCTTCTCGGTCGCCGCCGAGGTGGCCCTCTCCAGACACCGGCGGGCGCCCTCGATCAGCTCCAGCCGCCGGCATTCGTCCCCACCGGTTTCGCACTCCTGCCGGTCGAGCTGCGCCGAGAGATAGCCGACGCGGGCGAGGACGCGCTCGCGCCACGCGGATCTCTGTCTCCGCTGCTCCGCCGGTAACCGCTCGGACCGTTCGTCCGCCGGGCCGCTCATCTCGACCACACTCCCAAGTCGAGACGTTCTCTCCCTCCACCGTAGGCCCATTCGCGCCGCAACGGGGCACCGGCACCCCGGTGGTGACCGTGGGGTGCCGGTGCGTCACGGTGAGCGAACGTTTCCTCAGCAGCCGTTGAGGACCGAGGCGAGGGCGCTCTTCTCGGCACTGTCGACGGAGAGGCCGTAGTAGTACTTCACCTGGACCCAGGCGCGGGCGTAGGTGCAGCGGTAGGAGGCCTGCGGCAGCCAGTCGGCCGGGTCCTGGTCACCCTTGGAACGGTTGGAGCTCGCGGAGACGGCGATCAGCTGCGGGCGGGTCAGGTCATTGGTTATCTCTGGTTGTCAATCTGATCTCGCAGGTCAGCAGGGAATAAGCTGTTCTGTCACGTGAGGCAAGGGGCCAGGGGCGCCGCAATGCCG
>NZ_JBEOWI010000134.1:1501-2737 GCF_040296005.1 Kitasatospora sp. NPDC002551 | reverse complement strand
TCGGGGTCGTGGGTTTTTTCTTGATCGGTCTGCCGGCCGGTCGGCGAGTCAGAAACCGTATGGATAGTCGAAGGACATGCGAAAGGTCCGGCGTAGAGGGTAAGACCCCCGTAGACGAAATCTGTACGGCTCGCTTGAAGAATACCCAAGTAGCACGGGGCCCGAGAAATCCCGTGTGAATCTGGCGGGACCACCCGCTAAGCCTAAATATTCCCTGGTGACCGATAGCGGATAGTACCGTGAGGGAATGGTGAAAAGTACCGCGGGAGCGGAGTGAAATAGTACCTGAAACCGTGTGCCTACAAGCCGTGGGAGCGTCGTTCATCAGCTTGCTGGTGGGCCGTGACTGCGTGCCTTTTGAAGAATGAGCCTGCGAGTTTGCGGTGTGTAGCGAGGTTAACCCGTGTGGGGTAGCCGTAGCGAAAGCGAGTCCGAATAGGGCGGTTGAGTTGCATGCCCAAGACCCGAAGCGGAGTGATCTAGCCATGGGCAGGTTGAAGCGGAGGTAAGACTTCGTGGAGGACCGAACCCACCAGGGTTGAAAACCTGGGGGATGACCTGTGGTTAGGGGTGAAAGGCCAATCAAACTCCGTGATAGCTGGTTCTCCCCGAAATGCATTTAGGTGCAGCGTCACGTGTTTCTTGCCGGAGGTAGAGCACTGGATAGGCGATGGGCCTCACCGGGTTACTGACCTTAGCCAAACTCCGAATGCCGGTAAGTGAGAGCGTGGCAGTGAGACTGTGGGGGATAAGCTCCATGGTCGAGAGGGAAACAGCCCAGAACACCGACTAAGGTCCCTAAGCGTGTGCTAAGTGGGAAAGGATGTGGAGTCGCAGAGACAACCAGGAGGTTGGCTTAGAAGCAGCCACCCTTGAAAGAGTGCGTAATAGCTCACTGGTCAAGTGATTCCGCGCCGACAATGTAGCGGGGCTCAAGCACATCACCGAAGTCGTGTCATTGCAGCAATACTCCTAACGGGGGCTGTGATGGGTAGGGGAGCGTCGTGTGCCGGGTGAAGCGGCGGTGGAAACCAGTCGTGGACGGTACACGAGTGAGAATGCAGGCATGAGTAGCGATACAAGAGTGGGAAACTCTTGCGCCGATTGACCAAGGGTTCCTGGGTCAAGCTGATCTGCCCAGGGTAAGTCGGGACCTAAGGCGAGGCCGACAGGCGTAGTCGATGGACAACGGGTTGATATTCCCGTACCCGCTATGAAGCGCCAGCGCTGAACCCT
>NZ_JBEOWI010000134.1:0-1408 GCF_040296005.1 Kitasatospora sp. NPDC002551 | reverse complement strand
GCGTAGCACATAGTCTGAGACCTGATGCCGAGCCGATTGTGGTGAAGTGGATGATCCTATGCTGTCGAGAAAAGCCTCTAGCGAGTTTCATGGCGGCCCGTACCCCAAACCGACTCAGGTGGTCAGGTAGAGAATACCGAGGCGTTCGGGTGAACTATGGTTAAGGAACTCGGCAAAATGCCCCCGTAACTTCGGGAGAAGGGGGGCCATTCCTGGTGACGGCACTTGCTGTCTGAGCTGGGGGTGGCCGCAGAGACCAGCGAGAAGCGACTGTTTACTAAAAACACAGGTCCGTGCGAAGCCGTAAGGCGATGTATACGGACTGACGCCTGCCCGGTGCTGGAACGTTAAGGGGACCGGTTAGCTCCATTTCGGTGGGGCGAAGCTGAGAACTTAAGCGCCAGTAAACGGCGGTGGTAACTATAACCATCCTAAGGTAGCGAAATTCCTTGTCGGGTAAGTTCCGACCTGCACGAATGGCGTAACGACTTCTCGACTGTCTCAACCATAGGCCCGGTGAAATTGCATTACGAGTAAAGATGCTCGTTTCGCGCAGCAGGACGGAAAGACCCCGGGACCTTTACTATAGCTTGATATTGGTGTTCGGTTCGGCTTGTGTAGGATAGGTGGGAGACTTTGAAGCCGTGACGCCAGTCATGGTGGAGTCGTCGTTGAAATACCACTCTGGTCGTGCTGGATGTCTAACCTGGGTCCGTGATCCGGATCAGGGACAGTGTCTGGTGGGTAGTTTAACTGGGGCGGTTGCCTCCTAAAGGGTAACGGAGGCGCCCAAAGGTTCCCTCAGCCTGGTTGGCAATCAGGTGTTGAGTGTAAGTGCACAAGGGAGCTTGACTGTGAGACTGACGGGTCGAGCAGGTACGAAAGTAGGGACTAGTGATCCGGCGGTGGCTTGTGGAAGCGCCGTCGCTCAACGGATAAAAGGTACCCCGGGGATAACAGGCTGATCTTCCCCAAGAGTCCATATCGACGGGATGGTTTGGCACCTCGATGTCGGCTCGTCGCATCCTGGGGCTGGAGTAGGTCCCAAGGGTTGGGCTGTTCGCCCATTAAAGCGGTACGCGAGCTGGGTTTAGAACGTCGTGAGACAGTTCGGTCCCTATCCGCTGTGCGCGTAGGAGTGTTGAGAAGGGCTGTCCCTAGTACGAGAGGACCGGGACGGACGAACCTCTGGTGTGCCAGTTGTTCTGCCAAGGGCATGGCTGGTTGGCTACGTTCGGGAGGGATAACCGCTGAAAGCATCTAAGCGGGAAGCCTGCTTCGAGATGAGCACTCCCACCTCCTTGAGAGGGTAAGGCTCCCAGTAGACGACTGGGTTGATAGGCCGGATATGGAAGCCCTGTGAGGGGTGGAGTTGACCGGTACTAATAGGCCGAGGGCTTGTCCTCAG
>NZ_JBEOWI010000133.1:0-4486 GCF_040296005.1 Kitasatospora sp. NPDC002551 | reverse complement strand
CCCCACCTGACGAGCCAGGCCCCGGCCGCCGAACGGGACGAAGCCGGCCTCACCGTTGCGGTGCACGGCGGCGGGCTGCCCGGGCCGGCGGCCGCAGTCCGGCCGGGCCAGTGCCGGTGCCGGACGGCCCGCGGGCCTACCCGCTGCCCTTGTCCGGAGGCCGGGAGCTGAGGAGCCTGTCGATGATCTGGTGCTCGGTGAGGAGCCGTTCGGCCTGCTGGAGCAGCAGGGTGTCGCCCAGCTCGGTCAGGTGAACCCCGTCGCTCCACAGCCCGGCCGGGTCGTCGCCGTCGGCGGGCGCGAGGTGCCGGGCCGCGGCAGAGAAGGGGGTCCACACGTCCAGGAACAGCGCGCCGTGCGCGGCGGCGGCCGCGCGGGCTGCTTCGTTGTAGCGGGCGAGCTCGCCGTTCATGGCGGTCACCGTGTCGGGGTCCTCGAGAGGACCGAACGGCGTCTCGGACATGACGATGGTCGTGCGGGTGGAGCCGCCGAGGCGGCCGAGCGTCGCTTCGAGGTGCTGGGTGTACTCGTTGAGGTCGACCGCCTCCGACAGCCGGCCTTGGAAGTGCCGCCACACGTCGTTGATGCCGACGCCGAGGAAGGCGAGGTCGTAGCCGGCGCCGGTGGCCAGGTCGCGTTCGACGATGCCGGCGACGTCGCGGCTCGTGGCGCCGCCCTGCCCGTGGTTGCGGATCTCGAAGCCGACGTGCGGCCAGGTGGCGCGCAGGGACAGGGCAAGGCGGTGGACCCAGCCGCGCCGGCGCCATCCTTCGACGGTGACCGTGGAGCCGATCGCGGGCAGAGTGGCCTGGTTGGTCATCTGCGCGTTGAACGCCTCCAGGTGCTCCATGATCGAGGTGCCGAAGAAGCCCACGGTCAGGGTGCGGTGGCGCTGACCGGCACCGGTCGGCGCCGCCCGGTGTGGCAGCCGTTCACGCATGATCGCCCCCTGAAGTCCAGATGATCACCAGGCTAGGACAGGGCGGCCCGGCGTACGGGGGCATTACCCGGACGAGGCGGCGTCACCTCCTCACGGCGTCGGTCCGTTCTCCGGGCGATCGGCCCGTGCCGCCGGGGACCGACCGCGGCACGGTCAACCGGAAGATCGGCGACCTCCACGGTCCTGTGCACCGGGTCGCGCATCGGGAGCCGGTGCTGGCCGCGCCGCTCACCCCCGGATGGGCGACCGGGCGTGGTGCGCCGGGCTGCTGGGCCCGGCGCTGGCCGGCGCTGTCGCCGGGGCGCCCGCCCCTCGTCTGGGCGGGGCCGCGGAAGTGTTTTCGTAGGCTCGCCCGGACGCCGGCACAGGGCCGGCGCAGTGCGGACCGACCTGCGGGGCCGGCCGGGAGGAGGACGTCATGCGCGGCACCACGGTGGCGGGCCGGTACCGGTTGGAGGACCTCCTCGGCGCCGGCGGGATGGGCGAGGTCTGGCGTGCCGTGGACGAGCGGCTCGGCCGCCAGGTGGCCGTCAAGGTGCTGCTGCGCCCGGAGGACAAGGAGCTGGTGCGGCGCCTGGAGGGTGAGGCCCGGGCCGCGGCCGCCCTGAGCGATCCGCACGTCGTGGCCGTCCACGATGTCGGCGAGGCCCCGGTGGCCGGGCGCCACGTCGTCTACCTGGTGATGGAGCTGGTCGACGGGCAGCCGCTCAGCCGGCTCCTGGCCGGCGGCCTGCCGACGGTCAGCGACGTCGTGGCCTGGGGGGAGCAGATCTGCCGCGGCCTGCAGGCCGCCCACGCCGCCGGCCTGGTGCACCGCGACATCAAGCCCGCGAACATCCTGATCGCCGCCGACGGGCGGGTGAAGATCTGCGATCTGGGGATCGCGCGCCGGGCCGACGCGGTCGGCCATCCCCTCACGGGGACCGGCGCGGTGATCGGCACCCCGTCGTACATGTCCCCGGAGCAGGCCCGCGCCGAGGCGGTGATCGACGCCCGCAGCGACCTGTACTCGCTGGGGTGCCTGCTGTACGAGCTGCTGACCGGAGCGCCGCCGTTCCCCGGCGGCGGGTGGCCGGTGCTGGCCCAGCACCTGCACCAGGCCCCGGCTCCGGTTCGCTCGCACCGGCCCGAGGTGCCCGCCGAACTCGAGCGCCTGGTGGCGCAGCTGCTGCAGAAGGATCCGCAGCGGCGGCCCGCGGACGCGGCGGAGGTCGCCCAGCGCCTTCGGGCAGCCTCCGTACTGTCCTCCCCCGCACCGGTCACCGTGCCGGTCGAGACCGTCGCGGTGCCCGTGGACCGGCTGCCGACGGTGCGCGCGGCCCAGGCCCGGCCGCCCGTCGTCAGGACGGTCTCCAGGGACTCCGGCCTCGCGGCCGCCGTGCCCGGGCGGTCGGCGTCGTGGCGGGCCGGAGCTCTGACCGGTGTCCTGGTCGGCGGTCAGCTGGCGATGTTCACCGCCCTTCCCGGCCCGGTGAGCACCGCGCTGGGCCTGGTGGCCGGCGGCTGCGTCGCGGTCGGCTCGCGCCTGGAGGAGCGGCACGAGGCGGTCCACGGCCAGCAAGGCGGGCAGGGCAGCGTCGTCGGGGTGTTCGCCGCGATGCTGATCGCCGCGGTCACCATGGTGGTGCTGCTGGGGTGGAGCACGCTGGCGTGGTGGGTGGCGGTGCTGGTCGCAACGGTGACCGGGCCGGTGCTCGTGGCGGGCGCGGCCGGCGTGCGGGCCCTGGTCGAGCAGCTGCTGCGTCGCGGCGGCCCGGACGCCGAACTCGCCTCCACCGCCGGGCTGCTCAGCGGGGCCGTCGGCTGCGCGCTGACCGCCTCCGCACTCCACGGGCCGGTCGCGGGCGCCCTGGCGGCCGGGGCCGGTGCCTGGGTGGTGAGCAGTCTGGCCGTCGGGGCGCTGCTGCCCTCGCCGCGCCCGCGCCCACGGCACCTGTGAACTGCCGCAGGCCCGGGCCGTTGTTCCCGAAGGCTGAGCTGCCCGTTCCCCGGACGCCGGGGTGTGGAGGGCAGTAGATTTGCCGGGCGGCGGGCACGTCTGCCGCTCGCCGAAGGGGCCCGCCCACGCTGGACCCGTCATGCAGGCCAAGCCGTCCGTCGACGCATCGTGCAGCTGACCTTCGTCGTGTCCGCTTCCGGGCGCGTACGCGTGGGGTGCGCCGCCGTACGGAGTGTGCTCGATGTCAGACCGCAGGCCCTCGCGCAAGCGCTCGCGGGAGATCCGCGCTGCCGGTGGGAAGTTCACCACGGCCATGAGGGCGAACGATGCCGCCCGGGCCCTCCCCCCGGCCGTCCCGGAGGGCGGGTGGCCGCTCGGACCGGTCGACCGGTGGCGCGGAACCGGTGGCCCCGACCGCTGGGAGCAGGCGTGGGACCGGGCGATCGCCGAACTCGGCCCCGTACGGGCCGCACGCCAGGAGGACCCGTACGACCCGTACGCGGAGAGGTGGACCGAGGGAGCGGCAGGTCTCGCCCTGGCCTACTACCTCCTGGCCGTCGTCGGTGACCTGTCCGTCGAGGCGGTCTCGACCGACGAGGTCCGGGTGATCGCCGAGCTCCCGGACAGCGGCAACGCGTGGCCGGCGGTCGCCCGCATCGACGCCCTCGTCGAGCGGGCCGGCCACCGTCTGGACGCGTCGGACGATCCGGTGGCGGCCTGCTGGCGGGCCCTGCGCATCGACTGCTCCCCGACCGATATCCCCGACGACTTGCAGAACCACTGGAGCTTCCGCTGGGGGGCCGACAAGGTCCGCTCGCTCAGCGTCGTCCTGACTCGGCTCGCCGCGGCGGGGAGGGCCTCGTGAAGCTGCGGGTCGTCACCTTCAACACCCTGTTCGGCGGCCGCGACGACGACGGCCTGGGCGTCGGCCACCGCTGGAGTCGCCAGGTGCCGTTCCTGAAGAGCCTGGAGCCGGACGTCCTGCTGCTGCAGGAGTGCAACTTCTGGCAGTTGCTTGGCCGGCGCCGCCTGAACCAGGCAGTGACCGAACTCGGCCTGGCCGCCGGGTTCCTCGCCGAGGCCAACATCACCACCGCCGGGCACCAGTTCCACAGTGCCATCCTGACCAGCGCCCGCGTCGCCGTGCTGGCCGAGGACTGCGACCGCAGCCGCTATCACCACGTCATGGGCTGGATGAATCTCCGCCTTCCCGGCTTGCCCGGCCGCGCCCTGGAGGTCCGCAACCTCCACCTGGACCCGTTCGACCCCCGCAACCGCGCGCGTGAGGTCGCCCCGCTGGGGGTCCTCGCCGCGCCCGGGCGGCTGGCCCTGGTCGGCGGGGACGTGAACTCGATCGGTCAGCGCTTCCCGGAACCCGACTGGCGGGTGATGGCGCCGCATCTGCTCAACGGCCATCTCCGGCTCCCCGGTGAGGCCGAGGTCGGCGATCGCGACGCGGTGGAGTTGCTGGCCCGCAGCGGCTTCGTCGACGCGGCCCTCACCGGCGGGATGGCCGAGGTCCCCACGGCCGCGTTCGGTCCTGGCGACGTGCCCCGCCGCCAGGACCTCATCCTCGCCAGCCCGGCGCTGGCCCCGGCGGTGACCGG
>NZ_JBEOWI010000132.1:0-4840 GCF_040296005.1 Kitasatospora sp. NPDC002551 | reverse complement strand
GCCCTGCGCGACCTGGTGCCCGCCGACATCGGCGCGGTGCGCAGCCGGCTCGCCCCTCCCGGAGCGCTCCTGGCCCATCACGGCCTGGCGACCCCTCAGCATCTCCAGGACGGGCGCCTGCTGCGCGTCTCGGCCGGCCTGGCCGCGTACAGCTCGGTGCCGCACTTCGTTCCCGGTCCGCTCGCCGAGGACGCCGCGACCACCGCGATGATGGACGCGCAGACCCGCGCGGAACTGACGCTGCCCGCGCCGTCGGTGCTGCTGTTCCACGACGGCGTGCCGTTCGACGCGGTGGCCGACGACAGCGACCTGCTCGAAGCCGCCGGAGAAGGGCGCCTGCCCCTGGGCGATGCGCCGGTGGTGATGGGCGGCGTGCTCACCGCCCGCGAAGACGGGCACCTGGACGAGGGCCTGGGCTGGCTCCTCACCGCGGCCACCGACCGGCGCAGCGGCACCCCCCTCTACTCCCTGGTGCCGGTGCCCTACGGCGGTCATCCTGCCGGGCGCGCCCTGTACGGCTACGCGGCGCTGCTGGCTTTCGAGAACTGGCGGCCGCCACCCGAGCTTCCCCGGCGGGACGGTGCGGGCCGCCGGGACAGGGAGATCAAGAAGCTCGCGCGGACACGGCAGGCCCGCGACGGCGCCTTCCACGGCGTCCATCTCCTCGACTACGAACCTCCGCCGGAGGAGCCGGCCGCGCGGACGCGCTCGGCCGCAGGGACGGGCGAGCTCACGGCCGGCACCTGGCGGCGCGCCCACGTCCGCCCGCGCGTGCGCTACGGGATCCGAGACGGAAACGGGCGCAAGGTCGGGCCGGTCTACAAGGAGAACGCCGTGCTCGGGGTGACCTACGAGTACCGGCACCGGTGGGTGGCACGGACCCGGATCAGGCCGGACCTGCCGCTCGCGGAACGGGAGACGGTGTACGCGCTGGGCGGCCCCGGCTGGAGGGCGTGAGGCCGCCCGATCGGGCTCAAGGCGGTTCGAGGCCGGGCAACTCACCATCGAGCATTGCTTAATTCAATGAGTACACGTATGGTGGATGCCGCCGGGCCGGGTTGCAGTCCGGCCGCCCCGAACCGGGAGTTGCAGTGATCACCACCATCGCGATAGACGGCTTCAAGTCCTTCCAGGACTTCGAGTTCGAGTTCCCCTCGGGCCCGCTCACCGTGCTGACCGGCCCCGCCGGCACCGGCAAGACCAACCTCCTCGACGCCCTCACCCTGGTCTCCCGGACCCTGACGGACGGCTGGGCGGCGGCCACCGCCTCCAGCCCCCGGCTGGCCGCTGACGCCCTCCTGCTCCAGAGCGAGCACGAAGGCCAGCCCAGGACCGCGCAGAGGATGCAGGTCACGGTGCAGACCCTGATGCCCGGCGCGGCCGGGCCGGTCTCGGTGGAACTCACCGCTTTCCGGGCCCCCGACGGTCGCACAGCCGTCCTCGACACCGCTGGCAGCGGCGTACGGACAGCCGCGCGGACCGGGGCGGCGCAGCGCCTGATTCCGCTGGACGGCGGAGGGCCGCTGATGGACACGCTCCGGGAGCAGGCCAGGAACTGGCAGACGGCGTCCGACGGTGCGAGCGACGCCGCTTCGATGCTCGGGCGGCTCGGCCCGGAGGCGGCGGCCCGGCTGCATGCGGACCTCGCGGCCCTGGTGCACGACTCCTGCGGCGTCCGGGCCGTCCAGGGACGGATCGAGGTCCGGATGGCGCACCGGGGCTGGGTGCCGACGGCCACGATGCCCGCCGGGGCGCTGCGCATCCTGAAGGTCCTGACCGCCTGGCACACCCGGCCCGACGTGCTGGTCCTGGACGGGATCGGGGAAGGGATCCACCCGAAGGCCGCCGCCGAACTGGTCCGGCGGACCTCCCGGCGGCTCGGCGCCCCCTCCTCGCCCTCCCAGCTGATCGCCAGCGCGCACGCCCTGGACCTGGTCAACACTCTGTCCGGCGGCGACCATCGCGCCGTGGTCGTGATCGAGAAGACCCACCGGGTCGACCCGGCGCAGCGGACCATCACGCCCGTCACCATCGCCCTGCCCGTCCGGGAGCCGCGGCCGCAGGAGGAGCCGGGGCACTACGTGCGGCCCTCCCGGCTCGCCCGGATGCTCAGCGCCGCGTGAACCCCGCCGGGGTGCCGGGCCGCTCCCGGCCTTGTTCCCCCGGCCCGCTCCTCCCGCCGCCGGCTCATGCTCGGCGGCCGCCACCCCGCGTACTGAAAGGTCAGCCATGCCCCCGCCCCCGCCCGTCCTGGTGCCCGGCCTCGGCCCCACCCGCCGCAGCCCGTTCGGCGACCTCACCCCCCACCAGTACCTGGAGATGCTGCTGGAGGAGATCCGGGAGCTGTACCTCGCCGACCAGGTGCCCTGGGTGGTCGGCTACAGCGGCGGCAAGGACAGCACCCTGGTCACCGCGCTCGTCTGGTGGGCCCTGGCCTCCCTGCCGCCGGAGCAGCGGACCAAGACCGTCCACGTGATCTCCACCGACACCCTGGTGGAGAACCCGCTGGTGGCCGCGTGGGTTGGCCGGTCGCTGGACGCCATGCGCGAGGCCGCCGCCGTCCAGCAGCTGCCGATCGAGGTGCACCGGCTCACCCCGGCCGTGGAGGACAGTTTCTGGATGTGCCTGATCGGGCGCGGCTACGCGGCGCCGAGGCCGAAGTTCAGGTGGTGCACAGAGCGGCTCAAGATCAAGCCGTCGAGTCGGTTCATCCGCTCCGTCGTCGCCGCCCACGGCGAGGCGATCCTCGTGCTGGGGATCCGCAAGGCGGAGAGCGCCGCGCGGGCCAAGTCCATGGCCCGCCACGAGAAAGGCCGCGTGCGCGAGCGGCTCTCGCCCAACGGCGACCTGCCCAACTCGTTGGTCTACAGCCCGATCGAGGCGCTGACCAACGACGAGGTGTGGATCTTGCTGATGCAGTACGACAACCCGTGGGGCCACAGCCACAAGGACCTGCTCGGCCTCTACCAGGGGGCGAGCCCGGACTCCGAGTGCCCGCTGGTGGTCGACACCACCACCCCCTCGTGCGGCGACAGCCGGTTCGGGTGCTGGACGTGCACGATGGTCAGCCAGGACAAGTCCCTGAAGGCGATGATCGCCAACGACGACGACAACGTGTGGATGCGCCCGCTGCTGGAGCTGCGCAACGCGCTCGACATCGACGACGACCGGCATCTGAGGGACTACCGCAGGTCGAACGGCTCCCTCATGCTCTTCCACGGCCGGCTGGTGCACGGCCCCTACACCCAGGCCGCCCGGGAGGACTGGCTGCGCCGGCTGCTGCGCGCCCAGCACCAGATCCGCACCCGCGGGCCCGAGTACGTGCGCGACCTGGCCCTCATCAGCCTGGAGGAACTGCACGCGATCCGCCACGAGTGGGTGGTCGTCAAGCACGAGGTCGAGGACCTCCTCCCGGCCATCTACCTGGAGGAGACCGGCGAGCCCTTCCCCGGCCCGGCCGTCCTGGACGGCGGCGTCGGCTTCGACGCCGACGCCATGGCCGTGCTGCGGGAGGTCTGCGACGGCGACGAGAGCCAGTACCAGGGAGTCCGCGCGCTGCTGGGGCTGGAGCGCCGCTTCCGCACCGCCGGTCGCCGCGCCGGCTACTTCGAGGCCCTGGAGAAGACCGTGGCGCGGTACATGTTCACCGACGAGGACGACGCCCTCCAGTACGCGATCACCCGCGACCAGATCCGCGCCGGCCTCTACGATCAGAGGGGCCCCGAGCCCCCGGGCGTAGGCGAGGACGACGGCAACCCGTACGGATCGAAGGAGAGTTCGTGACCCCGGCCGCACCGCACCCCGACCACCAGGGCCTGCCCGCGCTGTACACGGCCGAGCTGGCCGTGCACCGGGAACGCTGGCAGCTGATCGTCGTCGCACCGGGCCCCGAGGTCGTCGTCGACGCGCTCGACCTCGGCCCGGCCGACACCCTCGCCGCCGCCGACCCGGACGACCCCGGCCGCCACCTGATCGCCCCAAGCCCAGGCCCCCAGCCCGTCCCGCCCCTCAAGGAAGCGATCAGCCGCCTACCCGCGGCGGGCTACACCATCGACCCCACCGCCTGGGCCGACCCGGCCAAGCTCACCGGCTGGACCCAGGTCACCCACACCAGCTGGACCGCCCCCTGCCACCCGGCCGCGCCCGTGGCGCAGCGACCGTAGCGGCCAGGCCCCCGAAGAGCTTCAACGAGCAGGAGAGCAACGGCATGACGCCCGCCGAGCCCGATCCGGACTGCCCGGACTGCGCCGAGCAACTGGAGTACGACGCCACCAACGCCGTCTTCGCCTGCGGCAACGGGCAGTGCGCGGCCCTCGGGATGGAGCGGCCGGTGTGGAGCGCGCTGGAGGAGGCCGGGATGCTGCTCGCTCCGGTCACCGGGCTGCCCCGGCCGACGCGCCAGGGCCTGCCGGTTCCCTGGGTGACCCCGTGGAGCGCGGCGCGGGTGTGGTGGCGGGCCATGGACTCCCGGCTGCTGTCCCGCGCCCACAACGAGTGGCGCTGCCAGGTGTGCGGAGACCTCCTCCCCGAGCAGGCGTGGGTGCTGGCCACGCCCGCCGGCGTGGTGCTGCAGGCCGCGCTGCACCAGGAGTGCAGGGATCTGGCGCGGGCGGCCTGCCCGCACCTGAACGGCCCGGCCACCCGCAGCAGCGCCCACCTCGTCACCCGCGCGCAGTTGACCTCCAACGGCCGGCCGCTGCTCCAGGCGCAGCCCTCCGACCCGTACTTCCTCCAGCAGTGGGAACTGGCCGCCCCTTTGGGCCAGCCCGCGCACCCCGCACACGACGCCCCTTCCGGCCCGGCCGCCCCGGCGGCCGCGGCACCGGCCTGACGCCCGTCC
>NZ_JBEOWI010000131.1:0-5192 GCF_040296005.1 Kitasatospora sp. NPDC002551 | reverse complement strand
TTGTCGAACCAGTACGAACCCGCCAGCTGCTCCGGCGACTCGACCGCTTCGCCGGTCACCGTCGAGTACATCGCCACCCGGCCCGCCAACGGCCGCACGGAGGAGGACAGTTCGACGACCTCATCGCGGACCGCGTCCATGTACGCCGAGTGCGAGGCGTAGTCGACCGGAATCCAGCGGGCCCGGACGCCCTCACGCTCACACCGCTCGACCACGGCCGTCAGCGCCTCGACATCCCCGGACAGCACCACACTCGACGGCCCGTTCACCGCCGCCAGCGACAACCGCTCATCCTCCGCCACGAGTTCGGCCGCCCGCTCCGCGCCCAGACCGACGGACAGCATCCCGCCACCCGTCACCCCACGCAGCGCCTGCGAACGCAGCACCACCACCCGGACCGCGTCCTCCAGAGACAGCAGCCCCGCCACATGCGCGGCGGCGATCTCACCCTGCGAATGGCCGATCACGGCCGCCGGCCGAACCCCGCACGACTCCCACCACCGCGCCAGGCCCACCATCACCGCGAACAGCACGGGCTGCACCACGTCGACCCGCTCCAGCAGCGCACCCGAACCGTCGCGCAGCACCTCCAGCAGCGACCAGTCGGTCAGCGGATCCATCACCCCCGCGCACTCTGCGATCGCAGCGGCGAACACCGGTGAGGCGTCGAGGAGTTCGGCGGCCATCCCCGCCCACTGCGAGCCCTGGCCCGGGAACACGAACACCGCGCCCGAACCCGACACCGCAGCCGACTCACCCCCGGCGATCTCACTCAGCCGGTCCACCAGCTCGGCCATCGTCCGTCCGGCGGCGACCGCCCGGTGCTCGAACACCGCCCGGCCCGTCACCAGCGACCGGCCGACGTCCACCGGATCGGCCCCGGGATGCGCCACCGCCCACTCCCGCAACCGCTCCACCTGCTCCCGCAGCGCCGCACCCGACCGAGCCGACACCACCCACGGCACCACCCCGCCGATCGGCTCGACCGCCGCCGGAACCTCCGCCTCCGACGCCTCCTCCAGCACCACATGCGCATTGGTGCCGCTGATCCCGAACGAGGACACCCCGGCCCGGCGCGGCCGACCGGTCTCCGGCCACTCCGCCGCCTCCGTCAGCAGCTCGACCGCGCCCTCCGACCAGTCCACGTGCGACGAGGGCGCGTCCACGTGCAGCGTCCTCGGCAGCAGGCCGTGGCGCAGCGCCAGCACCATCTTGATCACACCCGCCACACCCGCCGCCGCCTGGGCATGGCCGATGTTCGACTTCACCGAACCGAGCCGAAGCGGCCGCTCCTCGGGACGGCCCTGCCCGTACGTCGCCAGCAGCGCCTGCGCCTCGATCGGGTCGCCCAGCGGGGTACCCGTCCCGTGCGCCTCCACCACGTCGACGTCCGCCGTGGTCAGGCCCGCGTTGGCGAGCGCCTGCCGGATCACGCGCTGCTGGGCGGGCCCGTTGGGTGCGGACAGCCCGTTGGACGCGCCGTCCTGGTTCACCGCGCTGCCCCGCACCACCGCCAGCACCCGGTGCCCGTGGCGGCGCGCGTCCGAGAGGCGCTCCAGCAGGACCAGGCCGACGCCCTCGCCGGCGCCCATGCCGTCGGCCGCCGCCGAGAACGCCTTGCAGCGGCCGTCCGAGGACAGTCCGCGCTGCCGCGAGAACTCGACGAAGAACTCGGGCGTCGACATGACCGTCACTCCGCCCGCGAGCGCGAGGTCGCACTCCCCCGAGCGCAGCGCGCCCGCCGCCAGGTGCAGCGCGACCAGCGACGACGAGCACGCGGTGTCGATGCTCACCGCCGGGCCCTCCAGCCCCAGCGAGTAGGCGACCCGGCCGGAGGCGATGCTGCTCGCGCTGCCGTAGCCGACGTAGCCCTCGACCTCCTCCGGGACGCGGTCGAGGCGCGAGCCGTAGTCGTTGTCGATGACGCCGGCGAAGATCCCGGTCCGGCTGCCGCGCAGCGAGCCGGGGTCGATGCCGGCCCGTTCCACCGCCTCCCAGGAGGCCTCCAGCAGCAGGCGCTGCTGCGGGTCCATCGCCAGCGCCTCGCGCGGCGAGATCCCGAAGAACTCGGCGTCGAACTCCGCCACACCCGACAGGAATCCACCGCGGCGGACGTAGCTCTTCCCGGACGCCTCCGGGTCGGGGTCGAAGAGCCCGGCCACGTCCCAGCCACGATCGCCCGGGAAGTCCCCGATCGCGTCGCCGCCTGCGGCGACCAGCTCCCAGAGGTCCTCGGGCGAGGCGACACCGCCCGGGAAGCGGCAGCCCATGCCGACGATCACGACCGGATCACCGTCGGTGCCCGCGCCGGCGGCCGAGGTGGGCGCGGGGACCGCCGCCGACTCGTCCGGTCCGGCGGCGCCGGTCAGCCGTTCCAGCAGGTGGCCGGCGAGCCGGGCCGGGGTCGGGTGGTCGAAGACCAGGGTGGACGGCAGCCGCAGACCCGTGGCGCCGTTCAGACGGTTGCGCAGCTCGACACCGGTCAGCGAGTCGAAGCCGAGCTCCTTGAAGGCCCGGGTCGCGTGCACCGCTTCGGCCGACCGGTGGCCCAGCGCGCCCGCGGCCTCGGTCCGGACGATCTCCAGCAGCGCCCGCTCGCGGTCGGCGGCCGCCATGGCGGCGATCCGGGCGGCCAGCGGGGCCGCACCGGGCTGCCGGTCGCGGCGGCGGGCCGCCGCGCCCAGCAGGTCGCCGAACAGCGCGGGTGCGTCCGCCGCACGGGCGCGGACGGCCCGGAGGTCCAGGTGCGCGGGCACGAGGGTCGCGCCGGGTTCGGCGAGCGCGAGGTCGAACAGGCTCAGCGCCTCCTCGGCCGGCATCGCGACCGCGCCGGTCCGCGCCCACCGGGCGAGGTCGGCCTCGCTCAGCCGCCCGCCCATGCCCTGGGTGCCGGCCCACAGGCCCCAGGCGAGGGAGATCGCCGGCAGGCCGAGCGCCCGCCGGTGCTGCGCCAGGCCGTCCAGGAAGGCGTTGGCGGCCGCGTAGTTGCCCTGGCCCGGGCCGCCGAAGGTGGTCGCACCGGAGGAGAAGAGCACGAAGGCGGCGAGCTTGGCGTCCCGGGTGAGTTCGTGCAGGTGATACGCCCCGTCGGCCTTCGGGCGCAGCGAGCGGTCCAGGTGACCGGCCGTCAGGGTCTCCACCAGTCCGTCGTCGACGATGCCCGCGGTGTGGACCACGCCGGTCAGCGGGTGCTCGTCGGGCACCCGGGCCAGCGCGGCGGCCAGGGCGTCGCGGTCGGCGAGGTCACAGGCCAGCAGGGTGGCCTCGGCGCCCAGCCCGGCGAGGTCGGCGAGGAGTGCGGCGGCGTCCGGCGCGGCGGTGCCACGGCGGGACAGCAGCAGCAGCCGGCGTACGCCGTGGCCGGTCACCAGGTGCCGTGCGACGAGCGCGCCCAGGCCGCCGGTGGCGCCGGTGACCAGGACGGTGCCCTCCGGGTCGAGCCCGCCGTCGGCGGCCGGCGGCGGGGTCGCGCGGACCAGCCGCGGCACGAGCAACGTCCCCTCACGGAGGGCCAGTTGCGGCTCCGGGGCGGCCAGTGCAAGCGGCCACCGGGCGAGCGAGGCCTCGTCGCCGTCGAGGTCGAGCAGGGTGAAGCGGCCGGGGTGCTCCGACTGCGCCGAGCGCACCAGGCCCCAGACGGCGGCGGCCGCGACATCGGCGACCGGCTCGTCCGCACGGGCGGCGAGCGCACCCGTCGTCACGACGACCAGGCGGGCACCGTCGAAGCGGTCCCGCGCCAACCAGTCCTGGAGCAGGCCGAGCACCGAGCCCAGCAGCCTGCGGGTCCGGGCGGGGACGTCCTCCCCGGCCTCGGGCGCCACCGGGACGTGCAGCACGACCGTGGCGGGCACGGCCTCGTCGGCCGCGACGACCGCGGCGAGGTCCTCGAACCGGGCGGCCGGGCGGTGTTCCCCGGCCAGGCGGGCGGCCGACCCGGGCGCGTCCGCGCCTCCGACCGGGCCGAGCAGGGCCCACGGCGGCACCGTCCCGGAGTCGGGCTCGGCCGCCCGCCACTCCACCCGGAACAGCGCGTCGCGGTGCGACGGACCGGCCGGGCGCAGCTGCTCCGCCGTGACGGGGCGAACGGTGAGCGCCGCCACCGACGCGACGCCCGCCCCCGCGTCGTCCGCCAGGTCCAGCGACACCGCGTCCGCCCCGGTGGGCGACAGCCGGACGCGCAGGCGGGAGGCGCCCGCGGCGGGCCTCGGCCCGGCGGCCGACCGGACGCCGCGCCAGGCGAAGGCCACCCGCGCCCCGGCCGCCGGGCCGGCGGGCCCGTCCGGCCCGGCCTGCTCGCGGGCCGCCGCCAGCGCGTGGAGGGCGGCGTCCAGCAGGGCGGGGTGCAGCGCGAAGCGGTCGGTCTCCGCGTCGGCCTCCACGGGGAGTTCGACCTCGGCGAAGATCTCGTCGCCGCGCCGCCAGGCGGCCCGCAGACCCTGGAACACCGGGCCGTAGTCGAAGCCGGCGGCGCCCAGCCGCTCGTACGCGCCCTCGGTCGCGACGGGTGCGGCCCCCGGCGGCGGCCAGGCCGTGAGGTCCGGTGCGACGGCGTCGGCCCCCTCGGCGGGGACGACCAGCAGGCCGGTGGCGTGCCGGGTCCAGGGCTGGTCGGCGGGTGCGTGCTCGGGCCGGGAGTGGATGCCGACCGCCCGGGCGCCGGACCCGTCCGGCGCGCCGACGGAGACCTGGAGCTGGACGCCGCCCGTCTCGGGCAGCACCAGCGGTGCGGGTAGCGTGAGTTCCTCGATCTCGCCGTGACCGACCCGGTCTCCGGCCCACAGGGCGAGTTCCACGAACAGCGTGCCGGGGACGATGACCGTGCCGAGCACGGCGTGGTCGGCGAGCCACGGGTGGGTGGCGGTGGAGAGCCGTCCGGTCAGGACCGTCCCGGAGCCGTCGGCCAGTTCGACGGCGGCGCCCAGCACCGGGTGGTCGACGGCGAGTTGGCCGCGACCGGCCCCCGAGGATCCCGCGTCGGCAGCCGTCACCCAGTAGCGCTCGCGCTGGAACGGGTAGGTCGGCAGGTCGGCCTGGGGACCGGCGGGGAGCAGGGTGGTCCAGTCGACGGGCAGACCCGCGACGAAGGCGGCCGACAAGGCCGTCACCAGACGCGCGGGACCACCCTCGTTGCGGCGCAGGGTCTCCAGGACCACGGCGCCCGGGACCTCTTCGAGCTGATCCGCGACCGGGAC
>NZ_JBEOWI010000130.1:0-5335 GCF_040296005.1 Kitasatospora sp. NPDC002551 | reverse complement strand
GGATCCAGAACCGGACCGGCATCAGCGGCCACCTCGGCACGGACCAGACGGGGCACGACAATCCCGCCATCACGCCAGGCCACCTGCGACTCGCCGGACGCGAGCAGGGCTCCCAGCACCGACGGCGCCGTCGCCGCGGCGGGGAAGTCCGGGCCCTCGCCGCCCAGCAGGACGATCCGGCCGGGCTGCTCCAACTGGACCGAACGGACCAGCCCCCACACCGCGTTGACCGCCGGGTCCTCCTCCGGCAGCCCGGTCGCGACCACCAGCGGCCCGCCGGAGCGGGTGGGGTCGGTGAGCCCGTCGCGCAGGAAGCCGGAGACCCGGCCGAGCAGTGCACGGGCCCCCTCCGGGCCGCCGGCCGCGTCGCCGGACAGGTCCAGCACCGCCGGGGCGTCGGCCGCGGGCGCCGGGGGCAGGACGAGCGGCGTCCAGCCGACCTGGTAGAGGTGCTCGCTCCCGGCCCCGGCGAGGGAGGTGAGCCGCTCGACGGGAACGTGACGAAGCGTCAGCGAACCGATCGAGGCCACCGGCAGCCCGGAGTGGTCGGTCAGGGCGAGCGAGAACGCGTACGGGCCGGTCTGCCGGACATGCACCCGCAGGGCGGCCGGGCGCGCGGCGAACACGGCCACGTCGCTCCAGGCGAACGGCAGCAGGACGTGGCCCGGCTCCGGATCGGCGACGGCGAGGAAGTTGCTGGCCTGGAGCGCGGCGTCCAGCAGAACCGGGTGGATCCCGTAGCCGTCGACCGCCAGACCTTCGGGCAGCGCCACCTCGGCGCGCACCTCGCCCTCGTGCCGCCAGACGGCGCGCAGGGCCTGGAAGGCCGGGCCGTAGCCGAAGCCCCGTTCGGCCAGCCCCGTGTAGAAGCCGTCCAGCTCGACGGCCTCGGCGCCCGACGGCAGCCACGGGCCGGCGGCCGGCGCGGCCGGCGCGGCGCCGGCCCCGAGGAAGCCGGTGGCGTGCCTGGTCCAGGCGGCGTCGTCCTGGCCGTCCTCGGGCCGGGAGTACAGGGCGAACGGGCGCCGGCTGTCCGCCGCCGCGTCGACGTTCACGTGCAGCTGCAGGGCGCCGCGTTCGGGGACGACGAGCGGCGCCTCGATCACCAGTTCCTCGACGGCGGACGCACCCGCCTCGTCGCCGGCCCGCGCGACCAGCTCCAACAGCGCCGCCCCCGGGGCCAGCACGGTGCCCGCGACGGCGTGGTCCGCGAGCCAGCCGTGGTCCTTCGGGTCCAGCCGGCCGGTGAGCACCACCCCACCCTCCGGCAGCGGCACGGCCGCGCCCAGCAACGGGTGCCCGACGGACGCGAGTCCGGCGGCGCCGACGTCGGCGGCGGGGCGGGTCTCCAGCCAGTAGCGCTGATGCTGGAAGGGGTAGGTGGGGAGGTCGGCGGGGCGCAGGGCGGCGGCGCCCGTGGAGGTCGCCGACCAGTCCACGGGGACGCCGTGGACGTGGAGTTCGGCGGCGGCCAGCAGGACACGGTCCCAGCCGCCGTCGTCGCGGCGCAGGGTGCCGGTGACCACGGTCGGGGCGTCGACGGCCTCGTCCAGCACCTCGACGATGCCGTGCGCGAGGACGGGGTGGGCGCTGACCTCGACGAAGCAACGGAAGCCCTCGGCCGCCAACGTCTGCACGGCTTCGCCGAATTGAACGGTCCGGCGCAGGTTGCGGTACCAGTAGCCGGCGTCCAGTTCGGGGCCCTCCAGCCAGCGGCCCTCGACCGTGGACAGGAACGGGACGGCGGCGGGCTGCGGCTTCACCGCGCCCAGCAGCCCGGCGAGTTCGTCCTCGATCGACTCGACGTGCGAGGTGTGGGAGGCGTAGTCCACCGGGACCCGGCGCACCCGCACGCCCTGCTCCTCCAGGGCGGTGACGAGGGTGTCCAGTGCGGCCGGGTCACCGGCGACCACCACGGAGGTGGGGCCGTTGACGGCGGCGACCTCGACGCCGTCCGGCAGCGTGCCGGCCAGACGCTCCAACGGCAGGGCGACCGAGACCATGCCGCCGCGCCCGGCCAGACCGCGCGCGATGGCCTGCGAGCGCAGGGCCACCACGGCGGCGGCGTCCTCCAGCGACAGGATCCCGGCGACATGGGCCGCCGCGATCTCGCCCTGCGAGTGGCCCACCACCGCGTCCGGGACCACCCCGAGCGAGGCCCAGACCCGGGCGAGACCGACGTTCACCGCGAACGACACCGGCTGGACGACATCGACCCGCTCCAGCAGAGCCGCGCCCTCGTTCACCACCTCCAGCAACGACCAGTCGACATAAGGCTTCAGCGCCCTCTCGACCTCCGCCAGCGCCTCCGCGAAGACCGGGGACTCCGCCAGCAGCCGCCGCCCCATCCCCGCCCACTGCGAACCCTGACCCGGGAAGACGAACACCGAACGCCCGCTCACCTCCGCCCGGCCCGTCACGACACCCGCCGCTTCCTCCCCCTTCGCCAGCGCCGCCAGCCCGGCGAGGGCCGCCGCCCGGTCGGTGGAGACGACCACCGCGCGCTGCTCCAGCGCGGCGCGCGTGGTGCGGAGGGTGCGGGCGGTGCGCGGCAGGTCGGCGTCGGGGCGGTCGGCGAGGTGGCGGCGCCAGCCGTCGGCCTGCGCGTGCAGCGCGGATTCGGTGGCGGCCGACAGGACGAGCGGCAGGGCGGCACCGGACGGCTCGGCCTCCGCCGGCGCGGTCTCCTCCGCCGGCGCGGTCTCCTCGGCCGGCGCCTGCTCCAGGATGACGTGCGCGTTGGTGCCGCTGACGCCGAAGGAGGAGACGGCGGCCCGGCGCGGCCGGTCCACCTCGGGCCAGGCCCGCCGCTCGGTGAGCAGCGCGACCGCTCCCGAATCCCAGTCCACCTTGGAGCTGGGCGTGTCGATGTGCAGCGACTTGGGCAGCACACCGTGCCGCAGCGCCTCCACCATCTTGATCACCCCGGCCGCACCCGCGGCCGCCTGGGTGTGCCCGATGTTGGACTTCAACGAGCCCAGCCAGAGCGGCTGTTCGGCCGACCGCCCCTGCCCGTAGGTGGCCAGCACCGCCTGCGCCTCGATCGGGTCCCCCAAGGACGTCCCCGTCCCGTGGCCCTCGACGGCGTCGACGTCGGCCGCCACCAGCCGGGCGTTGGCGAGCGCGGCCCGGATCACCCGCTCCTGGGACGGACCGTTGGGCGCCGTCAGACCGTTCGACGCACCGTCCTGGTTCACGGCCGAACCGCGGACCACGGCCAGCACCTCGTGCCCCAGCCGCCGCGCGTCCGACAACCGCTCCAGCAGCACCACCGCCACGCCCTCCGCGAGGCCCGTCCCGTCGGCCCCGTCGGCGTACGCCTTGCAGCGGCTGTCGCGGGCCAGGCCGCGCTGGGTGGCGAAGTCGACGAACACCTCGGGCGTGGCCATCACGGCGACGCCGCCGGCCAGGGCGAGCGTGCACTCGCCGTCGCGCAGCGCCTGCGCGGCCAGGTGGAGCGCGACCAGCGAGGACGAGCACGCCGTGTCCACCGTCACCGACGGGCCCTCCAGGCCCAGCGTGTAGGAGACCCGGCCCGAGGCCACCGAGCCCGAGTTGCCGATGCCGAAGTACCCCTCCAGGCCCTCCGGGAGGTTGAGCACGTGGTGCGCGTAGTCGTGGTACATCAGGCCCGCGTAGACGCCGACCGGCTGCCCCTTGAGCGAGGTCGGGTCGATGCCGGCCCGCTCCAGGGCCTCCCAGGAGGCCTCCAGCAGCAAGCGCTGCTGCGGGTCCGTCGCCAGCGCCTCGCGCGGCGAGATCCCGAAGAGCGCGGCGTCGAAGCCGCCCGGGTCCGCGAGGAAGCCGCCCTCCTCGGCGTAGGTCTTCCCGGCGGCGTCCGGGTCGGGGTCGTGCAGGCCGTCGACGTCCCACCCCCGGTCGCGGGGGAAGGGGCCCATGGCGTCCGTGCCCTCGCTGACCAGCCGCCACAGGTCCGCCGGGGAGGTGATGCCGCCGGGCAGCCGGCAGGCCATCCCGACGATCGCGACCGGCTCGGTGCGCCGGGCCTCGGCGTCGCGCAGGCGGCGCCGGGTCTGCTGGAGGTCGGCCGTGACGCGCTTGAGGTAGTCGCGCAGCTTGTCGTCGTTCGCCATGGGGTTCTTCCTCGTGTCCGTCATCAGGAAAGGCCGAGTTCGTTGTCGATGAGGTCGAAGAGCTCGTCGTCGGAGGCCGCGCCGACGTCGACGCCCGCCGTCTCCGGCTCCTCGCCCGCCGGCTCCGTCCAGCGGGCGGTGAGTGCCTCCAACCGGGCGGCCACCTGGCTCCGCAGGCCGTCGCCGGTCCCGGCGGTGGCGGCCAGGGCCTGCTCCAGCCGGTCGAGTTCGAGCAGCACGGGCGGCACGGGAGCGGCTCCGGCGAGGCCGAGCCGGTCCCGCAGGTGCTCCGCGACGGCGGTCGGCGTCGGGTGGTCGAAGACCAGGGTCGCCGGGAGCCGGACGCCGGTGGCCTCGGTGAGGCTGCTGCGGATCCGTACCGAGGTCAGCGAGTCGAAGCCGACGTCCTTGAACGCCTGGGAGGGCTTCACGGTCTCGTCGACGCTCTGGCCGAGGACCTTGGCGGCGCTGGCGCGGACCAGGTCCAGGAGCAGCCGCAGCTGTTCCGCCTCGCCCGCCGCGGCGAGCCGCCGGAGCAGGGCGTCCCGGCCGTCGCCGGTCGGTGCGGAGGCCGCGGTGGCGGTGCGGCGGGGGGCGCGGACCAGACCGCGCAGCAGCGGGTTCAGCTCGCCGCCCGCCGCCTGCGCCCGCAGCGCCGACCGGTCCAGGCGGGTCGGCACCAGCACCGGCTCCGGGGAACGCAGGCCCGCGTCGAACAGGGCCAGCGCCTCGTCCGTCTCCATCGCCGCCAGGCCGCCGCGCGCCAGGCGGGCGTGGTCCTGCTCGCCCAGGTGGCCGGTGAGCCCGCTGGCCTCGGCCCACAGGCCCCAGGCCAGCGAGACCGCCGGCAGACCCCGGGACCCGCGCCACCGCGCCAGCCCGTCCAGGAAGGCGTTCGCCGCCCCATACACGCTCTGCCCCGCGCTGCCGAACACCCCCGCACCCGAGGAGAACAGGACGAACGCCGCCAGGCCGAGGTGCTCGGTGGCCTCGTGCAGGTGCCACGCCGCGTCCGCCTTCGGGGCGAACACCTCGTCGAGGCGCTCCGCCGACTGCGCCTCGAACACCCCGTCCGCCAACGCACCCGCCGTGTGCACCACCGCCGTCAACGGACGGTCCGCCGGGACACCCCGCACGAGGCCCTCCACCACCGAACGCCGCGACACATCGGCCGCCACCACCTCCACCGACGCCCCGGCAGCGGACAGCTCCGCCACCAACTCCCCCGCACCCGGAGCACC
>NZ_JBEOWI010000129.1:0-5733 GCF_040296005.1 Kitasatospora sp. NPDC002551 | reverse complement strand
GTAATCTCTGGCTCTACCCAACCGTCTGGCATGTGAGCCAACTACGCTGATGCTCACATGCCTAATGAGTATCAGCAGGGACTCCAGTGACGTCAGCTACATCGCCGCCCATTCACCGTGCCTTCCGAGCAGAGAGGGCAGTTACAGCGGATGGGACGTCACGATGGGTCGTGATTGACGAGGGCTTCCAGCTCCATCTGCCATCGGTGGACTACCTCGACGGCCTGCGCGCCGCGGACGCCTCGGTGAACACCGAGAGGAACTACGCAAGCCGCATCGCGCTGTACCTGTCCTACACCGCGGCCCTGGGGATCGACTGGACCCGGCCGAGCCTGCAGAACCTCTCCGGGTACCTGCGTTGGCTGGTGAACGAGCCGCTGCCGCCGCGAGGACGACGCCCGGATCCCGAGCCGAGACACCGCCGACCCGGTACCGCGAACGCCCATCTCGGGACCGTCTGCGAGCTCCTGCGCTGGTCGGCCCTGCGGGGCCTGGTCCCCGACACCGTCATCAACATCCTGGCCCAGCCGAAGTACCTCGTGTACCTGCCCGAGGGGCTCGACCCCGGCGAAGACGGTCAGAACCGCACCGTACGGGCCAAGGCCATCAAGTTCTCGGTCGCCGTACCGGGCTTCGAGTGGCTGGTATACGAGGACGTCGGCCGGATGATCGCCGTCGCCTGCCACGCCAGGGACAAGTTCCTGCTGGACCTCCTCCGCGAAACTGGAATCCGGATCGGCGAGGCCTTGGGACTCAGGCGTGAGGACATGCACCTCCTGCCCAACTCCACGATGCTCGGCTGCAAGATCCCCGGGCCGCACATCCACATCGTCCGGCGTCCGACCAACGCCAACCGCGCGCTGGCCAAGTCGCGACAGCCCCGCTGGATCCCCATCGGCGCCGACACCGTGAACTTCTACACCGACTACCAGTACGAGCGCGACGAAGTACCGCGGGCCGCGAGTTCCGACATGGTCTTCGTGAACCTGTTCGCGGCCCCTCTCGGCGAGCCGATGAAGTACCCGAGCACCTACGAGTTGTTCAAACGCCTCGCCAAGGCAGCCGGCCTCGAAGCCCATCCGCACATGGTCCGCCACGGAACCATCACCCGATGGATCAAGGACGGCATGCCCCGCGACACCGCGCAGGACCTCGCGGGCCACGCCTCCGAAGTCTCCATGAAGCCCTACGTGCACATCACCAACAAGGAAATGCGCGAACACGCCCAGAGGGTCAACGAGATCCAGAAGGCCAGGAAGACCAAATGACCCTCGCCAACGCCGTACTCCCCATCGCCCGACCGGAGAAGCAGCAGTCCCTTCTTGCCGGATGGACCGCGTGGCTCCGAGAGGCCATCGATCCCAACTGGCGGCCAGGCGAATGGAATTCGAACCTGCTGATGTTCACCGGAAACCCGGACAACCCGTCCACCGCGATCAAGCAGTGCCGGACCATGGCCTGCCAGATCTTCACCCAGTCCACCTGGTGCGTGATCTGCAGGGAAGCTCTCCAGGTCAGCGGAATGGGCCCAGACGCGTTCGCCGCGACGTTCACTCCGCAGCGCAAGCGCGCCGCCGGCGGCTATCGCTCGCCCTCCTGCACGGCAGCCGGCGGCTCATGCCCGCGCGAGGCCTACACGGCCGGGTGCTGCTACAGGCACTACTACCGGTGGGCCGAGGACCGACGAGCCGACCCATGCCTGGACATGGACGAATGGGGCGCTCGTCAGAAGCCGCTGGCTCCGAAGGCCGACTGTCTCGTCCGCGGGTGCGTCCACGAGTCCATCGTGATCGGACTGTGCAGGTCGCATCACAGTCAGTGGAAGAGAAATTGGACTGCCAGCGGGCAGAAGTCCGAGCGGTCCCAGCTGGCAGTCTGGGCCGAGCGTCAGGCCCCGTACATGAACCTTGCCCAGTTTTCCCTGGCCCCATTGAGCGATACCGTGCGGCTGGAGTTCCTCTACGCCCTCCAACGCCGCGACGCAGACGGCCGGCCGCTGCAGCCGGAACCGATCCGCTTCGCTGTCCGGCAGGCGGTCGGTGTGTCGAGCATCGCCCTTGAGGAAGACACGTTCGTCAGCGCCCTCGACGGCTATGCCGACGGCCCGAAGAGCAGCACCGTCCGCAGTCTCATGATGCGCTTCATCAAGCGGGAACTGGGCCTGGCCCTGCTCGATCACCAGGGGGTCAAGCCGACCGACCGCCTGGTGTGGAATGCCCGCGCCGCAGGCATCCGCTCCCGGCAGAGCGAGAACGGCTCCGTCGCCGCCCACCACACCGTCGACTTCGGGGTGATCCGGCAACAGTGGCTCCGCGACACCGTCATGGAGTGGGCGCAAGCCACCACCCCCGAGATCCAGGACCTCCGGTCGCGGATCAGGAGCTGCGAGATCGCCTCCCGGACCCTCAGCTACCGCAGTGGCGGCGGCACCACCATGGCAGACCTCGGGTTCGCCGACATGACCTCGGTCTTCGAGACGTTCAACCAGCTCCGCAAGGGCGACGACTCCCTGTACAGCGACAAGAACCGCCGAGACATGTTCCGCTACTTCACGGAGATCCTCGACTTCGGACGCATGACCGGCCGCCTCGCCGAACTGCCCGCTGCCTTCTCCCGGAACGCCAAGCACCACCGGATCAAGGTCGACGTGACCGACGACGACGAGATCGGCAAGGCCCTGCCCGAGTCCGTCATCGACCAGCTCGACGCACACGTGGACCTTCTCGGCCAGGGCGTGACCTACGGCAGCATGGCCGAAGCGGACGTGCAGCTGATGTTGCGTACTGCCTACATCCTGATGAGGAACACCGGCCGCAGGCCCGCTGAGATCGCCGGAGCGCGGTTCGAGTGCCTGGACCGGGACGGTGACGAATGGCAGCTGATCTGGGACAACTTCAAGGCCAAGCGCCTCGGGCGCCGACTCCCGATCTTCGATGAGGAGGTCCAGGCCGTCCTCCGATGGCGAGCACGGCTGCATGAGCTCGGTTACCCCACCGGAAAGGGAACCCACCTCTTCCCTCCCAAGCAGGGCGGCAAGCGGAGTATGCGCCCGGCCAACTTGGGCGCCGCTATCCGGCAGTGGGTCGACAGCATCCCGGTCATCAACTCCGAGATCCACGGCAAGGACGGGACGCCCCTACCGTTCGACCGCAGTCTGATCTACCCGTACGCCTTCCGGCACACCTACTGTCAGCGCCACGCGGACGCAGGTGTACCGCTCGACACGCTCATGGAGCTGATGGACCACGAGAACGCGCAGGTCACCCGCGGCTACTACAAAGTCTCACTCAAGCGGAAGCGTGAGGCCGCCGACGTCGTACGGCGCCATCTCCTCGACCGGTCCGGAAAGCCCCTGGCCGGCGGATCGGCTCTCGGGTACGAGCGCAGGTCGGTGGCTGTCCCGTTCGGCAACTGCAAGGAGCCGACGAACGTGAAGGCCGGCGGCAGCGCCTGCCCGATCAGATACCAGTGCGCCGGATGCCCCTCCTACGAGGCCGATCCCTCGTACCTGCCCGTACTGGAGGACCATCTCATCCGGCTCAAGGGAGGCCGGGAGATCGCCGTGGCATCTGGCGTCCAGCAGTACGTCATCGACGGGATGGACGGTGAGGTCCGGGACTACAGCAACGTCGTCACCACGATGAGGGACATGCTGGCCACGCTGCCGGAAGACGAACGACGCGAGGTCGAGGAAGCGTCCAGACTTCTCCGACGGTCTCGGGCCGCATCTGCCACCACCCTTGCCGCACCGCATGCTGGACCGTCCGGTCGGCAACTCCTCCCGCTGACCGTCGTCCGCCACAACCCCACCGGAGCCGACCAGTGACCACCACCCGAGGCCGCGGAGACGTCCTGCGCGAAGCGCGCCGACGTGACAGCCAGCAGAAGCGGGCAAAGGTTCTCGCCACCGTCGACAGCATGGCCGCCAGCGGCCAGGAGATCACGATGCTCGGCGTCGCGCGGGCAGCCGGTGTCTCCAACTGGCTGGTCTACCAGCCGGAGATCAAGGCGCACATCGACAAGGCGCGCAAAGGTCAAGAGTCCACGGCCACGCGGGAGAGGTCCGGAGGAAGGTCGGCGAGCTCGGCCAGCCTCGCCGTCGATCTCGAACTCGCCCGCACGGAGATCCGCAGCCTGAGAGAAGAACGCGACAAGCTCAAGGACGTGCTCAGGCGCAACCTCGGCCAACAGCTTCAGCAGGCCGACTCGGGTGACCTCAAGGCCAGGATGGACGAGCTCCTGACCGCCAACCACCAACTTGAGGAACGCCTATCAGCCGCACTCAAGGAGCTGAAGAAGACTCAGTCCAAACTCGAAGAGTCCGAGCTCGACCTGGCCGGAGCCCGTGCTGGAATCGCGCAGATGATGCGAGACAGAGCAGTTCGACCCACGTAGCCGTGCCGGAGTCACGAGCCCGCAGGGTGGGTGGTTTCGTTACCGCTCATCCGCTCGTGCCTGAGATCTCGGCCTCCGGCGCCAGCCTCAGGCCGGCCATGGCCAGGAAGTCCGCGAGGTCGATGATGCCACCGCCGGTCCCATCGTCCCACGTCGTCCAGAGCCGGGATCCCGCGCCGTCCCACGCGTCGGTGTCCTCGCTCGGATGCTGTTCGACGCTCCCCTCGCCGCGCCGGTAGCGCAGGTAGAGGTACTGGCCGCCTGTTGTCCACGCGTCCCACTGGGACGGGAAGCCGTGGCAGGTCTGTACGACCCGGGCGAGGGTCACGTCCTCGTGAAGGCTTGCCTCGACGGGGCCGAGGTGCTGATCACAAGCGAGGAGGAGATCGTCGTCCAAGGCGAGCAGACGAATGCTTGCGCCGGGAAACTGGAGCGTGAGGCCGGCGGCGAAGTCGATGCCGACGCCCCGGTACCGGATCTCCCGTACTGACCGGATCGTCTGGCCGACGAACCGGGCCACCGGAACGTTCGGCGAGTCGTTTGTGACCGTGACGTGGCCATCTTGCTCCATTGAGTACGGCTCGTGGGGCTGGTCGGTCCTCAGCGACAGGCCTGTCCCAGGTGTATGGAACAGGACCGGGCCCAGGCCCTCCAAGTGCAGCCACAGGTGCAGCAGTGAAGGCTCGTCCTCAGCGTGGTGGTGCCAGGCCGTGGTCACCCGCAGCAGCCGCTTGCCGACGAGGTCGGCGACGGACAGTTCCTCATCGTCGGTCATCCGGCGATGCTCGCACGACGTTCGACGCCGAGCACACCCAATATCGAACCTACCCGTTCTGCGGATAGATCCGGAAGAAAGGCCCTAAATACTCAACCGTTCGCAGAGAGGTAGCTCCAGGACTCCCAGGCCCTCCCAGACGCAGACCTCCAGGGTCGAGAGGTACCCCCCGAACGCGAAGATCATCGCCTCCCCGATGTACTGACCGTCGGCGCCCCGGATGCTTCCGTCAGCTATGACCGGACTTCGCTCCACCACCGGCCCAGCCGCCACGGTGTCCCGATCCACTCGAAGGTCCACAGTCGGACACCCGCATGTACATCCAGGCTTCATCCACACATGTGGTAGCTGTGCCCGGTACGCCCGGTCCACGTCGGTATCCCCGGCCAACAACAACTCCAAGGTCCGACGCACATCCTCGCTGAGTGGTCCCCACACCTTTGGTGCCCTCTCCTGATCGCTGGGGATCGGCATTGCGGCGCCCCTGGCCCCTTGCCTCACGTGACAGAACAGCTTATTCCCTGCTGACCTGCGAGATCAGATTGACAACCAGAGATAACCAA
>NZ_JBEOWI010000128.1:0-5793 GCF_040296005.1 Kitasatospora sp. NPDC002551 | reverse complement strand
CGGGTCTCCACGCGCGCCTCGCGCGCCGGGCCGCCCAGGAAGGCGCGGACCCGGGCGTCGGTCAGCAGGGCCCGCACGACCGGCGCGTCCTGGGCCGTGACCGGGCGCAGGACGACGCGGTCGGCACGAAGGACGGCCGGCCAGAGGCGGGCGAGGGCGGATTCGACGGACTCCATCGGTCCAGGATGGCAGTGTCCGGCGGGCGCGCGTGCCCGATCCCGGCAGGTCCGGCTCCTGGGCGGGGCCCGGCGGAGCAGTAGCGCGTTCTGGTCGTCCGACGGTGATCCGTTGCCCGGGGTTCGACGCTTCGGCCGCCCCGGGCCGGGGCATCGCCCCGGCCCGGGGCAGGGTGATCACCGGGCGGGCTGTGCCGGGAGGACGTCGAGCGCGTGGTCGACCATCGAGGCCAGGTCGTTGCCGTACCGGGTGTCGCCGTGGATGAAGGTGGTGGTGAAAGCGGTGCGGTCGCGCCGGGGGAGGTCGGCGGCGCGGTAGGCGGCCAGGTGGTCGGCGCGCAGGAGTTGGGCGACCGCGATGTAGCCGCGGTCGGCGACCAGGGTGAACAGGACGGGGCCGTCCATCTCGCCGGCGGCGTTGTGCGCGTCCCACCAGTACTCGTCCGGGGTCAGGCTGTGGCCGCGCTGGTGCCGGGCCACGACCGTCACCTTGATGCCGGTGCGGGGGTGGCCGACGACGACGTGGGAGGACCGGCCGTCCCAGGTGGCGCCCAGGGCCTCGGCGGCGGCGCGGCGGACGATGTCGGCTACGGCGTCGGGCGTGGGCTGCTCGGCGCCGGTGAGCAGGGTGCGCAGACTGCCGGGGCGGGTGTGGACCGGGCGGCGGGCGACGACCAGGACGTCGTTGCGGATGCGCTGGTCGTCGGTCTCGGTGATGCCGGGGTGCCAACGGCGGTGGGCGCGGACGTCGGCCAGCAGTTCGCGTGCGCCCTGGTTGTCGGTGGGGTTGAGGTAGAGCAGGCTGACCAGGACGAGTTCGGCGGAGTTGAACCGGCCCAGGCGCCACAGGGCCAGGGCCAGGCCGTGGACGGCGCGCAGGAAGGGCCGGTTGTCCATCTCGGACCAGGGCAGCCGGCCGTGGAAGATCATCGGGAGGGACGCCTCGCCGACGGCGACGGCGGCCTCGTACCAGGCCAGCGCCTCCTTCAGGTGGCGGCGGCGGTCGGCGGCGGTGGGGCCGACGTAGGAGATGAGGTCGCCGAACTCGCCATCGTGGCGTTGCAGGGCCAGGCTGCCGAGGTGGGCGTAGGCGTCGACGTCGCGGGGCTCGGCGGCCACAATGCGAAGCAGCTCGTCCTCGTATCCTTCCACGTCCGCCGTGGCGCGCAGGGTGTCCAGCGCGGCATCGAGGGGCACTTCGGTGCGGCCGGGATAGAGATCGGGCATCCGGTAGCGGGGCAGGACGCCGTCCTCTGCGAGCCGGTCCAGCCACCACCGTGCGGCGATCTCCGCGTCCTTCTGCGGGCCCGGGGCGATCGCGAGGTCCTCGGTGTCCGGCTCCGGGCCGTCACCGTCGTCGGAGGCGTCGACCATGTCCGCCGCCACGGCCTCGGGACCGTCTTCCTCGTCTTCCTCGTCTTCCTCGTCCTCCTGGTCCTCGTCGTAGGCGTCGAGGACGTCATCGGGGTGGAAGTCGCCGTCCTCGGCTGCTTCGTGGGCGCCGGCGAGGTGCGCCCTCTCCAGGGCGGCCAGGGCCCGCTTGGCCCGCGTGCCGGGCAGCGCCTGCGTCAGCGGCTGGTAGACGTCCGGCCAGGTGTGGCCGGCGGCGAGCGGGCTCCACATCGTGTAGTCCTGCTGCATCAGGATCCGCAGGGCCAGGTCGAGGCCATAGTGGTCGAGGCGGCCGGGGAGCCGGCCGGCCTCACTGGCCCTGGCGACTTCCTGCAGTGCCTTCTGGTAGCCGATCTCCGTCTCGGCATCCAGGAGCCGGGCGAGCCGGGTCGGCTGGGTGCGCTGGACACGCCGCTGCTTGTCGGCGGAGGGCCGGGTGGTGGTGGACATGGGGGCTCCTTGAACCGGGCTTCGCGTGGCGCACCGCCCCACCTCGGTGCGACGCCAAGCCATCAGGTCAGGACGCCGTCATCATGTCGATCATGCTCATCGTGCCGGTTCGAGCGTTTGCTCAGTTCACCCGGGGACGGTCAACGGTGGGGATGACCGGCGGGCCCGCGCACCGTGGGCGCAGCCTGTCCGTCCATCCTCGCGAATCCCCGTCCGGCGACGCAAGGCCATCCCCCGAACGAGCGAACAAGCTGCTGTTTCCGCCATGCCGGGGCTGGGGGATGTGCTCCTTCGATCCCGGCCGGCGCAGCCGACCCCGGCCGCTCGTCTTCGCGCGGGGGTGTACCTCAAGCACGACGTCATCCGGCGAGCGTCAGCCGCTCTCCGCCGCCGCGCTGCGCGTGTTCGGCCCGGGCGGCCTCCAGCAGGCGCCGCCACGAGACCACCGTCGGTCGGCGCTTGAGCAGGGCGCGCCGCTCCCGCTCGGTCATCCCGCCCCAGATGCCGAACTCGACCCGCCGGTCGAGCGCATCGGCCAGGCATTCAGTACGGATGGGGCATCCGACGCACACGCTCTTGGCCCTGTTCTGCGCGGCGCCCTCGACGAACAGCTCGTCCGGATCCACACCCCGGCAGGCAGCCCGCCCCCAGTCGATGTCCGTCTCCCCCACAGCCGCGCCCTCTCCCTCTTCCCGCTCCTGCCGGTTCCCCTCGGCGACCGACCAGCGTAGGCGATGCGCCGTCTGCGGAACCTACGGAGAAGGAGGGCGGGACCGCTACTGTCGCTCTGGCGATGTCACGCCTTCGAGTGATTCCGCAGCGGCCGCCCCGCGCCGTAGGTTCGGGGCGTTGGCGCCCGTCCGACAGGAGACTGCTGTGCCCGATCCGTCCGTGAACTCATCTCCTGATCCAGGGCGTTCGCAGTCGGCGAGGTGGCGACGCTGGGCGCTCGTCTTCGGTCTGCCCAGTGCCGCCGTCGCCTTGATCGCGGCGTGGCTGATCCGTCCGCACAGCACCGCGTCCAGCGTGCTGGTCGTCCTGATCGCGCTCGCCGCCCTCGCGGTGTTCGTCACCACGATGCCGCGGCGGCAGCCGGCCGCAGCTGAGCACGCCGACGCCGGGTCCAGCACCGGGTGACGGCGCGGGCGACGGGTCGCCTGCCCTGAGGACCGCTTCGCGGGCCGCGGCCAGGCGCATCGCCGGACCGGCCTCCTCGCTCCGCCGCGGCGGCTGGGGCCGGCGCCGATGCGCCGCGCGCGGTCGGTGAACCGGACAGAACCCGTGCGGATCCGGCCGGTTCGGCCGGGGCTTCGGACCGTGGTGGTGGGGATCCCGTAGCTTCCGCGCCATGGCGAGGACATTGCGGCTGGCCGTCGCGCAGAGCACCGTTCCGGAGGACCCCACCGATCGCGGCGCGCTGCGGGCGGCGGGGCGGGAGATCCGGGCCCTGATGGCCGAGGCCGCCGGGGCGGGTGCGCGGCTGGTGCAGTTTCCCGAGGGGGCGATCACGTATCCGAGCAAGCACGTGATGGCGGCCGGCGCGGACGGGAAGCTGGCCCCGGCCGACTGGAGCCGGGCCGCCTGGGACGTCCTGCGCGAGGAGGCCGAGTCGATCGCCGCGCTGGCGGGGGATCTGCGGTTGTGGACGGCGTTCGGGTCGCTGCACCCGCTCACGCCGCCGAGCAGGCCTCACAACAGCCTCTTTATCGTCTCCGACCGTGGCGAGCTGGTCGCGCGGTACGACAAGCGGTTCCTGTCGCACACCGAGGTCTCCTACCTGTACACCCCGGGGCGCGAGCCTGTGGTCTTCGAGGTGGACGGCATCCGGATCGGCTGCGCGCTGTGCGTCGAGGCGAACTTCCCGCCGCTGTTCGCCGAGTATGAGCGCTTGGATGTCGACTGCGTCCTGTTGTCCGTGATGGTCGACGATGCTCCGAGGGCCCGCGTCGCCCAGGCTTACGGGACGCTGTACAGCTACTGGTTGGGCTACGCCGTGCCGGCGCAGTTCAGCGCCACGGTGCCGTCCGGGATCGTGGGGCCCGGCGGCCGGTGGCTGGCGCAGTGCCCCGCCGATGGGCAACCCGCTCTGGCGGTCGCGGACATCGACCTCGACTCGGCAGACCCGGACATCGACGTGGCCCTTCGATACGCCCGGCCCTGGCGCCGCTTGGCGCAGGACGGGTTGTACGAGGACCGGTTGGTGTCCGGGGATCCGCGCAGCGACATCCGCACGGCCTTCTGAGACTGCCCCGCGCACCTGCCCGCCCGAGCCTTTCCAGGGTCACGGCGGACCGTGGTTGTCCACTCGGTGGCCTACCGTGCAGCGGCGGCCGGAGGGCGGATCGCCGCGAGGATGTCCCGGGCCCCCTGGTCGAGGAGTTCCTGTGCGACCGCTGCGCCGAGCTTCTCCGGATCGTCGGCAGGGCCAGTGGAGGCGGCAGTGAGCCGGACGGTTCCGTCCAGGGACATGACCTGCCCGGTGAGGCGCAGTCTGTCTTCCGGCTCGTGGGTCACGTAGGCGCCCACCGGGACACTGCACCCGCCGTGGAGTTCGGCGAGCATGCTCCGCTCGGCCCGCACCGCCGCGTGGACCGCGTGGTCGGCGGCCCGTTCCAGCAGCGTCCGCAACTCCTGCTGGTCGCTGCGGATCTGGATGCCCAGAGCGCCCTGGCCGGGCGAGGCGGGAAACCGGTCCAGCGGCAGTACCTCGGTGATGTGGTCCTCCAGGCCGAGCCTTCGCAGGCCCGCGACCGCGAGGACGACGGCGTGCACCCGGCTTCGGCCCTTCAGCGCCGCCAGCCGGCCGGGGACGTTGCCCCGGATCGGCACCAGTTCCAGGTCCGGTCGCACGGCCCGCAGCAGCGCGGCCCGGCGCGGGGCTCCGGTTCCGACCCGGGCGCCGTCCGGCAACTCGGCCAGCGTCGAGCCGCACAAGGCGTCCTCCACCGCCTCCCGCCCCGGCGGGGCCAGCAGTACCAGGCCGGGCGCCATGCTGGTCGGCAGGTCCTTCAGGGAGTGGACCGCGACGTCGATCTCGCCGGCGGCCAGGGCCGCCTCCAGGCGGCTGGAGAACGCACTTCCCGCGCTGTGCCCGGCCACGTCGGAAAGCAACGAGACGCGGTCGCGGTCGCCCGCCTCCGTGATCACCCGGCGTCTGAACTCGACGCCGGGGCACAGCGGAGCGAGCAGCTCCAGGTACTGGCGGACCTGGGTACGGGCGAGGTCGCTGCCCCGCGAACCGACAAGGATGGGCACACCGGCTCCCGGAATCTGACGAGATGTGAGTTCCACCGTACCCGGGCGGACCGGTGGCGCTTTCCGACAGCGCGTCGGGGCAACGCGGCTGTCTGGCAACGGCGTTGACGTCCAGATGGCGAGGTGGAACAGGTGCTCGATGGCAGGCTGCCATGGGCCTTGGGTAGGGTCCGTGGCGCGGTCCGGCTGAAGCGAGCGACGTTGGGAGCAGGCATGCCAGACGACGAGGAGTCCTTGAGCGCCTGGTACGCGCGCCGGGAGGCGAAGCGCCGCCCGATCGGCGAGCGCCGCGTCGTCAGCCTGCAGGCCGGCCCGGCCCGGGGATCGCACGTCAACCCGCAGGCCCCGCGGATCGTCGAGGAGTGGGACGGGCACAGCTGGCAGCCCGTCTGCGTGGCCGACGACCACGCCGCCGCTTGCCGCACCGTCTCCACGCTCGACGCGGCCGTAGCGGTGCCGGTCCCCGGCTTCAACCCGCTGAGGCCGGGGACCGGACGGCACCGCAAGATCCCCACCTGAC
>NZ_JBEOWI010000127.1:0-5956 GCF_040296005.1 Kitasatospora sp. NPDC002551 | reverse complement strand
GAGCCAGACGCCCACCGCCTTCCGCTCCCTGGTCGCGGCCGCCGGCGAGGGCGACCCGCGCGTGGACCGGCTCGCCCTGCGGCACGTCGTCTTCGCGGGCGAGAAGCTGGAACTGCGCGAACTGCGGCCGTGGACCGACCGGCTGGGCCTCGAACGGCCCGCCCTGGTCAACATGTACGGCATCACCGAGACCACCGTGCACACCACGTTCCACCGGGTCGTCGAGGCCGACCTGCAGGCGGCCGGCAACCCGATCGGCGTGCCGCTCGCCGACCTGCGGATCCACCTCCTGGACGCGGCGGGCGAGTTGCTGCCCGTCGGCGTGCCGGGGGAGATCCACGTCGCCGGTCCCGGCGTGGCCCGCGGTTACCTGGAGCGGCCCGCGCTGACCGCCGAGCGCTTCGTGCCGGACCCGTTCGGTCCGGCCGGCTCCCGCCTGTACCGCAGCGGCGACCTCGCCCGGCGCCGCCCCGACGGCACCCTGGAGTACCTGGGCCGCATCGACCACCAGGTGAAGATCCGCGGCTACCGCGTCGAACTCGGCGAGATCGAGGCCGCGCTGGCCGCCCACCCGGTGGTCCGCGAGGCGGTCGTCGACGTCCGCGAGGACACCCCCGGCGACAAGCGGCTGGTGGCCTACCTGGTGCCGGTCGCGGGCGAGCGCGCCCCCGGCGCCGACCAGCTGCGCGAACTCCTCGGCCGCGACCTGCCCGAGTACATGATCCCCGTCGCGTTCGTCGGCCTCGACGCCCTGCCGCTCACCACCAACGGCAAGCTGGACCGGCGCGCCCTCCCCGCACCGGGCACCGAGTCCTTCCTGAGCAGCGTCTACGTCGGCCCCCGCACCCCCGTCGAGGAGCGGGTGGCCGCGGTGTGGGCCACCGCGCTCGAGGTCGAGCGGGTCGGCGTCCACGACAGCTTCTTCGACCTGGGCGGCGACTCGATCCGCGCCGTCGCGCTGGTCGGCGCGCTGCGCGCCGAGGGCTTCGACCTGGCGGTGCGCGACGTCTTCGACCGGCGCACCGTGTCCGAGCTGTGCGAACTGCTCACCGGCCGGCCCGCGCTGGCCGACGGGGCGCAGACCTTCGTCAAGCCCTTCGAGCTGATCGCCGCCGAGGACCGCGAGCGGATGCCCGACGGGATCGTCGACGCCTACCCGCTCTCCCAGATCCAGACCGGCATGGTCATCGAGATGCTGGCCGACGAGGGCCAGAACAACTACCACAACGTCTCGTCGTTCCGGATCCGCGACGACAAGCCGTTCTCCGCCCCCGCCTTCGAGGAGGCGGTCAGGACCCTGGTGGCCCGCCACGAGGTGCTGCGCACCTCCCTGCACCTGGCCGACTACTCGGTGCCGATGCAGCTCGTGCACGCGCGGGCCACCGCCGTCGTCGGCGTGCAGGACCTCACCCGGCTGGACGACGAGAGCGCCGAGGCGCGGCTGCGGGAGTTCGTCGCCCGCGAGCGCGCCACGCTGTTCGACCTGGCCACGCCCTCGCTGATGCGCTTCCACGCCCACCCCACCGCCGGCGGCGGACTGTGGATCTCCGCCACCGAGTGCCACCCGATCCTGGAGGGCTGGAGCCATCACTCGATGCTGATGGAGCTCCTCGGGTGCTACCGGGCGATCCGCGACGGCGACGGGCCGGGCGAGTACGAGGCGCCGGAGGTGCGCTTCGCGGACTCCATCGCCGCCGAACTCACCTCGCTCGCCTCGGCGGAGGACCGCGCCCACTGGGCGGGCGTCGTCGAGGGCTACACCAGGTTCACGCTGCCCGAGGGCTGGGGCGAGGACCAGGACACCCCGCGCCGGGCCCACCACGTGATGGTCCCCTGGGGCGACCTGGAGCCGGGGCTGCGCGCCCTGGCGGCCCGGGCCAGGGCCTCCCTGAAGAGCGTGATGATCGCCGCCCACGCCAAGGTCATGAGCCAGCTCACCGACGCCCCGGCGTTCCACACCGGCCTCGTCTACGACGTGCGCCCCGAGGTGCTCGGCGCCGACCACGTCTACGGCATGTACCTCAACACCCTGCCGTTCCCCGTCGACCGCTCCGCCGCCACCTGGCTCGACCTGGTGCGCCAGGTCTTCGCCCGCGAGGTCGCGTCGTGGGCGCACCGCAGGCTCCCGCTGCCGACCGTCCAGCGCGAACTCGCCGGCGGGCAGCGCCTGATCGACGTGTTCTTCAACTACCAGGACTTCCGGCAGGTCGACGCGGAACTCGTCGACGCCGCGGTGGGCATCGACGAGAGCCCCACCGAGTTCCCGCTGACCGTGTCCTCGCGGAACAAGCACGTCTTCCTGACCGCCGACTCCTGGTCGCTCAGCCTCGCCAACGCCGAGCGCGTCGGCGCCATGTACCGGGCGGTCCTCGAAGCGATGGCCGCCGACCCCGGCGCGGACGCCCGGGTGACCTTCGTCGCGCCGGACGAGCGGGAGCACCTGCTCGGCGCGTGGGCGGTTAACCCCGGCGAGCCGGTCACGCGGACCGTGCCCGAGCTGTTCGAGGAGCAGGCGGCGCTGACCCCGGACGCCGTCGCCGTCCGCTTCGGCGCGACCCGGGTGACCTACGCCGAGCTGGAGGCCCGCGCCAACCGCTACGCCCACCACCTGCGCTCGCTCGGCGCCGGCCGCGAGTCCGTCGTCGGTGTCCTGCTGGACCGCGGTGTCGACCTGGTCGCGGCGCTGCTCGGCGTCTGGAAGGCCGGGGCCGCCTACCTGCCGATGGACCCGGGCCTGCCCGCCGACCGCGTCGCCCACATCCTGTCCGACGCGCGCGCGGTCGCCGTCGTCACCCACACCGGCTACGAGGACCTGCTCCCGGCGACCGCGGCCACCCGCCGCCTGCTGACCGACCGGGACGGCTCCGCGGTCGCGGGCTGGCCGAAGACGGCCCCGGCCCGGACCACCGGCGTCGACGAACTCGCCTACGTGATCTACACCTCCGGTTCGACCGGCCTGCCCAAGGGCGTCCAGGTGCCGCACCGCGGCCTCGTCAACCACGTGCGCTGGGCCGTGGCGGAACTCGCGGCCGCGGGCACCACCGGCGCGCCGCTGTTCTCCTCCGTCGCCTTCGACCTCGTGGTCCCCAACCTGTGGGCGCCGCTGCTCGCCGGACAGGCCGTCCACCTGCTGCCCCAGGACCTCGACCTCGGACGCCTCGGCGAGGCCCTGGCCGAGGCCGGGCCCTACAGCTTCATCAAGCTGACCCCCGCCCACCTGGAGGTGCTGATCCACCAGCTGGCCCCGGAGCAGGCCGCCGCCCTCGCCCCCGTCCTGGTGGTCGCGGGTGAGGCGCTGACCCGGCGGGTCGTGCGGGCCTGGCGGGAGCTGGCCCCGGGGACCCGGCTGGTGAACGAGTACGGGCCGACCGAGGCCTCGGTGGGCACGTGCGTCTTCCCGGTGCCCCGGGACACCGCGGCCGAGGTGATGCCGATCGGGCGGCCGCTGCCGAACATGACGATGTACGTCCTCGACGACCGGATGCAGCCGCTGCCCGTGGGCGTCCCCGGCGAGCTCCACGTGGGCGGCGAGGGCGTGGCCCGCGGCTACCTCGACCGGGCCGTGCTGACCGCCGAGCGCTTCGTGCCGAACCCGTTCGGCCCCGCCGGCTCCCGCCTCTACCGCACCGGTGACGTGGTGCGCACGCTGCCGGGCGGCGACGTCGAGTTCCTCGGCCGCAGCGACGGCCAGGTGAAGATCCGCGGCTACCGCATCGAGCTCGGCGAGATCGAGGCCGCGCTGGTCGAGGACGAGCGGGTCGCGGACGCCCGGGTCCTGTCGCGCGAGGACACCCCCGGCGACAAGCGGCTCGTGGCGTACATCGTGCCCGCCGGCGACCGGGCCCCGACGCCCCAGGCGCTGCGGGAGGTCCTGGTCCGGACCCTGCCCGACTACATGGTGCCGTCGGCGTTCGTCGAGATCGGGGCGGTGCCGCTGACGGCGAACGGCAAGCTGGACCGCGCCGCGCTCCCGGCGCCGGGCGAGGACTCCTTCGCCGGCAGCCGCTCCGTGGCGCCGCGCACCCCGCTGGAGGAGCGGGTGGCGGCGGTGTGGGGCCGGGTGCTGGGGGTCGAGCGGGTCGGTGTGCTGGACGGGTTCTTCGATCTGGGCGGCGACTCGATCCGGGCGGTGGCGCTGATCGGCGCGCTGCGGGCCGAGGGCCTGGACGTGTCGGTGCGCGACGTGTTCGAGCGGCGGACGGTCGCCGGTCTCGCGGAGTCGCTGACCGGCCGGTCGGCGCTGACGGCCGCCGCCGAGGTGTTCGTCGAGCCGTTCGCGCTGGTGTCCGCGGAGGACCGGGAGCGGCTGCCGGAGGGGCTGGACGACGCCTATCCGCTGTCGCGGATCCAGACCGGCATGCTCGTCGAGACCCTGGCCGACGAGGCCGTGAACAACTACCACAACGTGAACGTCTACCGGGTGCGCGACGACCGCCCCGTGGACCGCGAGGCGTTCGACGCGGCGGTCCGGGAGGTCGTGGCCCGCCACGACGTCCTGCGCACCTCCGTGCACCTGAGCGGGTTCTCGGTGCCGTTCCAGCTCGTCCACTCGGACGTCGACGTCCCCACCGGCGTGCGCGACCTCGGCGACCTGGACGAGGAGGCGCAGCGCCGGGCCATGACCGCGTTCGTGGCCGCCGAGCGGGCCGACGCCTTCGACCTGTCCGCGTCCCGGCCGCTGCTGCGCGTCGTCGCGCACCAGCTCGGCGGCGACGCGTGGCTGTGCACCTTCACGCAGAACCACGCCGTCATGGACGGCTGGAGCAACCAGCTGTTCCTGGTGGACCTCGTGGCCTGCTACCGGCGGATCCGGGACGGCCTGGACGCCGGGCCCGCCGAGGCGCCGCGGGTGCGCTTCGCCGACACGGTCGCCGCCGAACTCAAGGCCCTCGACTCCGCGGAGGACCGCGCCTACTGGCAGGGCCTGGTCGCGGAGCACGCCAAGTTCACGCTCCCCGCCGACTGGCACGGTGACCTGAGCCGGCCCGCCGAGGTGGTGCGGGCGGGTGTGCGCTTCGCCGACCTGGAGGACGGGCTGCGCGCCCTGGCCAGGACCGCCGGCGTCTCGCCGAAGAGCGTCCTGACCGCCGCCCACGTCAAGGTCATGAGCCAGCTCACCGACGAGCCCGCCTTCCACACCGGGCTGGTCACCCACTGCCGGCCGGAGGCGGAGGGCGCCGAGCGGATCTACGGCACCTTCCTCAACACGCTGCCCTTCCCCGCCGACCGGACCGCCGCGACCTGGCGCGACCTGGTCCGGCAGGTGTCCGACCGGGAGATCGAGGCGTGGCCGCACCGGCACTTCCCGATGCCGGAGATCCCGCACACCGGCGGGCAGCGCCTGATCGACGTCTTCTTCGGCTACCTGGACTTCCACGCGATGGACTCCGAGGTCGCCGAGGACGGCTGGGGCTTCAACGACGCCCCGAACGAGTTCGCCCTCACCATCACCTCGCTCTCCGGGGTCCTCAGCCTGCGCAGCACCACCCACACGCTGAGCCGGTCCAACGCCGAGCGGATCGCCGGGATGTTCCGTGCGGTGCTGGAGGCGATGGCGGCCGACCCGGACGGTGACGCCCGGGAGGTGTACCTGCCCGCCGGTGAGCGGGAGTGGTTGCTGGCGGCGGGTGGTGAGGGGTCCGTCGCGGCGGATCCGCGGGTCGTGCACGAGGTGTTCGAGGCGCGGGTGGCGGTGGCTCCGGAGGCGGTGGCGGTGGTCGCCGGTGGTGTGGAGCTGACGTATGCGGAGGTGAACCGGCGGGCGAACCGGTTGGCGCACCGTCTGCGGGCGCTGGGTGCGGGTCCGGAGTCGTTGGTGGGTGTGTGCCTGGAGCGTGGTGTCGAGCTGCTGCCGGCGCTGTTGGGTGTGCTGAAGTCGGGTGCGGGTTATGTGCCGCTGGATCCGGCGAATCCGGTGGAGCGGTTGGGGTATGTGCTGGCGGATGCCGGTGTGGGG
>NZ_JBEOWI010000126.1:0-5957 GCF_040296005.1 Kitasatospora sp. NPDC002551 | reverse complement strand
CGCCAGGTCGGGGGCGCCCATGGTGATGGCGGCGACCGGGACGAGGAGGATCGCGGCGGAGATGCCCAGCGTCCACAGCACGGTGCGCGAGACGTATCGTGAGCTGGCCGAGAACGGCAGCGGCGGGTATCGCCAGGACGGCGGTGGCCGCGGCGAGGTCGGTAACGAGCAGCACGGCGCGTATCGCATACCGGTCCAGAACGACGCCCGCCGGCAGCGAGACGACCAGCGCCGGGAGCTTCGCGGCGAAGGCCAGGAGCGCGATCTGGCCGGGAGTGGCCTGGAGTTGGAGGACGGCGAGGGCGGGCAGCGCCAACTGGTGGACGGCGGTGCCCGCATAGCTGGTGCCCTCACCGACCAGAAGCGCGGCTAAGGCATGCCGGGCGGACGGACTGCCGCCCGGTGCCGCCGGAGTGGCGGTTGCGTCGGAGGCCGTCGTCACAGTGCGCCTCCGAAGGCCTGTGGAAGAGGGAAGAGGGTGGTCGGCGGAGAGGCGCAGGGTGCGGGCGTATCCGCGCCGGAGCTCCGGCTGGTCGGTGCTCGCCTGGCCGTCGCGGGCCATGGTGTCGACGATCCGGTCCACGACGAGAGGCCGGTGCCGTTCGGCGAACTGCTGGGCGGCGAGGTCGGTGTGCGGGTCTCCGCCGGGTCCAGTCGGCGCGTACAGCACGAAGGAGAGGGTCTCGCCGGAGCCCGCGAGGACAGTCCGGTCGATGGTGCCCCGCCAGGCGGCGAGTGCGTGAGGGGCCTTCAGCGGCGAGGCCCCAGCCAGGGCCGGGCGGAGCGCCCGCGCTCGCGGGGGCAGAGCGCGGCCCGCAGGCGGGGGTGGCACGAGTCCGGCCGCTGGCCGGGTGAGGGTGCTCATCGGTCGATGTCCTCCTCGGGCCCGCGTCGCGTCACGGCGGGGACAGTGGAGTGGATGAGCGCAGCCAGACCGGGCGAGGCAGCGGCAGGCAGGCGGATACGCGCGACCCGGTGACCGTCCGGTGTACGACCGGAGCCGAGGACGTGCCAGCCGAGGTCGCGCAGGTACCCCAGGAGCCGGCCGCCGATTCCGTCGGGCCCGGTGTTCCAGCCCGGGGCCTCGGCGTACACGTAGTCGATGCCGGTGCGGGCCGCGTAGGCGGCGAGCCACAGCGTCATCAGCCATCCGACCCGGTCGGTGCGGCCCGGCGCGGTGTAGGCCAGGGAGACCTTCAGGGCCGGAGCCGGGTCGTCGACGGCCCACGACCGCAGATCCGGCTCCTGGTGCAGGAGGAGGCAGCCGACGAGGACTTCGTCCCCGCCGTCGTCCTCATACAGACCGACCGCCTCCGTACGGTGGTCCCGGAAGGCGGCGACGTGGAGGGCGGTGGGCGCGTCGAGGCCGCGCCGGGCGAGCCACAGGCCGCGGTCCTGGACGAGAGCGGCGGCCGCCTCGCGGTCGGCGGCCGTCACGATCGGCCGCATCTCGTATGCCCACCTCGCCCGGCCGTCGCGGTCGACTGTCGTGTCGGCGAGGGCGGTGGTGCCGGGGGTGATGGTGTTCATCGCACCGCTCCGGCGGACTGTACCGGGGGCTGCTCAGCGGTGGTGGTTGCTTCGCCGCCGAGGATGCCGTGGGTGTGGGCCAGCCCGATGAGGTGCGCAGCGTTGCTGGCGCCCGCCCTGCGCACGAGGCCGTCGGTCCGGGTACGGAGTTCGCCGACCGGGATCCGCGCTGCGCGGGCGATGTCGTCCGGTCGGGAGTGCTCGGCGATGGCGCGGATGAGCAGGAGGTCGTCCGCGTCCGGCTCGAAGGCGCGGCGCAGCAGCGGGGACGGGGGCGGGGGCACCTGCTGGTGGCTGAGCAGGGCATGGGCGAGAACCGCGCGGGAGGAGCGCGGAGGGCAGTGCAGGCTCTCGCGCATCACCCGGACGTGGGAGCTCACCGTGTCACCGGACAGGTGTTCCTCGCCCGCGATCTCCGGGTTGGTGAGCCCGCACACGAGGTGGGCGGCGACCCGCTTCTGAGCCCGGGTGAGCGGAGTGATCGGGGCGGCGACGGTGGTGGTCATCTGGGTTCCTGGTCGGGTGCTGGTCAGGCCGCGGACGGGCGGAGGCGGACGGGCAGCTGCTCGTGGCCGTTGCTGATCAGGGAGCCGAGCGGCTTGAGCTGCTCGGCGGGGACGGCGAGTTCGAGGTCCGGGAAGCGGGTGAAGAGCTTGCGCAGACTGGTGGCGAGCTCCAGTCGGGCGAGCGGGGCGCCGAGGCAGAAGTGCACGCCGTGCCCGAAGGCGAGGTGGTCCTTGTTGCCACGGCGGATGTCGAAGTCGTCGGCGGTCTCGCCGTGCCAGTTGGGGTGGCGGTTGGCCGCGGCGTAGGACGCGAGGATCGCCTCGCCCTTGGCGATGGTCTGGTCGTCGGGCAACACGATGTCGTTGACGGCGTAGCGCATCGGCAGGTGCTTGACGGCCGGCTCCAGGCGCAGGGTCTCCTCGACGACGTCCGCCCAGTCGGACCGGCCGGCGCGGAGCTGGTCGAGCTGTTCGGGGTGGGTGAGCAGGAGGCTGATGGCCTGGTCGAGGACGTTGACGGTGGTCTCGTATCCGGCGCTGATCATCAGCAGGAGGGTGTCGCGGAGCTCGGCGTCGGACAGGCCATGCCCGTCTCCGTCGTCGTCACGGGCGGCGATGAGCAGGGAGGTCATGTCGTCGCCGGGGTCGGCGCGCTTGGTGGCGATGAGCTGGTCCAGAACCTTGTACAGGTTCGTGGTGTTGGTGGCGGCCTCGTCGGCGGTGAGGGTGGTGTCGAAGACACCGTCGACGACGCCGCGGAAGTGGGCACGCTGGTCGGCGGGGACGCCCATGAGGTGGCCGATGACCGCGAGGGGAAGCGGGTAGGCCAGGTGTTCGCGCAGGTCGATGCTCTGGCCGGTGGGCAGGGCGTCGAGGTCGTCGAGGATCGCCTCCACGATGGTCTCGACGACGGGGGCCAGGGCGTCGATGCGGCGAGCGGAGAAGGCGGGGGCGATCATGCGCCGCAGCCTCCGGTGGTCGTCGCCGTACGCGGTGAACATGTTCTTGACGGCGACCCACAGCGCGAGCGGCCAGGTCTGTATCGCCTCTTCGTAGCCGGGCCAGTGGGCGCGGGCGTCCTTGGAGACGTCGGGGTTCTTCAGCAGGCTCTTGAGCAGGGCGGGGTCGTTGATCGACCAGGCGGTCACGCCGAGGATGTCAACGCGGACCGCGGCGCCGTGGCTGCGGAGCTGCTCGTGCTCGCCGTGGTGGTCGGCGCCGGTGGGGTCCAGGACGATCGGGGTGGCGGGCTGGGGCATGGGAGGTCTCCTTCAGGCTGCGGCGAGGGCGGGGAAGCGGATCGGGAGGCGGGTCAGCGCGCGGTGGAACGGGCCCGGGCGCCAGGTCAGCTCGTCGGCAGGGCAGTCGAGGTCCATCTCGGGCAGCGCGTCGAGCAGGTCGGTGACGGCCGTTTCGGCGATGAGGTAGGCCAGGGAGCGCGCCGGGCAGGCGTGCGGGCCGGTGCTCCACGACAGGTGGGCCCGGTCACCGGACCCGCCTCCGTTCAGGGCGGCGGGGTCGTTGTTGCACGCGGCCATGGAGATGACGACCGGCTGGTGAGCGGGCAGCAGGATGCCGTCGAGGTGGACGGGCTGGGGCGGGTAGGTGATGCAGTAGTTGGCCAGCGGCGGGTCGCGGTAGAGCACGGTGTCCAGCACTTCGCGCACGGAGGCGCCGGCGGAGTGCACGGTCGCGGAGAAGTCCTCGTCGGTGAGGATCTTCAACAGGGTGTTGGTGATCAGGTTGGTCAGCGGTTCGATGCCGGCGCCGTACAGGGTGACGAGCTGGTGCGCCATCTCGGTGTCGTCGAGCCGGGCCGGGTCGGCGATGAGCCGGGAGGTGATGTCCTCGGCGGGCCGGCTGCGGCGCAGGGCGACGAGCTCGGACACCGCCTGGGCCAGCATCTGGTTGCCGGCCGCCGCGTTCACCCCGTCGAAGATCTTGGCCATGCCGTCCGCGATGCGCAGCCCGAGCTCGTCCGGGCAGCCCAGCAGCGCGCTCAGGATCCGGAAGCTGAGCGGCCACGCGAACTGCGCCAGCAGATCGGCACGGCCCGCAGCGCGGAAGTCGGCGATCGTCTCGGCGACGACCCGTTGGACGAGGGCGTGCAGGCGGTGCTGGTGTACGGCGTCGAGGGCGGAGGCGTTCGCCGCCCGGTAGCGGGAGTGCGCGGGGCCGGCCGAACGCAGCGCGTTGGGGCGGTACTCCATCATCGGCCGCACGGGACAGGTGTCGGGGACCGCCTGCTCCCACACCCGCGGGTCGGCGGGGAAGCGCACCTCGTCGTTGAGGATGCGGCGGGCTTGGTCGTAGCCGATGACCAGGGTCGCGGGCACGCCGGGCGCCAGGTCGACGGGCACGAGCGGCCCGTACGCGAGGCGCATCGCCGCGTAGGCGGCGTGCGGGTCGGCGGCGAACTCGGCCTCGTAGAGCGCGATACGGGACGGCGGTGGGGCGGTGGTCACGGGCGGCGCTCCAGGAGGCGGAGGTGGCGGGCGGTCAGGTAGGTGACGAGCTCGATCAGGGCCAGGTAGCCGGAGCGGCCCACGCGCGCGTCGCAGGCGGTCAGCGGGGTGTCCACGTCCAGAGCGAGGGCCTGGCGTATCTCCTCGCTCGGATACGCGGGTGCGTCGTCGAACCGGTTGATCGCCACGGCGTACGGGACGGCGTGCTCTTCCAGGAGGGCCAGGTGCTCATGGGAGGCGTCGAGGTTGCGCGTATCGACGAGGACCAGGGCGCCCAGAGCGCCCTCGATCAGGCTCTGCCACAGCGGCCGGAACCGGGTCTGGCCGGGAGTCCCGAACAGGTACAGCACCCGGGTCGCGCTGATGTGGATGCGGCCGAAGTCGACGCCGACGGTGGTGGTCTGCTTCTGCGGGGCGCCGGCGAGGTCGTCCACCCCTGTGCTGGCCTGGGTGATCGGCTCGTCCATGTGCAGGGGCGGCACTTCGGACACGGACCCGACGAAGGTGGTCTTGCCCACGCCGAAGCCGCCCGCGACGACGATCTTCGCGGAGTGCACCGCGGTGGTGGGGCGGACTTCAGACCTTGGTTCGTAGACCACGGAGCACCTCCTTGAGGATGTCGATGTCGGGCTGGTCGTCGAGGGCGTTGACGGGGCTGATCAGGTGGCCGCTGTCCATCAGGTCGCAGACGAGGATGAGGACGGTGGACGGCGGGAGCTGAAGGACGGCGGCGATGTCGGCCACCGCCAGGCCGCCCCGTACGCCTTGGGCCAGGGCCAGGACCCGGCGGTGGTTCAGGCGTAGCCCGTCGGCCGGGCCGGTCGCGGCGAGGACCAGGGACTCCAGGCGCACGTCCGGCCGGCTGGGGCGGTCACGCCCTCCGGTCCGCACGAAGGGCCGCACCATGTCCGGGTCCCGCCGCGGCCCGCTCACCCCGCGGCCTGCGCGTCCCGTACCGGCGTCCGGGCCTGCACGGCCATCCGGTCGCCGACACTCACCGCGAGCTCGCCCATCTGGTGGGCGATCGCGGCGAGATCGACGTCCGGGCCGCTGGTCTGCACGAGCAGGAGCGCGTTCGGGCCGGCCTGTGTGATCAGGCAGACGTAGGAGTTCAGCTCCAGCAGGAGCTGCCGCATCCCGCCGCCGCTGAACTCCTCGCTGTAGGTGCGGGCGGCGCCGCGCAGGCTGGCGGCGATGGCCGCGTGCCGCTCGGCCTGGTCGTGACCGATGGAGGACGTCCGGGAGTGCAGCATGCCGTCGGTGGTGAGCAGTACCGCGCACTGGACTCCGTCGAGGGTGGCGAACCGCTCGTCGAGCAGCCAGCCGAGCGTGTTGGCGTGCGTGTCGGTGAACATCAGGCTCCTTCGGGGGTGGTGGGGCGCGCGCGCCTGGTGCCGGCGGCCCAGGCGGCGACCACGCTCGGTCGGCCCGGCTGGGCGTGCTCGACACCGGCGGG
>NZ_JBEOWI010000125.1:0-6144 GCF_040296005.1 Kitasatospora sp. NPDC002551 | reverse complement strand
CTCCGTTCCTTCGGTGCCGGCCCGGGGGCCGGCGGAGCGCCGCCGGCGAGCTGCCGGCGGCGGGACCATCATGCCAAGACGTTGCGAGCCGGCCGGTTGCCGTGGCCGCGGTCACGAGAACTGCCCGTGCCACGAGTCGGAGTCCAGGGCGTCGAGCTGCGCTTCTTCCTCGCGGGTGAGCCGGTCGGTGAAGCGGTCCCAGCGCTGCAGCTCGGCCAGGAGGTCGCCTTCGGCCGGCTGCACGATCGCGGTCTCGCCGGACTGCAGGAGCAGAACGACGTCGCCGTTCTCCTCCAGCCGGGCCTGCGTCCAGTTCAGCCCCCGGCGCCGGGTCGCGCTGAGGTTGAACAGGTAGCCGAGTTCCGCGGACTCCGCTCCGCCGACGAGCGGCCGTATCCAGATCAACTGCGGGTCGTCCTCGTCGACGCGGTGGTGGCGGGCGAGGGCCTGCAGGAACACCTCGGTGCCCTCGTCGTCGAACACCCTCAGCTGCGCGCCGGCGTCGACCGGATCCCCGCTGCTGCTGTGACGGCCGGCGATGAGATCGGCGAGCCGGGTCTGCCAGGTAGTGCTCATGCGGACATTCTCCTTCTGGGCGGGATGGGCCGGTGGCCTCAGTGGTTGCTCTTGACGACGTCCTCGACGGGCTTGCCGCCGAGGTGGGTGATGCCGCGGGCCTTGAACGACTCCAGCAGCGCCGTGCGCTGGTGCGCGTAGTGGCAGACGATGCGGCTGGGGGCCTCCGCGCCCAGCAAGTCGATGCCGTCGCGGAACATGATTTCGTTGTTGGACGCGTTGTGCGTGGCGATCTTCAGAGGGTCGCGGGTCAGCCCCGACGCCTTCTTCTTGTCCGGGCTGACCCCGTACTTGTCGCCGTTGTAGGCGTAGTAGTCGGACCGGCGCATCAGGACGGTCGGGTCGTCCCAGATCAGCTGGCCGCCGTAGCCCGACGCCGGGGTGTTCGAGACGCGGAGGAAGACGGAGTTCGCCCCGCCCGTGTACTTGTCGGCCTGCTCGGACATGCCGATGCCGCCGCCGATGCCCATGACCGCGCGCTTCTCCGTGGAGGCCAGCACCCCGGTGCCGAACAGGGCGACCATGTCGCCGCTGCCGATGCTGTGCGTCAGCGACCGGCCTTTGTACGCCTCCTTGATCTGTGCCGTCTTGCCCGTGACGTCGAACCGCGACCACGTCAGCCAGCCGCCGGATGTCGCCGGCGTGGGGTCGTACCCGGCGCTGGCCGCCAGCGCGTCCCCGCTGTCGAAGCCTGTCGCCTTGGCGACGGCCTCCCTGAGCACCTTCACCTTCTTCGGCAGGACCTTCTGCGCGGCTTCCAGCTGGATGCGCTTGACCTGGTAGTGGAGCTCGTCCTCCCCCAGCCCGATCAACGACTCGGCGCGCTGGTGCACGATCTCCTGGACCTGCAGGTCCTCCAGCCCCTTGGCCTCCTCGAAGGCCGCCTTCATCCCGGGAGCGTTCGCCAGGTTCTGCGCGGTCACGTTGTTGGACAGGTAGGTCCATTCGCCCTCGGCGGCCGTCATCGGGGCGTTGACCAGGTGCAGCTGTTCCAGCCGGTCGACGAGCTGCTTGCCGTGGCCGGCGCCGACGGGCGCATGGACCTCGAGCTGGCCGCGCATCGAGAACTCGGTGCTGTGCGGGTCGTTGGCGGCGTACGGCCGGTAGACCGCGCTCCAGCCGTCGCCCAGGTCGATCGCGTACTCCTTGCCGTTCGCCTTGCTGCGGCTCTTGCCGTCCCAGGACGTCTCGCCGCTCTGCTCGTCGAGCGAGGCCTTGATGCGGCTGGCGTCGCGCAGCTGCGCGGTGAGCATCCCCGGTTCCGGCTCGTCCGCCGGGGCCGGTATCTGCTTGGTCACCATCTTGGTGACCGGCAGGCCGTGCGGGTCGAAGTGCGCCATCGGCGCACCGCCGTTCTGGATCTTCTCGCCGACGGTGTTGACCTGGTCCAGGTAGTACTGGGCCATGGCCTTCTCGTCGTCCGTCAGGTTCGGCGAGGCAAGGACCGCGTTCACCGCGTCGAGGGCCTTCTGGTGCTTCTGGATCGAAGCCTCGGACATCGGGCCGCCGCCCTTGAGCTTGTGCTGCACCGAGGTCGTCGCCGCGGTCACCAGCTCGGCGAGCTGCGCCTTCTTGTCCAGCGCCAGACGCTCCTTGGTCTCCTCCTCGACCTGGACGTCGACCATCTTGGTCCCCGACACGCTCAGCGCGTCGAGCAGCTTGCCCTCGGCCGCCTCGCTGACGTGCGCGAGCAGCACCTCGCGGGGACCGTCGGGGGAGAGGTAGGAGACCAGCGCCGCCTGCGAGTTGAGGAAGTCCTCTCCTCCGACCAGGATCGGCGTGCCGAGGGCTGCGCCGGCCACCGGAGCGTCCGGAACGGGCGTCAGTGGCGGATCGGCGTCCTCCGGCGCCTCCTCCGGCTCGTCCTCGGGTTCCTCCTCGAACGCGGGTCCGGCTCCGGCTGCGCCTTCGGCGTCCTCCTCGGCGGCGGGAGCGGAGGCGGCGCCCTCCTCCTCGGCCGGCTCGTGCGCGGCCTCGTGCTCACCAGCCTCGTCCACGGGGCCGTCCGCGGCCTCCCCGTGTTCCTCTTCCGGCTCTGCGAGCGGCGCCATCTCACCGCCCGCCTGCCCGCCGAGCACCGGCTCACCGTCGGTGGTCCACACACCGCCCTGCTCGGCGAGCGGCACCTCGTTGGGGAAGTCGGGCATCAGCATCGACGCCAGCAGCGCCGGGTCGATCTCGCTCACCGGCTCGGGGGCGGCAGCCGCCAGGTTCGGCGGCTCCGGGGGCGCCTCGGTCGAAACCGTCGGGGAGACGGCGTAGGACTCGTGGCTGCTCTTCGAGTTGGTGCCCATCACTCAGCTCCGTGCTTCAGCGACGCCGCCTGCGGCATCTTCAGGTCCTTGACGAAGAACTCCGCGAAGGCCTTGCGGAGGTTCTGCTTGCGTTCGACGGCGTGGTCGAGGAACGCCTCGGCGATCTGCTCGGTGCTGACCTTCGCGGCCGCGATGCCGTGCTTCTTGGCGGCCTGCTTGCGCATCGCGGGCACCCAGTGCACGCCGCTGCCGGCCTTCGCGCCCTCGTACGCGGTGGAGTGCAGCATGGAGCGCCACTGGCTGTCCGGGATCGCCTCGAAGCTCTTGATCACCGGCTGCACAACGGCGTGATTCACCTTGACGCCGTCGGCCAGGCCGCCGCTGAGCGCCGCAGCGTAGAGCTTCTGGTGGACCGGGTCGTACGACCCACCGCCGGAGGGGGCGTAGCCGAGGGAGAGCTTGTCGCTGCCCCAGTGCTTGAACGCTTGCCCTCGGTCGATCTGCACCAGGCCGCCCGACGCGGTCCGCAGCACGTTGGCCTGGTGGCCGTCGTGGTCACCGACGATCCAGGAGCCGACGTGGGAGCGCACGATCGCGTCGACGTCCGACTGCGACCACTTGCTCGGGTCGGAGGCGAAGTGACTGGCGCCCTTGAGCATCGGCTGGACACTGCCGACCTTGCCTCCGACTTTCTTGACGTACACCGGGACCGCCGGGACGCCGCCCAGCGAGAGCGCGTGGGACGCGGCCGCTTCCGAGTGGGCGATCACCCCGCCGTTGTGGTCCGCCTTGAACAGCCAGCTGGAGCCGTCCGGCGCGGAGTGGAGCGTCTTGCTGTAGGTGCCGCCCAGGTTGGCGGGCGTCCCGGCACCGAAGTCCCACGAGCCGACGACGTCGGAGTCGATCCGGGCCGGCACGTCCTGAGCGGTGGCCTTGACCTGCTGGAGGCCGGCGATCAGTGCTTGGACCTTGCCGTTGAACGATCCCGGAGCGGCCGGCTTCTTCGGGGCCTTCGGGATCGGCTTCGTCGGTCCCGCCGTGGCGGCCTGGGCCAGCTTCTGGGCCTGCACAGGGCTGGCGCCCATCTTGATCGCGGCCTCGACCTTGCTCTCTTGGGTCAGCCCGCCGGTGCCCGCACCGCCCGCGGGCGGTGCGGACGTGGTGCCCGTGCTGCTCGCGAGCTTGGACTTGAGGGCGTTGACCGCCTCGTCGGAGGCGAGCGGGGACGCGGCCTTGGCGGCCGCGGCCGCCTGCTTCTTGGCCGCCGCCGCCTGGACCTTCGCGTTGATCGCGTCCTTGTCCAGCGCGGGGTTGAAGTTGGCGGCGATGTAGCCCTGGAGCTGGGCACGGTTGGCCTTGCCCGGGTCCGGCATCCCCAGTTCGCCGGCCACCGCGCGCAGATCACCGATCTTCTGGCTCTTCGCCCAGGCGTTGAACTCGGTGGTCAGCGCCTTCGGGTCGACCTGGTGGGTGTTGAGAAGCGCGGGGTTGGCGAAGCCGATGTCGACGGGAGACTGCAGGGTCTCGTGGATCCACCCCTGCGCCTCCTGCTGCAGCGTGTGCAGCTCGCCGGTGCTCTTCGCCCAGGAGGCGACCTGGGCCGCGGCTTCGGGGCTGCCGGCCAGATCGGGCAGCGTCAGCTCAGTGTGGATGTCCTGCTTGCCGCCCTGATGGACGTCCAAGGCGTTGTCGAGCGCCTTGAGCTGGTCCTTCCGTGCCTGAGCGGTCGCCTTCAGCGTCTCCTTCTCAGCCTCAGGCGTCCCCGTGCGCAACAGCCCGACGAGCTCGACCGGCTTGAGGTGCTGGGCCTCGGTCAGGGACATCTCCCCCGAAGCCACCGCCTCCTGAACCAGCGGCATCACCGTCGACTGGTTGATCTTGGCGACCGCAAGGGGGTCGCCGGTCCACACCTGGATCTCGTTCTTCTTCGTCTCCAGGTCGGGAGTGTCGGGCGAGTGCGCGGTCAGGACCTGCTTCTCCGCGTCGAGGAGGTTCTTCAGCTTGTCGCTGTCCAGCACCCCCTTGGCGTAGGCCGCCTCGTGGCTCGCCTGGGTCCACGCGTCCACCGCGGCCTTGAACTGGTCCGGCGTCGCTGCCCACGTTCCGGCTGGCGCGTCCGGGGCGCCGCTGGTGCCCTCGATCTGCTGAAGGTCGGCCAAGGTCATCCCGCCGACCGTCTGTCCGGCCGCGAGCTGCTCGTACCTCTTCTGCGCGACGGCCTGGATCTTCTGCTTGGACGGGATGTCGTCGTTGTAGTACGGGTCGAGCCAGTGGACGAGAGGGTGCTGGCTCGACCCGGACAGGCCGACCAGGGCAGGGTGCTCGAACCCCTTGGCGGCGGCGATCTGCTGCAGCTCTTCCGGGTCGAGCGCAGTGAGGTAGGCCAGGGACTGTGCGCGCAGGGCGTCGAGCTGCGCCTTGACCTCCTCCTCGGAGGCGCCCTCCGCCTTCAGCTGCTCGATGGCCTCCCGAGCGGCCTTGATCTGGTCGGCGAAGATGTCGTACCGCTCGACCGGGTCGTCGGGCAGCTCCGGGTAGTTGCCGGTCGCCACGCCGTTGCCGACGGCGAGAGCGTCCAGGTTGTCCATGGCCACCATCAGGTCGGTCGTCGCCTTGACAAGACCGTCGCTCAGCTCGGGCTCCGCCGACGCGGCGGCCAGGCCGACGCCTTCGCCTGCCTCGACGGTCTCGGGAGCGCCGGTCGGCGCGATGGCGTAGGAGGAGTGGGAGCTCTTGGAGTTGGTGCCCATCACGCACCGGTCCGCGGAGGCAGCGCGGGGATGACCTCGCCGAGGAGCTCGTCCAGGAGGAGATCAGCGGCGTGCCGCAGGTCCAGCGCGCCCTCGGGCAGGTCAGCCGCGGCGATCTGGCACGCGCCCGCCTCGGCCTCCCACCGGGCGATCCGCTCGGGCGAAACTCCCTCGGCCAGCCGCTCGCGCCAGGGGTTGGCCTCGTCGTAGACCAGGGGCACCCATACGACGTGCTGCGCTGGCTCTGCGCCCTCGGCAGTGTCCAGTGCGAGGACGGCGACGGGGTCGACGGGCATCCCCAGGGCGGGGTGCCAGACCATCAGGATCCACAGCTTCCAGGTGGTCTCGGTGTCGGTCTCAGTGCTCGTCGGCTGTGGCTCGGGGGGTGTCGACATGGCGGAAGCCCTCCTTTTCCGGGTTCGAGGGATAGAGGTGTCGAACCCGGCCCCCGTGTGACCGAGACCCGGGGAGAAATCTCCGCCCGCCCCGGGAAGCGTGGCCGCCCGGCGAACGGGATCGGTCGGCGGGCGCCGGATGCCTGACCCGACGGTCCTCCACCCGAA
>NZ_JBEOWI010000124.1:0-6149 GCF_040296005.1 Kitasatospora sp. NPDC002551 | reverse complement strand
CGTCGGTGTACGAGATCGTCCGGCCGAGCACGTCCTGGACCATGGTGACGGACTTGCCGTCCGCCCCTCCCGCGTGCCCGCCGACGGGCGAAAGCCCGCCGCCCGGTACTGCTCACCGGGCGACGGGCCGTGATTCGCCCGCTCGCCTCCGGGGCGCTGCGCCCCGGCGCCCCTTCGGCTCGGGGCGGGACCGCTCAGCGGGCCTTGGCGCGGGTCCGCGCGGGCGCCGCCGGCCGGTCGGCCGGGGCCAGCGTCCGCCAGAGCTGCCGGACGAAGGCCTCGGCCTCGCGCAGCTCCTCCGACCCGCCGGACGGGGCGGCGAACACGCCCCCGTACGCGGCCAGGTAGCAGGCGCCGAGCAGGAGTTGGGCCGCCGCCACCGGGTCGGCGTCCCGGCTGACCAGATCGGCCCGCTGGGCCCGCCGCAGGTAGTCGGCCAGCAGCTCGGCGGCCCGGTGCGGCCCCGCGTTGTTGGCCCGCATCCACTCCCGGTGGCGGTCGAGCAGCTTGGGCTCGGCGAACACCGACAGCAGCATCGGCATCGACTCGCGGTAGAACGCGAGCGCCTCCTCGGCCACCTGCTGCAGGGCCGCCCGTACCTCGCCCTCGCTGGTGACGTCCTCCGGCAGCGCCCGCAGCACCGGCAGCAGGCCGGGCAGCCGCTCGGCGAGGACCGCCAGGAAGACGTCCTCCTTGCTGCGGAAGTGCCGGTAGATGGTGCCCTCGGAGCAACCCGCCACCTCGGCGATCTCCTTGGTCGTGCAGCGGGCCAGGCCGAGGTCCCGGATCACCCGCTCGGCGGCGTCGACGATCTGCTCGCGCATACTCATGAAGGCTCCGAGGGGACGGGGCGGCCGGTCCCGGACCGGACCGCGGCTGCGGAGGGGTACCCGAAGGATAGCGTGCAGGTGAGTACCCGCTCACCGGTTTCGACTAGCACGCCGGGGGTTTCGACCAGCGCGCCGGCCCCACCGCCCGCGGAGGGCGACGGGGCCGGCGAAGGAAGCGGCGGCACCGGTCAGCGCGGCGGCCCGGCGGGACCGCCCAGCCCGGGCGGCGGCCCGACCAGCTGCACGCCGAGCGGCTCCAGCGCGCCGAGCAGGCGGGCGAAGTCCGGCGGGCCCTGGAGCGGCGGCGGCAGCTCCAGGCTGGTGGCCGGCTCACCGGTCCGGAAGAACCACTCCTCGAAGCCGGCCGGGGTGCCGAGCACCAGGAACCGGGTCCCCTCGGTCTCCACCCGGTACTGGTGGGCGATGCCGCGCGGCGCGAAGACCGTCGCGCCCGGGCCGACCTTGTGCTCGTCGTCGCCGATCCGCAGCACCATCTCCCCCTCCTGGACGATGAAGAACTCGTCCTCGCGGGTGTGCAGGTGGACCGGCGAGGCGTAGCCCGCCGGGGACAGCTGCTCGGCGAGCCAGAACTGCCCGTTGGTCTCGGCGCCGGTCGCCTTGAACTTGAGCAGCGCGCCGACGTGCCAGATGGCGCGCCCCTCGTCGGGCTGCTTCACGAACGGTTGGGACGTCACTCGGTTCCTCCTCGGTCGGCGGGCCCGCAGCCGGGCCCGCGGCACAGCGGTACGGAAACTGATCGGTCGTCGGTGCGGGCTCAGGCCGCGCTGCGGAGCAGCCCGGTGGCGCGCACGGCGGCCACCACCTGGTCCGGCCCCGGCGCGAAGGCGTCCTCCAGCTCGGGACTGAAGGGCACCGGAGCGTGCGGCCCGGTGACCATCCTGACCGGCCCGCGCAGCGCGGCGAAACGGTCCTGCGCGACCTGCGCGGCGATGTCGGTGGCCAGGCTGCAGCGCGGGTGGGCCTCGTCCACCACGACCAGCCGGCCGGTGCGCTCCACGCTGCCGTAGATGGTCGAGGTGTCCAGCGGGGACAGCGTCCGCGGGTCGATCACCTCGACCTGCACCCCCTCGGCGGCGAGCTGCTCGGCGGCGGCGAGCGCGACCGAGACCATCCGGCCGATCGCCACCACCGTGCAGTCCGTCCCGGGCCGGACCACCTTGGCCGAGCCGAACGGGATCGCGTACGGCTCCTCGGGGACGCCGCCGGGCACGAAGTAGAGCATCTTGTGCTCCAGGAACAGCACCGGGTCGTCGTCCACCAGGGCCTGCGCCATCAGCCCCTTGGCGTCGTACGGGCTGGACGGCGCGACCACCTTGAGGCCGGGCAGGTGGACGAAGAGCGGGTGCAGCGCCTGCGAGTGCTGGGCACCGCGGCGCAGGCCGGTGCCCCACATCGCCCGCAGCACCAGCGGCACCGAGACCCGGCCGCCGGCCATGTAGCGCAGCTTGGCGGCCTGGTTGGCGATCTGGTCGAAGCAGACGGTGGCGAAGTCGACGAAGAGCAGGTCGACCACCGGGCGCAGGCCGGTCGCGGCGGCGCCGACCGCGGCGCCGACGAAGGCGGCCTCGGTGATCGGCATGTCGAGGACGCGGTCCGGGAATTCGCGGTGCAGGCCCTTGGTCGGGCCCCAGGCGTTGGTGCTGTCCTCGCCCATGAGGACCACCGAGCGGTCGAAGCGCATCTGCTGGGCCAGCGCCTCGCCGATCGCCTGCTGGTACGTGATGGTGCGCACGTGGATCCCTCCTCCGGGGCGGGTCAGCGGGTGTAGACGTGGTCGAGCAGGGTGCGCGGGTCGGCCGTGAACGGCTCGGAGGCGGCCGCGACGGCGGCCTCGACCAGCGCGGTGGCGTCCCGGTCGATCCGGTCCAGCTCGAAGGCGGCGGGTCCGGCCACGGTGCCGTCGGCGATCCGGGAGCGGAGCAGCAGCAGCGGGTCGGACTCGGTGCGCAACCGCTCCGGGTCGGCGTCCGGGCGGTAGGACTGGTCGTCCCACAGCTCCATGTGGCCGTGGAAGCGCTCGGCCCGGAACTCCAGCACGGTCGGGCCCTGGCCGTCCCGGGCGCGGCGCACGGCCTCGGTGGTGGCGGCGTGCACGGCGAGCACGTCGTAGCCGTCGACCACCGCGCCGGGGATGCCGAAGCCGGCCGCGCGCTGGGCCATGTCGGTGCCGGAGAAGTGCCGGTCGGCCGGGGTGGCCTGGGCGTAGCCGTTGTTCTCGATGGCGAAGATCACCGGCAGGTCGAGCATCCGGGCCAGCACCAGGCTCTCCAGCACGGCGCCCTGGTTGGCGCCGCCATCGCCGGTGAAGGCCACCGCGACCTGGCCGGTGCCCTGCTGGCGGGCGGTCAGCGCGGCCCCGCAGGCGAGCGGGACGCCGCCGCCGGCCAGGCCGTTGGCGCCGAGCATGCCGCGGTCGAAGTCCGCGATGTGCATCGAGCCGCCCTTGCCGCCGCAGAGCCCGTCCGGCCGGCCGTGCAGTTCCTTCATCATCGCTTCCACGTCGCAGCCCTTGGCGATCGCGTGGCCGTGGCCGCGGTGGGTGCTGGCGAGGAAGTCGTCGGGGGCGAGGGCCGCGCACACTCCCGCGGCGACGGCCTCCTGCCCGCTGTAGAGGTGGACCGCGCCGGGGAGGCTCTTCGCCAGGCCGTGCAGGCGGTCCTCGAAAGCCCGGATCACACTCATCGTCCGGTAGATCTCTGCGATCTGATTGAGCGTCAGATCGGTGGTGCGGGATGTGCCCATGGGGTCGCCTCCTCGGCTCTCCGGGGGACGCCGGCGGGGCGCCGCGCGCCTCGTTCGCCGGTCGTGCTCGTGGCCCGACTCCATGAGGGTAAGTGCTCACTCACATGGGTGCAACCAAGTGTCCGAATCCGTCAGGGCCCACTCCCCCACCCGGCTCTCCCACCCTTGCGCCCCGCGCAAGGCCGCGCCTAAGGTCTTGTCCCGGGTGGATTGGGATCACGGCATTGAAACGTACGACGGACCGATAGAGCGGGGTCCGCCGTGCCGATTTTCGGACATGCCCGAGGAATTCCATTTCCCCGCGCCAGGAACGCCCGTGCACAGTGGGTAAGACGCGAGCGACGGGGGGATCTCAGGAACCATGCTGGACCAGATAATAAAATCCTCCGGCAGGGCCGATCGAAGACCGACCAACCTGGCCATGAACGGCGCGGCGGCGCTCACTACGCGCGGTGAACGGAACACCTCCGACCGGATCGGCCGGCTGGTGAACACCCTGCTCGGCCTGGTCACCGGCCTCGGTGCGGCCGGCCTGCCGCCGGCCGCACCGAGGCCGCCGGCTCCCGCCGTCGCCTTCCTGGCCACCGATGCGGAGCCCGGCTGTCCGGACGCCGCCGCCCGGCTGGACGAACGCCGCCGCCTGCGGCGGGAGCTGCACGACTCGCTGGCTCCCCGGCTGGCCGCCCTGCACATGCGGATGGAACTGGCCGGCCTCGACCTGAACAGCGACGCCGAACAGGCGCCCGCCCTGCTGGCCCAGGCCCGGGAGGACGTCAGCACCGCCATCGCCGACGTCCGCCGGGTGATCCGCGACCTCGACCGCTCCGAGCCCCGGACCGGCGAGTCCGCCGGCACTCTGCGCCAGTTCCTGGACCGCCAGGTCCGCGCCTTCGAGGAGGCCGGGGCCGGCCGGCTGCGGTTCGTCACGGAGTTGCCGACCGTCCTGGACGATTTCCCGGCCGACGTCCAGACCGAATTGAAGAAAATCTCCGGCGAGGCCGTCGCCAATGTCGCCCGGCACGCCCGGGCCTCGGTCTGCCGGATCTCCGCGTCGGTCGGCAGGAACGGTCTCGACCTGTCGATCGAGGACGACGGGATCGGAATTTCCGCGGACGCGGTCCGCGGAATCGGACTTCCGTCGATGTGCGTCCGCACCAAGGAACTCGGCGGTGTTTTCTCGGTGGCCCGGACCCCGCACGGAACCGCGGTCCGGATCCGGCTGCCGCACTCCGCGCTGGTCGACGGCAGCGACCGGCTCGGCTGACGCGTTCCCGGTCCTTCCCCTTCCTCCCCGGGGGGCGTCGCGGAGTCCGTGCTCGACCGACCCGTGTCCGCTCCCGGCTTCCCACGCGCTCACCCGCGCTTCCTCGTCCTCCCCAAGGAGCCCCCATGGACCCGGCCGTGCCCCGAAACCTCCGTATCCTGGTTGTCGACGACCATGAGCTGTTTCGGGCTGGTTTACGCCAACTCCTGGACCGGATCGACACGCTGACGGTGGTCGGCGAGGCGTCCAGCGGGGCGGACGTGCTCTCCGCCGTCGAGCGGCTGGCACCCGACGTCGTCCTGATGGACATCGGCATGCCCGGCACCGACGGCATCGAGGCGACCCGGACCCTGCTGGCCCGCCACCCCCGGGTGGCGGTGGTGATGCTGACCGCCGACGACAACGACGAGTCCATCGTCGCGGCGGTGCGGGCCGGCGCCCGGGGCTACCTGGTCAAGGGCGCCGGCCTGGACGACGTGCGCCGGGCGATCACCGCGGTCAGCCAGGGCGGCGCGCTGTTCGGCCCGGAGGCCGCCGCCCACCTGCTGGCGCAGGTCCGCCGGCCGGCCCCCGAGCGCGAGCCGTTCCCCGACCTCACCCCCCGGGAGATGGCGGTGCTCACCATGCTCGCGGACGGCCGCAACAACGCGCACATCGCCAACGAGTTCGGGCTCTCGATGAAGACGGTGCGCAACTACCTCTCCCGGATCTTCAGCAAGCTCCAGGTCGCGGACCGCGCCGAGGCGGCCGTCCGGGCCCGGCGCGCCGGCCTCGGCAGCTGAGCCGGCCGGCCCGCGGGGCCGTCAGCGCTCCAGCAGGTGCGCCCAGAGCTCCTCCTCGCTCCTGGTCAGCGGCGCCGGGTGCGCCCCGGCCCGTTCCGGATGCCACTCCGGCACCCCCGGCGGGGGCAGCACGTCCTCCGGCTTCCGCGCCCCCGGCAGGGCGGAGGGCGAGGTGAGCGCCCCCATCGCCAGCCCCAGCCAGATCAGCCCGTCCGCCAGGTAGCGGCCGGTCAGCCGCGCCCACCGGCGCAGCAGGTAACGACGGTGGGCACGGCGCAGGACGGTTCGCATCGGAGGGCCTCCGGCGGGGACGGCAGCGGGGGAAGCGGTGCTACGGCCATCCTGCGGACCGGCCGTCCCACCGTCATGGGTCGGGAATCCCCAACACACTGGGAACCTTTCCTGCCCCGTCCCGGTCACCGGTCCAGAAGTTGGTGCCGTCGTACACCCAGGAGGACTCGGTCACCGGGTCCCAGTGGGTGTTGGCGGCGGTCGGGTTGAGCTCCTTCC
>NZ_JBEOWI010000123.1:0-6212 GCF_040296005.1 Kitasatospora sp. NPDC002551 | reverse complement strand
GCCGGGGTGCGGATCGAGGGCGAGGTCCACGGCGACCGCTTCCCGGCGTTCCGTCCGGCCGACGACCAGCCGGACACGGACCCGCCGCTGAACGCCCCCCACCGCCCCAGCCCCGACGACCCGGCCCGGGCCTTCGGGACCTTCGGGCGGCGCGCCGAGGACGTCGTCCGCTACGGCGACCGGCAGAACCTCACCGGCCTGCACCACGAGTTCGCCCCGGACCGCCCGGAAGCCACCGAGATCCTCCGGGCGCACGGGGTGCGGATCGTCGAGACCGGCCCGCCGGCCCACAACGGCACCTACCGGGCCCGGGCGGCCTTCCTGGACCCGACCGTCGCGCCGGACTCGCCGCTCTCCGGATTCCCCACCCGCTGGCGGATCCGCCAGGACGACGGCGGCCTGCGCACCATGTACCCGCGGAGCTGGTTCCCCGAGCAGCTGCTCGCCGTCGTCGACGCGGCGCACGACAACACGCCGCCCGAGCGGCGGGTCCTCCTGGAGGACGGTCGCACCTACTACTGGGTGGGCGAGGCCAACGGCGTCCGCATCGAGGGACTCTCCCGCGAGGGGGCCCACCTGGCCCACCGTCCGACCACCGCGCAGCCCCTGCCCCGCTGGGACCCCGACCGGGTGGAGGCCGTCGCGCCCCAGCTCCGGGTCACGGCGGGCGCCCTCCCGTTCGGCGTCACCCGGGTCCGCTTCGACTCCGGGCAGGAGGGGCTGCAGATCACCCTGCCCGTGCGCACGCACGTCCAGGACGGGGTGACGCCCGAGCGGCAGGCGTACGTGCTCGGCCGGCTCCAGCGCGCCGTCGACGAGTACGTCGAGGCGCGGGCGCAGGAGAGGGCCGACGCGCACGGCGTGCCGCGGCTGCCGGTCTCCGTGGTCATCGACCCCGACCCGGCCCACCCGGCCGTCTTCGCCGAGGTGGTCGTCCAGCACGACGCGGTCTCCACCGCGGAGTCCGTCCTGGCCCCGCTGACGGTCCACGGCGACCTGGACGTGTTCCACCGGAACATCGCGGAGCTGCACCAGGCGGCGCCCCCGCCCGCGCCCCGGCCCGCCCCTGACGTCCCCGCCGACCTGCGCGAACCCGGCCTGCGGCCGGACGAGGAGGCACCCGCCGTCAGCCCCGGCCACGACCAGGCGGCCGTGGAGCACCTCGCGGACCTGGACCAGTACTTCCACGACGACGCGCTGGACGCGGACCCGCGCGACCTCCCCGCCGAGCGGAGCCTGCCGCACCAGTGGAGCGCCCTCGACGCCCGCTGGGCCGCGGTCGAGATCCTCACCCGGTACGAGGCCGAACACGGCCAGGTCGAGAACCTGATCGTCCGCGGCCCGGTCGGCGACGTCTGGGTCGACGTCGAGGTCACGGACGGGCTGATCACCGCCGTCCACGGCGTCGGCGACCAGCGGGACCACGCGCAGCTGCACGTCCCGCCGATGCCGGAGGTCCCCAACCAGGTGGCTCCGGCCCTCCGGCCGAGCCGGCCGACCGCCACCGCCTGGCAGCCCGTCGACCTCGACGGCTCGGTGACCGGCGAACCCCGCCGCCCGCAGCCGCCCGGGCCCGGCCGGTCGCGGGTGACCCTGCCCAACGGCACCGTCCGCGTCTTCGAGACGCACCTCGCCCCCGGGCTCGGCGAGCACGCCCCGCTGGCCCGGTTCCCCAGCCGCTGGCACCGGTCGGCGCTCGACCCCGGCACCGTCCACTACCCGGAGAACTGGGGCGCGACGGAGCTCAGCGCCCACGTCACCCAGGCGCTCGACCACCCGCTGCTCACCCGTCATGAGTCCGACGGCTCCCGGCTGGTGGTCGGCCGGGCGGGCGGCGTCTGGATCGAGGGCCGGTTCGGCCCGGACGGCGCCCTCTACTACCACCGCCCGTCGCCCTACCAGGGCTTCGACAACCCGGAGTACCACAACCCCTCCACGCTGACGGCCACCCGGGGCACCGACGTGCGGTTGAACGGCCTCGGGCCGGTCACCGTCCGCCGCGACCTGCTGTTCGACGGGAGGGACGCCCTCCGGGTCACCGCCCGGGTCCGGCTGGTCGGTGGGGAGGACACCGGTCCGGCCGGCCGGCAGCACGCCGAGGAGACGCTGCGCCGCGCCGCCGAGGAGTACCTGGACGGCCACCGCGCGGCGCACGACGCCCCGATCGACCTCCGACTGGAGTTCACCGAGGACGCCGACGCCACCGAGGTCCGGCTCGTCCCCGGGCAGGACCCCACCATCGAGCAGGCGATCCCGCTCCTGCACGGGGCCGCGGGCACGGACCGGCTGGCCGAGGTCCTGACCTCGGAGGGGCAGCCGCAGGTTCCCGAGGCACCGCGCACCGTGGCCGGCGAGTCGATGCTCGACGGCCGGCGCCGGTTCTTCACGGCCGCCGCGTGGGACAACCCGACCGAGGGCCGCGGCCTGCCCCGGGAGTGGACCGCCGACGAGGCCCGCTACGCCGCGACCAGCGTCGCGGGATCGGCGCACCGCGTGCCCGGCGGACCGGCGCCGCAGGACGGCGGCACCGCGCCCGTCCTCTCGCACGGCAGCTTCGCCGGGGTGCGTCTCACGGTGCGGGTGGAGAACGGCCGGATCACCGACTTCTGGGCCCAGCCGGACCAGCGGGTGCCGGACCAGCGGGCCGACCGCGGGCCCGAGGCGGTCGAGCTGATCGGGATCCGCGAGGTGAGCCCCCCGACGGACCTGTTCCAGTACAGCGTCCAGGCCCGGAACCGGCAGCGGTTCACGGTGGAGCGGGTGAGGTACGCCGACGGCGACACCGAGTCGCGCATCACCGTCCGGATCCACCTCGACGTGGACCCCACCAGGCTGAACCTGGCCGACCCGGTGACCGCCCGCGGCTTCGACGAGATGGTGGACCGGGCCCGCGCCGCGATGGCGGAGTACTACGGGGGCGACCAGCGGCTGCCCAGCGGCGACCGGCTGCGGGTGCGACTCGACTTCGTGCAGGACCCGGCCGACGCGCACCAGGTCGTGAGGATCCACCGCGAGCAGGGCCGGAGCACCGCCAGGGACTGGACGCTGGACATCCGGCCCGACACGGTCGCGCACGAGGTCGGCCACCTGCTCGGCCTGGCGGACGAGTACCGCGAGGGCTCCGCCGCGCACGCTGCCCGCCCGGCCTACGCCCAGGGCCTCATGGGCGCCGACCTGAGCGACCGCTTCCGCCGGCCGCTGATCGACGTGGACAACCCGACGGCGGCCGCGTTCAGGGAAGAGCGGCTGCTCCGCCAGCGGCACCTGGAGCAGATCGGGCTCGCGGTCGACCTGGCCTTCGGGCCGGACCGCGGGCCCGCCGGGGACGGCGTCCACCCGCCGCGGCCGCGGCTGTCCGCCCGGGCCCTGCACACGGCGCTGTACGGAACCCTGACGGGCGACAGCATGCGGCCCCCGGGGGCCGGGCGCGACGGCGGCGGCCACCTGTTCCCGACGCCCGGCACCGGTCGGCCGCAGCCGTTCCGGGTGCCCGGCTCGGAGCACCGCAACGGCACCTTCCTGGTCCGGGACCGGTCGTCCGACGACGGGCGGACCGGTCAGGGCGACCGGACCGGCGACCTCGCCCTCCCGCCGTCCGAGCGGACCCGGGTGATGTTCCCGGAGCACTGGACGTCCGAGGACGTCTCCTACGCGGCGCAGCAGGCGTACCAGAGCGCCCTGCGCCGGGGCGACGAGGCGTTCACGGAGCTCGGCCCGGTGTCCTGGGCGTGGACGGGCGAGTACGCCGGGGTGCGGATCGAGGGCGAGGTCCGCGTCCGGACCGAGCGGCGGCCCGGCGGCCCGGTCGAGGTGGCCGAGATCGTCTCGTTCCGTCCCTCCGAGGACCGGGGCGTGCAGGGCGCGCCCGCCTTCCTGCCCTGGCACGAGACCCGGGTGGCCTTCGACCAGCAGGTCACCGACCTGGTGCGGTACGGCAGCCGGTACGACATGACCGGGGTCCACCACCAGCCGCCGGGGCCGCCGCCCCGGGAGCCGGGCGGCCGCCCCCGCGGCCCGATGGCCGGGGAGCGCAAGGGGATCAAGATCGGAGAGCCGTTCGCCCAGCACCCCAACGGGACTTACCGCGCCGCCGTCTGGTTCCTCGACCCCACGGTGTCGCCGTGGGCGCCGATGGCGTCCTTCCCCTCGCGCTGGCGCCTCCGTGCGGACCACCCGACCAACACGTTCTACCCCCGGAACTGGACGACCGGCCGGGTGCACGACGCCGTCGAGGACGCGTACCTCCACCGGAACCGGGCCGACGACCGGAACGTCAACGGCGCCGTGCACTGGACCGGCACCGGCGGCGACGGCATCCGGATCGAGGGCATCACCCGGGACGGCCGCCACCTGGTCCACCGCCCGGCGGACGAGCAGCCCGGCGTGGTGCTGCCGCCGCACGCGCAGCGCTCCGTCCCGCTCACCGAGCCGCTGCCGCTCGGCAGCAGCGCCCGGCGGCCCGACGACCGGCCCCCCTTCCACGGGTCGGCGCCGCCGGACGCGGTGCCCGCCGACCGGATCAGCCCGGACCTGGACGCCACCGCGGGCCGCGGCCTGCCCCGGGAGTGGACGCCGGCCGAGCGGCTCTACGCGGCCTACTACGGGGCGCAGATCGAGAACCAGATGCTGCGGCCCGACGGCACCTTCCAGGACCGGGTGCGGTTCTCCGGTGTCGAGATCACGGTGTGGCGGGACGAGCAGTACCGGATCGTCGACTTCTCGATCGCCGACGGGCACGTCCCGCCGCCGCAGCTCAGCGTGCCGGTGTACGAGCCCGGCAGGTACCGGGTCGATCCGACCACGCTGACCTACCAGCCGTTGTACGACTACGAGCCGCTCCACCCCGGCCAGGACCTGCCGTCGACCCCGGGGGCCGGCGACGGCTCGGTGCCGTCCACGCCGCGGTCGGACGACGGCTCCGTGCCCTCGTCCCCGGAGCACGACGACGGCGCCCCGCCGCGGACGCCCGGCGCCGACGACGGCTCCGCCGCCTCCTCGCCGGGCTACCGTCCGGCGACGCCGGAGGGCTTCGACGAGGAGTCCACGGGCTCCTCGCCGGGCTACCGGCCGGACACGCCGGAGGGCTTCGACGAGGTCTGGCCGTTCCCGCCCGGCCAGTGGCCGCGGACCCCCGGACACGACCGCGGCTCCGAGCACGGCGCCGGTTCCCCGTCCGGCAGGCCCCTCACCGACGAGGAGATGGACCTGTACCGGGACGCCGACGACGACATGGAGTCGGTGGCGAGCTCCTACTCGGACTCCACGCGCTACTTCATGAGCGACGACGACATGGCGTCGGTGCACGAGTCCGACGCGCTCTCCGACACCCGGTCGCAGACCCCGGACCCGGCCGCCCCGCCGCGGCCGGCGTACGCGGCGGCGGCGCCCGACCTGACGGTCGCCCGGGTCCTGGACACCGCCGAGGTCAGGGCCCCGGACAACCCCGCGCTGCACTCCAGCACCGCCACCGGGCTCCGCGCCTTCCAGGCGAGCCGGGTCGTCCTGACGGACGGCCGCCCGGCCGTCGAGGTCGTGGTGCGCATCCACCTCGACACCGCCGGGCTGCCGGCCGGGGACAACGGCTCGGAGCTGCGGAGCCTGCGCGACCGCGCTCGCCAGGGCGTGGACGACTACTACAACACCGGGCACCGGCTGCCCGACGGCGACGTCCTGGTGGTCCGCGCCGAGTTCGTCGACGATCCGGCGACGGCCCACCACCGGGTCGAGGTCGTCGACGGTGACATCCGCGAGAACAGCGCCCGGTGGTCCCTGGACACCCGCCGCACCGTCCTGGCGCACGAGATCGGCCACCTGCTCGGCCTGCCCGACGAGTACCGGGAGCGGCGCGCCCGCGAGACGACCACGGACGAGGACGGGAACGAGCGGGTCCTCGTCACCGGGATCCCGCCGCGGGCCGTGGACGGGTCCGGCGTCCTCATGGGCAGCACCCACGCCGCCCGCGACCGGGTCCGGATCGACCAGGACGCCGGGATCCACGCGGACGACACCGTCGTCCACTTCTCGCTGCCCCCGCACAACCTGCGCGAGCTGGGCGAGGCGATCGTGCGGGGCCTGGGCGCCAGGCCGACCGTGTCGGCCGTGCACGATCTTCCGGCGCGGGCTTCCTTCGGCCTGGACGCGCGGCGGTCCTCGCTGGAGGGTGACACCCGGACGCCGGGCGGCCACCTGCTGGTGCCGGCCGGCTCCGACCG
>NZ_JBEOWI010000122.1:0-6376 GCF_040296005.1 Kitasatospora sp. NPDC002551 | reverse complement strand
TGGCCCTCCTCGCCGAGCAGCTCACCGAGCGCGGCATCCTGGACGCCGCGGCCGTCGAGCAGTGCACGGCGCGGGCCAGGGAACTGCTGGCCGGCCGTGTCGTGGAGCGGGAGGTCGACGGGACGGCGCTGTGGGACGCGTTCCCCGTACGGATCGCCCAGGCCGAGACCACCGGCGAGCTCCAGGAGCGCTTCGCCGCGCTCGACGAGGGCCGCGTCGCCCCGCAGGTCGGCCAGTAGCCGTTTCCCGTTCGACCGGAGGACCAAGCCGTGCCCGTGCCCGAGCGACCTGAGATTGTCTGCATCTGCGGCTCTGCCCGGTTCGCGGCCCAGATGCGTGCGGCGAACCGTGAGCTGACCTTCGCGGGTGTCATCGTCGTCGCGCCTGGCGAAGCGGACGGGCCGGTCACCGACGAGCAGAAGACCGTGCTGGACGCTCTCCACCTGCACAAGATCGACTTGGCTGACCGGGTTCTGGTCGTCAACCCCGGCGGGTATGTCGGCGAGTCCACGAGCAGGGAAATCGCATACGCCCACGCCAGCGGCAAGCCGGTCTCCTACACCGAGCCCGTCTGACCTCGTGGCGGTTTCGCATCGGAGTACTGGGGCGTGATCTGCCCGAGCAGTTCGGGAACTGGACCTCGATTCAGGCCGGGGCGGGTTCAGCAGCCGTACGAGTCCAGGATCTGCCGGGCCTTCGCGTCGGTGGGGGTCAAGGCGTGCAGCCCGCCGCGGACAGCGTGGTCCAGCACCAGCGGCGGATAGGTCTTGTCCAGCGGGGTGACCGTCATCCGGCCCGGGGCCTGGTTGTCGTAGGTGACCTGCGAGGACTTCGGGAACTCCCGGTCGCTGCCGTACGGGGTGTTGTGCAGGCACTGGCCCGGGCCGCCCAGCTCCCGGTGGTAGCGCTCCATCTGGTCGGGGAACACGTACGCGGCGGCGTCCGGGGCCTTGGCGCCCACGCAGCACAGCACCACCGTGGCGAGGATGATGTGCCACCAGTGCGCGCCGAAGCGGCGGAAGAACGCCCTGGCCGCGAAGAACACCCCGGACGACGCGATGACCGTCACGGCGCACACCACGGCCAGGGCCACGTTGCGGTGGTCGTGTAGGAGCCGGGACTCCAGCGTGAAGTACATGGCCGTGATCATGACGACCCACATCGTGCCCACCGCGATCCCGCCCGCCGGCGCGGTGTAGTTCGGCTCGCCGTTCGCGTCGGCCGAGAGCTGGATGCGCGAGCTGAAGGTCACTTCTCCCCCTGTGCCCGACCGGGCCGGCTCCACTTTCTGCTGGTCGTTGCACCTTACGGCACCGCACCGTCAGGGCCGGCCGGAATGGCGGCGCTGCGCGGCCTGCCGAGCGACCCCTGCGACAGGCGGTGCATGGTGGGCTCGGCCGGAGCAGCCCGGCTGCCGTCGACGGTGCGGGCGGGCAGGGTGACGGACCTCTCGCCGGATGCCGGGCGCCGCCGGGGCGGGACTGTGGAGCGCGGCACGGGATGGGCCTGGACAGGGGCGCGGCCCGCGCGCCGGCACGAACCGGTGGGCGGGCCGCGGTGGCGGGCGCGGATCAGGTCTCGCGGGCGCTGAGGATCAGTGCCCGTTCACGTACGAGGTCGCCGTGGACTGCGGGATCGGTGTCCACCGGCAGGCTCTCCATCGCCGTGCCGATGGAGGCCAGGGCGTCGTCGAAGCGGCGCAGGCGGCGCAGCGCCGCGGCCTGGCGGAAGAGCGCGACGGCGTCCGGGCCCTGGTTGAAGGGCGGTCGGTCGAGGAGGTCGAGGATCCGGTGGGGCTGGCCGGGGAGGTCGTGGCCGAGCCACAGGCCGTGCAGCAGCGCGTGGGCGACCTTGGGATGGTTCCCGGACTCCTCCAGCAGCGGGTCGATGAGGTCGAGCGCCGCTGGATCGGAGCGGCCGAGCCGGGCGAAGGCGTGCAGGGACCGGCTGAAGGGGTCCAGGTCCTCGGTCCGGCCACGGCGGTCGAACAGGTCGCCCAGCGCCTGGCAGCGGAAGTCGTAGCGAAGGCCGAGGCCGTACAGGTGCAGCCGGGTCCGCGCGGTGAGCGGCGGCGCGGCGCCCAGAACCTGCTCGGCCGTCAGGTGGACTAGTGCGCTGCTGCCGGCCCGGCGGCCCTGCCAGGCGATGCCGGAGAAGAGCTCGGCGGACTCCTGCCAGGAGGGGCGGATCACCTCCGCCCAGTGCTCCGCGCGGGCTGTCCACGGCCGATCGAGGTGGTCCGCGATGTCGTAGCCGGCGATCTCCAGCACCGCGCCGCGGGTGAGTGAGGTGAACGCTGCCCGCTCCAGGACGGGGTGGATGTTGGGCGAGCGCAGCAGGCGCCGGGCGGCCTCCCTGCGGGCCCAGGCCGAGGAGGCGGGCAGCCGGGAGTAGGCGATTACGGCCGCTACGGCGTCGTCGAGCCAGCCCTCGGAGCTGGGGAGGTCGAGCACGGTGTCGGTCACGGAAAGACCCTTCGTCCGGTGGGTGAGGAGCGGTACACCCACTAGAGGTGTGCGAAGGGCCGGCGGTGTGACCACCTGTCCGGACCCGGCGGCCGGAGAAGGGCCCTGGGAGTTGTCGGTGCCGATCGCTATGCTCGACGGCAGCGCACCTCGCTGTGCGCGCCGGCCCGGGCCCACCCCCGGGATTTCGGTGAATCGTGCTGCCGCGCGGGTGCGAGTGACGACCGGTGCCCTCTTCTTGAACCGCACCCTGGCCTGCTCGTGGTGGGACGAACCGCAGCGCCGGGACGCGACGAAGGAGAAGCGGTGACCCCGTCCTCGCCCAACACCAGCAACCACCAGCGCATCGCCCGTGCGCTGAACAGCTCGACCGGCTGCGGCTACCAGAAGGCCCTCCAGCGCGTGAAAGCCGCGGCCGACGCGGGCCGGCTGCCCGCCAAGCTCGACCAGGCCGGCCGTGAGGAAGCCGTGCGGATGCTCGCCGAGAGCCACCCTCAGGCCATCCCGGCTCCGAGCCCGGTCCCCGCACCGAGCGCTCCGCACGTGGGCACGCACCCCTCCGCCGTGGCGCTCGGGCTGGTCCGCGGGGGCCTGGATAAGACGGTCGCCGTGAGCGACCTCAGCGCGTTGGGCCTGCCGGGTCACCAGGTGCTGCCGGTCGATCTGGGCGACCTGCCGTTCACCGAGCTGGTGCTCACGATGCACAGGTCGGCGGAGAGGCACCGGGGCTTGAAGCAGAAGGAGCGGGTCGTCGAGGCCATGCGCGCGGAGCGAGACCGGTGGCTGAACCCGTTCCTGCTGCCCGCCGTGCCCGAGGGTCTGCTCGAGCAGGTGGAGCGGCTGGTGGCGCAGGCCTGCCCGGAGCCGCGGAGAGGCGAGCCGCAGTGAGCCGCCGCCGGCCGGGCACGCTGCGGACTTCCGCAGGGTGCTCGTGCCGGTCCGGGAAACGGGCCGGCCCCGGGGCGGGGGCCGGGGCCGGTCGGGTTCGGGCTATGCGGTGGTGGCGGCCCGCTTGACTCCCCCGCGGCGGCCGAGGCCGTAGACGACCCGGTAGACGTCGGGCATGTCGAGCTGCCCGCTGGTGCGGCGGCTCAGCACTCCGGCGTCGACCAGCTCCTCCAGCTGCTGCGGGAGGCTGGCGGGGCTGCGCGGTCCGGTCCGGCCGCGGCCGGTGCCGTTCCCGGCCTCCCGGGCGGATTCCTGGAGCCGGTCGGCCAGGCCGCTGCGCTCCCACAGGCCGAAGACGTCCTCCTCCCAGATCGGGACCTGCTGCCCGGCCAGCGGCTGCATGGCGAGGCGGACCCACGGCAGCGCCCGGTGGAGTTCGGCGGTGCGCGCCCCGCAGCGCACGCTGTTCCGCAGATCGTCGTGGTGCAGCGGCCGGTCGTGTCCGGGGTGGTGGCGGCCGGTGTCCTCAAGGGCGGTGGCCAGCGCGGTGAGGAAGGGACGCGGAGTGATCGTGCCCAGTGCGTCCTGGAGGCGGTTGGGCAGGAAGGTGTAGGTGTAGCCGGTGCGGGCGTTGGTGCCCATGAACCGGCCGGCGAGGGCGGTGAAGAACTCCTCCTGGATCTTCGGGTCGCCGCTCAGCCCGGAGGGGGCGAGGAACCGGCCGTCCTGGCTCTGCTCCCAGGTGGGCCAGGCCGCGCGGAAGGCGGCGGCCTCCGCGCTGTCGTGGTTGCCCAGGAGGTGGATGAACAGGCCGTACAGCTCGATCCTGCCAGTACGGCCGAGGTAGTCGGACCGGCCCCAGGAAAGGTCGGCGGCCCGGCCGGTCAGGAAGCCGCGGTCCGGGCGCGGGACCCCGGTCAGAGCCCCGTCCAGCATGTCCGGGCGGATGAACACCTTCGCGCGCAGCCTGGTGGTGCGGCGCGAGAGGGTGACGGCGAGGTTGAGCATGCCGGAGGCCAGGTGCTCGGCCAGGGCCCGGTCGGGGTGGAGCTGGTCCAAGGCGTCGAACAGGACGAGCCGCACGGTGTCGGTGGCCCGCGCGGCGGCTTCGAACTCGGCCAAGGACCGCTCGGTGGCCCCGGGGTTGCGGGCCAGCCAGTCGACGCGCTCCGTCCAGGTGGTGAGGGCGGCAAGGTCCGGAACGCCGAGCGCGGTCAGCGCGACGGCACTCCACAGGACGGTCGGCGGCACACCCCAACCTGTCAGGGCGCGCAGCTCCCCTGCGGTCGGCTGGCCGGCGTCCGGCCGTGCCCCGAAGGCGGTGACCGCCTCCGTCCGCTCCAGCCGGGGCATGCGGTACTCCCGCGCGGCGATGGCGCGCAGCTGCGGGTCCGCCAGGGCCCGGGCCCAGAACGTCTTGCCCTCGCCCGGCCGTCCGCGGACGACGGTGCTCTCCAGGTACAGAGCCGGGCGGTGGACGCCCGGGGTGTACATCAGCGGAGCCGGGAGGGTGAGGGCGTCGGTGGCGAGCGCGGCCGAGAGCGCGTCGTGCAGCAGTGTCCGCAGTTCTACGACCGGGAGGGTGAGGGACATCAGGGCCTTCCAAGGTGGGGTTTCCGGGGCGTCGGACTTCGTTCCGCTCCGGTCACCACCAGTGCCGGAACAGGAAGTCGCCGCGCGGGAGTTCGCCACGACGGATGAGATCGGCCAGGACCAGTTTCAGCGACGGAGTGAACGCGCGATCGGCGTAGAAGCGGTTCTCGAACACGGCGTTCTCAAGGTCTTGCGTCTCCGGCGGGTTCGCCTCGACGGTGGCCGGGGTGTTCTCGTCGGCGATCCGGATGCTCAGCCAGTAGTCCAGCTCAGTCATGCCGGTCTTGCGGACGCTCTCGCGGGTACGGGAGTCCCAGCCCAGATACAGCTCGGTGTCATCGAACGCTTCGAGTGCTTCCAGGTAGTCATCGTCGGAGCTGAGTTCGTACAGCTTCACGCTGTCGTTGCCGATGTGTTCGTCGTCCCGCCGGCATCCGCTCAGCGAGCTGTACGCCTTGCCGTAGACGCGCTTGGCAATGGCTTCGATCGGGATGTGGCCGTTCTCAGCGGTCGCATAGGCAGCGTGCGGCTCCAGCACGTAGATGGTGTACGGCGTGTACTCGGGTGCATCGGGCATGACGGATTTTCCTCATAAGTGGTGAGTGCGTGATTGCCGGGAGGAGCGCGTGCGGCTCGGGAGCTGCTCCTCCCCAAACATAAGTCAACTCATAGAATTAAGCAATGCTTGCGACACCCCGACCCTCCCTGGCCGCCGGCGGCCGCCCTGCACGCCGGGAGGCGATACCGGCGACCGGCGTCGGGGCTGAACTCTGCGACCGCAGCGCCCCCCAATGCGCTCGCCACGGCCGAGCGCGGCGCCGCCGGCCAAGCGGGAGACCGCGCCCCGGGGGCCGCCGGCCAGCCGGGCGTGGCGAGGCCGCGAGGGGAGGGGCCCAATCTGGAGATGTTGCTTAACTCCATGAGTCTGTGTATCGTTTGAAATGTCGCCGGGCGAACGAGTGCCCTATCCGGGCCCGGGCCGTGCGACAGCCGCCCCTCCGCCGCGCCTTCTGGCCCGCCCACTTCTGGAGGCATCCGTGCCCAAGACCGCTCGCCGCCCCGCTCCCGCCGGTCGGACCCCGACCAGCCGCTGGTGGCGCTGGAGCATCCTGTGCGCCCTGCCCAGCGCCGCCGTTGCCCTCGGCAGTTCCTGGCTCTACGAGCCGCACACCGCCGCCGATGCCCTGATGGCCGCCACCCTCTCCAGCGTCGCGGTCTACGTCTTCGCCACCACCATGCCGCTGCGCCGCCGCAGCACCACCTACCAGGCGCGCCGGGCCACCCTGGCCGTCGTGGAAGCGGACCCCGACCCCGACGGCGGCAGCCCCAGCGACACCTACGAGCTGCAGGAGCAGGGCCGCGACACCGTCGACGCCAACCTCGACCTGGGCCTGCCCGCCGACGCCCGCGACTACAGCATCGGCGCCCAG
>NZ_JBEOWI010000121.1:0-6450 GCF_040296005.1 Kitasatospora sp. NPDC002551 | reverse complement strand
GGTCGTGGGCCCGGGGGGAGGCGGGCGGTTCGTCCGGCCAGGCGCCGACGTACCAGAGGTGGAGGAGGGCGTGTTCGTCGACGGGCGCGGACCAGGCACGCCCGGCGCGCGGCCGACTCTCTGCCATCGGCCACCCGGCCGTGAGCCGGAACCGGGCGGGTGAGGGACCGGTTGCACTCGCGTGAACCACCTCCGCCGCGCCGTTCGCGGTACCGCACTCCTCGTCACCCGTATCTGCACCGCCGTCGAGCGCATCGACGCCAGCGTCGAGGCCGCCCTGCGGGCCCGGCTGCGCCCGCTCGTCACCCGCCTGGCGGTCCTGCTGCAGCGGATGGCCGCCGCCAACTGCAGCGACGCCCTCACCCGCCATCTCCCCTGCCGTACCCGGGACCGCTCCGCAACCGCCGACCCTTCGCCGCTCGACGATTGACCGACCGCCGAGGACGCGGCCAAGTCGGCGGTACCGCCGCGTCCTGGCGGCCCCGATCAGTGGCTCACCGCTCGCTCACCCTCCTCCTGCGGGAACCCCGTTGACCCGTTCAACCCCCATCTGCGGTCGCCCGTGCCTGGGTAGAGTTCTCTCGCGCCCACCACGACGCACCCCAAAGGCCCGAAATGCCCGACTCCCAACTAGTTGCAGAATCCCGCCCTGCCGCCGCATAAACCCGCAGCTCACGAACTCTGCTCCCCGCGCACGCGGGGATGGTCCCTTGTCCAGTAGGTTCGCCTTGTCCCCCTGCTGCTGCTCCCCGCGCACGCGGGGATGGTCCCGACGTGACCCCGTACGCGGAGGTCCCCCTTGCCTGCTCCCCGCACACGCGGGGGTGGCCCCGCCTGGTACGGCGTGCCGTTGGGCAACCGCTACTACCTGCTGCCGGCCCACGGCTGACCGGGAGCGCCAGAGGTGGGGAGCCCGGCGGCGGCCGGGCTTCGCGTTCCGCCGGGGTGGTGGGAGCGGCGGTGGGAGGCGCGGATGAGGACGGTGACGAGGGCCGCCAGGTCTGCGGCGCCCGCCGGGTCGTCCGCGTAGCGTGCGACCGGCAGCGGGGAGACCTGGTCCAGTCGTACGCCGTCGAGGTCCAGGACGTAGGCGAGCGCGAGCAGGGCCGAGCGGGCGTTGCCGTCCGGGAAGGGGTGGAAGAAGGCGACGTCGAGGTAGGCCCTGGCCGCGCGGGCGGCCAGGGGAAGCGCCGGGTCGGCGCTCTGGTCCAGGCAGTGGGCGAAGTGCCGCCAGGTGGCGGGGGTCAGTCCGTAGCGCTCCCGCCCGCCCTTGGCGAAGGCGTCGGTCGTCCGGAAGCCGACGTCGGACCGGCCGAGCACGAGCCGTTGCCAGCCGGTGAGCAGGGCCGGGGTGAGGGGACGCCGACCGGCGGCGTCCCGGCGCGCGAGGGCGGTCGCGCGGAGCAGGCGCTCGGCGCGCCGCGGGCTCCGGCTGCGGACCGGGCCGTCGAACCAGGCGGTGAGCCCGTCGACGGCCGGTGTCACGGGCGCCTGCGGTCCCGCGCCGGCGGTCGCCCAGTCGACCTCGGTCCTGACCGCGCACCAGACGGCGAGCGCGTCAGTGGTCATGGTGGCGCAGGTGCCCGTCCGTGCCGGTCGCCAGGGCCCCCGCGACGGCCTCGACCGTCGTGTCGGGCGGTGCGTTCCAGCTGTGGAACCGCCCGCCGATGGACGCCTTCACCAGCTCGGCCGCCTCCTCCCCGGCCAGGCCCGCGGAGGAGAGGTACCAGGTCAGCACCGTCCCGCAGAGCGCGTACCAGGCGTCCTCGGCGCCCGTGCGCTCGACGACCAGGGTCACCAGCCCGGCCGCCGCACGCTCCACGTGCCGCCTCCGGGTCTCCGCGTCCGCGCCGGCCGGCGGCGCGAGCTCGGCGAAGCGCTCGGCCAGCTCGGCCGGCCAGGCGCGCCATTCCAGGAGTGAGACCACCACGACGGCGGCCGCGGCGTCGGGGCCGCCCTGCAGCGAGTGGTGGTCGCAGCACCAGCTCCGGACGACGCCGCCGTTGCCGCCCTCGCCGACCGCCCAGTGCCAGCCGCAGGCCCACGGGCCGTAGCGGGCCACCAGGATCTCCGTCGTCCGGGTGACGAACGCGAAGCGGCGGTCCCGGGGGGCGCTCTCGGAGGGCACCAGCGCGCGGACCTCCGCCGTGACCTCCGCCTCCTCCGCACGGCTCCACGCGAAGGCGTTCCGGTCGGGGTCGGCGGCCGACCACGACAGCAGGCGGGGCATCAGATAGTCATTGACGGACATGACGATCCTCCGATGATCGGTCAGACCGGGGGCGGTCGACCGTTCTGCGCGTGGATTCTCACAACGGGAAGGCCGCCCCGATCATACGGTCCGCCGAGCCCGAACGGGACGACGTTCCGCGGCGGAGAGCGTCCCATGCCAACGGTCAGGAAGGCCCTCGCCGGTACCACCGCTGCGACCGGCCCGCCCGGTAGCGGACCCAGCGGGGCCGACCCGGGTACCACCACGCAGGGCGGCCGGGTCCACCACTCGGGGACCCGGCCGCTCGGAACCGTCAGGCGCAGGTGACCTTGCCCGCGGTGTCGGCGGTGCAGACCAGCGTGGCCGTACCGTTGTTGGGATCGCTCGGGTAGGGGCTGGCGGACAGGCGGGTCACGGTCACCGGGTAGCCGGTGCCCGGGGTCATCGGGCCGACGGTGAACGAGATCAGCGGGGTGACCCGGTGCGTGCCGGCGGCGATGGCCCCCGTGTCGCAGGTGTAGAGCCGCTGCGCCGTGTCGACGGTGCACCCGCCCGGGGCGGTGGGGTCGGAGAAGACGTCGGGGTAGCTGAGCTGGTACCGGACGTTCGTGGCGTCGCTCGTGCCCAGGTTCACCACGTCGGGCGTCACCTGGATCGTGCCGCCGTTCGCGGTGCCCGTCGTGGGCTTCAGAACGGGCAGCGGGTCGGTGGCCGGAGCGACCGGCGACAGGACCGAGGCGGGGCCCTGCCCGCGGCCGTTCACCGCGGTGACCTGCACCCTCGCGCCGTCGGCCTCGATCTGCGCGATGCGGTCGGCGGGGACGGCCAGCGAGGTCGCCGTTCCGGGCACGGTCCCCAGCACGGTCTCGGCGCCCGCCGGGTCGTAGGGATCGTCGACCACCGTGACGACGTACTCCTCGACGGCGCTGCCGCCGTCACCGGCCGCGGTCCAGCTGACGGTCGAGCCGTCCGGGCTGATCGCGGGGTGCTTGGGGGCGGCCGGGAGGCTCGCGCCGTGGTGGACCGCCGCCTGGGCGGTGGCGGACGGGCAGGTGGGCGTACCGGTGGTGGTGGCGGTGATCAGGTCGACGTAGTTCTGGGTGGGGCGGGGGTGCGGCGGGGTGTAGTGGCCGGTCTGGTCGACGGTGCCCAGCGAGCCCGGTGCCATGGACCAGGTGACCCCCTGGGCGGGGTCGCAACCCGCCGGCCAGTTCACGGTGTACTGCCGACCTGACGCCGTCGCCGCGGCGGCCGCATCCGTCCGCGCGTCCGCCGCGTCCCCCTTGGCCGCCGCGACCGCCGCGACCCCCTGACCGCCGGACAGCGACGGTCCGGGGAAGGGCCCGGGAGCCTTGTACAGGTCGAAGGTCGTGTTGTAGACGACGCCGCCGAAGGAGAAGGTGGTCAGTTTGAAGTTGAAGAGGAAGAACACCGACACCTTCAGTGGCGCCGTCACCGTCAGCCATGGATCGGCGGAGGTGTCCGCGTTCACCTCGATGGAGGGCGCGATGTCCAGCTCCGGCCCGGCGACGCCGTAGATGAGGATCTTGAACGAGACGGGGAACGCGAAGGAGACCTTGGCCGCCGCGTTCAGCGTGTAGTCGAACTTGGTGACCGGGTCCTTGGTCAGGTCCGTCTTGTGCGTCTTCCCGGTGGCGTCCCGGCTGACCTTGCCGCCCATGGTCCGCTCGTAGGAGGCCGAGAACGAGAACTTGATCGATCCGTCGATCGAGGTCTGGGTGTACACCGTCAGCGAGGGGCAGAAGGCGATCGCGTACACGATCAGGCAGCTCGCCGGCGCGATGGTCAGCAGCGGCTCGCGCTGCGTCTCGTGCTTGTAGGCGATGCCCAGCTCGCCCTCGATCGACGCCTTCGCGGTGGCCGTCGCGGAGAAGTCGTAGGTGAAGGTCTTGCCGATGGGGTCGTACCAGGCCGCGTTGGGGTCGTCCTTGAAGTCGGCGCTGGCCTCCCAGTTGGTGGTCAGGCTCAGGGCCGCGGTGAGCTTCGCGGTGATCGAGGTGTTGTTGCCCAGCCGTTCCTTCATCTTGGGGTCGTTGTTCAGCTTCTCGGCGAGGTCGAGGGTGAAGGTCTTGTTGACGATCGGGACGCTGCCGCTCTGCGGCGCCAGCGACGCCTGGAAGTTCGGGTTGTGCATCTTGATCCGGTAGCCCTGGGCGCCGGAGGTCAGCCGGCTGCCGGTGGCGGTGAAGTCCAGGGACCGGAAGGCCTGTTGCAGCGGGGCCTGGCTGGTGGTCAGGGTCACCGTGTTGCCCGCGGTGCTGATCCGGTCCACGACGCGCAGCAGGCCGTTGTGGAGCAGCGGGTTGCTGCTCTCCCCCACGACGATGATGTTCTTGACCTTCAGGCCGGTCACCTGCGCGGGCGGGTCGGTGAACACCACGGTGCTGCCCGTGACCTTGGTGACGGCCGCGGCCGCGTCGGCGGACAGGAACACGGTGCCGTCCGCGAGGGCCGGGGCGGCGGCGGCCGTGACCGCGGCGCTGCTGGCGCCGGGGTTGCCGTCCTGCTGGGTGGCGGTGACCGTGACGGCGTACTCGACGCCCGGGGCCAGCGAGGAGAGCGTCGCCTGCGTCGTGGTGGCCGGGACGGTCGCCGCCACGGAGGGCCGGCCGGGCGCGGTCGCGTTGACGGTGTAGCCCACGATGGTGTTGCCGCCGTCGTCCAGCGGCGCGTCCCAGCTCACCTTCAGCGAGGTCGGATCGGGCTGGCTGCCGTCCGCGGCGGCCGGCGGCGGCCCGGCGGAGACGTCCTGCGGGGCGCCGGAGGTGTAGGCGGGCTTGGCGCTGACGGTTCCGTTGGCCTCGGCGCCGACGGTCTGGCTGTCGGAGACGCCGGCCGCGCCGGTCCCGGCGGCGTTGGTCGCGGTGATCGCGACCGAGTAGTACTTGCCGTTGACCAGCCCGGTGAGGGTGGTGCTCAGCACGTCGCCCGCCACGCTCGCGGTCACGCTCGCGCCCGGGCCGTTCGGGGTCGCGGTGACGGTGTAGGAGGTCACCGGCGAGCCGTTGGGGTGGGCGGGGTTCCAGGCGACGAGGAGCCCGGTGTCCCGGCCCAGCATGGTGGCCACGGTGGGGGCGAGCGGTGGCCGGGGCGTCTCCGGGCCGCCGATGAAGGCGGGGGACGCGCCCGAGACGGTGCCGCCGACGGTGGTCTCGGTGGCCCGGAACGCGTAGCTGACGTCGTTGGCCAGACCGCTGACCTCGACCACCGGCGGGTTGGCCGGGTCCGGCCGCTGCACCGTGCCGGTGGCGACCGGTGTGCCCGTCGCGTTGCCGGCGTCGTCCAGCGCGTAGGCGGCCACGTCCACCCGGGCCACCGCCTCCTGCGCGGTGTCACCGGGGGTGACGGTCACCCTCACCGTGCCGCTCGCGAACGGCTGCACGGAGTCGATCAGGGGCGCCTGCACCGTCTGCTGCGCCCTGGCCGCGGCCCCCGGGCGCTGCGGCGACGGGGCCGCGGACGCTCCCACGGTTCCCGCGCCGAGCCCCAGCACGATCGCGACGGCCAGCACCGAGCGGCCGCGTAAGCGTCCGGCCCGGGTCTTCCTGGAATGCCACATGGTCACACCTCTCCGCCCGCGGTACCCGGGGGTACCGGGGCTCGGGGCCCCGGCGGCTGCCACCGGGGCCTGTTCTGGGTCGAACTGTCCTCAGTGCACGGTCGGGGCAGGCGAATCGATGTCCGGTGAGGGAGGATCCCGCGACCGGCCGGCCAGGGGTCGTCGGACCGGAGACCGACGAGGAGGCCGGAGGACGGGTGTGCTGCGTGCGCCGCGGTGTGCCCTCGTGGCCTGCCGCGACGCGGACGTGCGGATGTTCCCGGACCGAGCTGATACGCCTGGCAGGCACACCGGGGAGTTGCCCGTGCGCGGTGTGCTACCGGATTCGATGCTCGCACAGCCTCCACAAGCGGACGCGGGTTTTCCCAAATCCCGTGGGAAAAAGTTGACCTGACGCGTCAACAGCGCGCGAGGGGCCCGGCCGCCGATCGCGGCCGGGCCCGGTTCCCGAAGGGCGGGGAGAGTCAGGCGGGGCGGGGAGAGCCAGGCGGAGTGGGGAGGGTCAGGCGGAGCAGACGCCGGTGGTCCGGTCGACCGTCGCCGTCGAACGCCTGATCAACAAGCTCAGAGGGCGTTCGATAGGGGAATCCCCCCAACTGTCCGGCTTCCATTGGCGCGGCACGGACTCGGTTCCAGGATCTCGTAGCGGCCGGGCCCG
>NZ_JBEOWI010000120.1:0-6987 GCF_040296005.1 Kitasatospora sp. NPDC002551 | reverse complement strand
TGCAGGGGGGACCCTGTGGGAGAGTAGGACGCCGCCGAACAAATTGTGAGAGAACCCCCGCCGGTATTCCGGCGGGGGTTCTCTGCGTTTCCGGGTCAGAGCGCCAGCTTGAAGCCGACGTGCGAGGGGACGAAGCCGAGGCGCTCGTAGAAGCGGTGCGCGTCGGTACGGGTGGCGTCGGAGGTGAGCTGGACCAGGTCGGCGTCGAGTTCGCGGGAGCGGTCGATCGCCCACTGGATCAGCCGGCCGCCCAGGCCGGTGCCGCGTTCGTCGGCGTGGATGCGGACGGCCTCGATGACGGTGCGGGTCGAGCCCTTCCGGGAGAGGCCCGGGATGACGGTCAGCTGCAGGGTGCCGATGGTCCGGCCGGCGCGTTCGGCGACCACCAGGTGCTGGTGCGGGTCGGCGTCGATGCGCGCGAAGGCGGTGCGGTAGGGGGCGAGGTCGCCGGGGCTCTCGCGGGTGGCGCCCAGCGGGTCGTCGGCGAGCATGGCCACGATGGCCGGCAGGTCGTCGCCGGTCGCCCGGCGGATGATCAGGTCGGTCTGGTCGGTCATGATCACACTCTAGGAGGCCCTGGGAGGCCCCTGGAGGGCCGGATGGCGTGATCGGGCGTCAGGAGCCCGGCGGGGCGCTGGTGATGACGGCGAAGACGGCTCCGTGCGGGTCGACGAGCTGGCCCAGCCGGCCGACGCCGTGCACGTCCGTGGCGGGGATCCGGACGGTCGCGCCGAGGCGTTCGGCGGTGGCGAGCCGGGCGTCGACGTCGGGGACCTCGACGTAGGGGAGCCAGTGCGAGGAGGTGCCGGCGGCGGTCTGCTCGGGGCCGAGCTGCATGATGCCGCCGTGGGCGTCCTCCGTGCCGCCGCCGGGCGGGGTGAGCACGGTGTACATGTCCTCGCCGACCGGGACGTCCTGCTCCTGCCAGGCGAAGACGGTGCGGTAGAAGGCCTTGGCCGCTTCGGCGTCGACGCTGTAGCACTCCGTCCAGCAGAGGCTGCCGGCCTCGGCGACGGTGTCCAGGCCGCGGACGTCGTGCGGCTGCCAGACCGCGAAGTCGGCGCCGGTGGGGTCGGTGTAGCCCGCCATCCGGCCGCTGGTGAAGACGTTGAACGGGGCGAAGCGGACCCGGCCGCGGGCCTCGCGGACCAGCTCCGTGGTGCGGTCGGCGTCGAGGGTGCAGAAGTAGACGGTCCAGGCGGGGCGGGCGTGGGTGTCGGTGAACGGGCCGAGGGCGGCGACCGTCCGGCCGTCCTGCCGGAAGAAGCCGTAGCCGCCGGCCTCGGGGCCTGCCGAGGTGTAGGTCCAGTCGAACACCTCGGTGTAGAAGGAGACCGAGTCCGCGGTGTCGGGGCTGGTGAGGTCGAGCCAGACGGGGGAGCCGGGGTGGAAGGCGGTGTTGAGCATGGCGGGCTGCCCTTCGACGGCGTGCGCGGTCCCTCCCTCGTCCCTCCAGCCTGGCACCCGGCCCCGAGGTGTCGCACCCGGACGGTACGGTGCGTAGCGGAAGTCGTCCCGCACGGTGAAGGGGGCCCGGTGGCCAGGCAGACAGGGGCGGGGACCGCCGTCGGTGGCGGGTCCGGCCGGGCGGACGCGGCGCCGCGCCAGTTGGCCCAGGTCGAGGGCGTGCTGGAGCGGATCACCTACGCCAACGAGGAGACCGGCTACACGGTGGCCCGGGTCGACACCGGGCGGGGTGGCAACGACCTGCTGACGGTGGTGGGCGCGCTGCTCGGCGCGCAGCCGGGGGAGTCGCTGCGGCTGCACGGGCGGTGGGGTTCGCATCCGCAGTACGGGCGGCAGTTCGTGGTGGAGAACTACACCACGGTGCTGCCGGCGACCGTGCAGGGCATCCAGCGCTACCTGGGGTCGGGGCTGATCAAGGGCATCGGGCCGCGGTTCGCGGAGCGGATCGTGGAGCGCTTCGGGGTGGACACCCTGGAGGTGATCGAGAACGAGCCGGGCCGGCTGATCGAGGTGCCGGGGCTCGGGCCGAAGCGGACGAAGAAGATCGCGGCCGCGTGGGAGGAGCAGAAGGCCATCAAGGAGGTGATGGTCTTCCTGCAGGGGGTCGGGGTCTCGACCTCGCTGGCTGTACGGATCTACAAACAGTACGGGGACGGCTCGATCGGGGTGGTGAAGAACGAGCCCTACCGGCTGGCGTCGGACGTCTGGGGCATCGGCTTCCTCACCGCGGACCGGATCGCCCAGGCCGTGGGCATCCCGCACGACAGCCCGGAGCGGGTGAAGGCGGGGCTGCAGTACGCGCTGTCGCAGAGCAGCGACCAGGGGCACTGCTACCTGCCGGAGGAGCGGCTGATCGCGGACGGCGTGAAGCTGCTCCAGGTGGACGTGGGGCTGGTGATCGACTGCCTGGCGGAGCTGGTGGCAGTGGAGGGGGTGGTGCGCGAGCAGGTGCCGGGGGTGGGCGGCGAGCCGATCACGGCGGTGTACCTGGTGCCGTTCCACCGGGCGGAGATCTCGCTGGCGAACCAGCTGCTGCGGCTGCTGCGGGCGGACACCGACCGGATGCCGTGGTTCGGGGACGTGGACTGGCCGGCCGCGCTGGCCTGGCTGGCCCGGCGGACGGGGGCGGAGCTGGCGCCGGAGCAGGAGCAGTCGGTGCGGCTGGCGCTGACCGAGAAGGTCGCGGTGCTGACCGGCGGGCCGGGGTGCGGCAAGTCCTTCACGGTGAAGTCGATCGTGACGCTGGCGCTGGCCAAGCGGGCCAAGGTGGTGCTGGCGGCGCCGACCGGGCGGGCGGCGAAGCGGCTGTCGGAGCTGACCGGGGTGGAGGCCTCGACGGTGCACCGGCTGCTGGAGCTGCGGCCGGGCGGGGACGCCGCGTACGACCGGGACCGGCCGCTGGACGCGGACCTGGTGGTCGTCGACGAGGCGTCGATGCTGGACCTGATCCTGGCGAACAAGCTGGTCAAGGCGGTGGCGCCGGGGGCGCACCTGCTGTTCGTGGGGGACGTCGACCAGCTGCCCTCGGTGGGGGCGGGGGAGGTGCTGCGGGACCTGCTGGCCGAGGGCGGGCCGATCCCGTCGGTGCGGCTGACCCGGATCTTCCGGCAGGCCCAGCAGTCGGGGGTGGTGACCAACGCGCACCGGATCAACGAGGGCCTGCCGCCGCTGACCGAGGGCCTGCCGGACTTCTTCCTGTTCGCGGAGGACGACGCGGAGCGGGCGGCGGGCCTGACGGTGGACGTGGTGGCGCGGCGGATCCCGCAGAAGTTCGGCTACGACGCCCGGCGCGACGTGCAGGTGCTGGCGCCGATGCACCGCGGCCCGGCCGGGGCGGGGAACCTCAACACGCTGCTGCAGGCGGCCGTGACGCCGGCCCGCGAGGGGCTCGCCGAGCGGCGGTTCGGCGGGCGGACGTTCCGGGTGGGGGACAAGGTCACGCAGGTCCGCAACAACTACGACAAGGGGCGGAACGGGATCTTCAACGGCACCGTGGGCGTGGTGACGTCCCTCAGCGTGGACGACCAGCGCCTGACGGTGCTGACGGACGAGGACGAGGAGGTGCCCTACGACTTCGACGAGCTGGACGAGTTGGCGCACGCCTACGCGGTGACGATCCACCGCTCGCAGGGCAGCGAGTACCCGGTGGTGGTGATTCCGGTCACCATGTCCGCCTGGACGATGCTCCAGCGAAATCTGCTCTACACGGCGGTGACCAGGGCCCGAAAACTGGTAGTGCTGGTGGGGTCACGGAAAGCGATCGGGCAGGCGGTTCGCAGCGTCAGCGCAGGTCGGAGGCATGCCGCGCTGGACCACAGGCTTGCGTCTGGATGATTCTCCAAGGGATGGTTGCCTCTATTGTTCTCTTGACGTGAAGAGATTTACGGCAGAGCCTGGTGGGGTGCCGATCTTGTCCGGTTCGTACCGGCTGCGGCGGCAGGTTTTGTAGGGGCGGGCCCTTTCGGGTCACCCCGGGTGCGCGGCTGTCCGCCGGATGGGGGATGGTAGAGACAGTCAGGGCACCTTGGAAGAGGATTCATTTCGTCGGTGAGGAAGACGTGAGCGACAACTCGGTAGTACTGCGGTACCAGGACGGCGAGTACGAATACCCCGTCGTCGAGAGCACTGCGGGCAACGCCGGCTTCGACATCTCGAAGCTGCTCCCGCAGACCGGCCTGGTCACCCTGGACAACGGCTTCGGCAACACCGCCGCCTACAAGTCCGCGATCACCTTCGTGGACGGTGACAACGGCATCCTGCGGTACCGCGGTTACCCGATCGAGCAGCTCGCCGGCAAGGGTGACTTCATCGAGACCGCGTACCTGCTGATCAACGGCGAGCTGCCGAACTCCGGGCAGCTCGCGCAGTTCAACCGCGAGATCACCCAGCACACCCTGCTGCACGAGGACGTCAAGCGCTTCTTCCAGGGCTTCCCGCGGGACGCCCACCCGATGGCGATGCTGTCCTCGGTGGTCGGCGCGCTGTCGACGTTCTACCCGGAGAGCCACAACCCGTTCGACGCGGCCCAGCGCCACCTGTCGACGGTCCGCCTGCTGGCGAAGCTCCCGACCATCGCGGCGTACGCGTACAAGAAGGCGATGGGCCAGCCCTTCGTCTACCCGCGCAACGACCTGAGCTACGTCGAGAACTTCCTGCGGATGACCTTCGCGGTCCCCGCCGAGGACTACGAGCTCAACCCGGTCGTCGTCAACGCGCTCGACAAGCTGCTGATCCTGCACGCGGACCACGAGCAGAACTGCTCGACCTCCACCGTGCGCCTGGTCGGCTCCAGCCACGCCAACCTGTTCGCCTCCATCTCGGCGGGCATCTCGGCGCTGTGGGGCCCGCTGCACGGCGGCGCCAACCAGGCCGTGCTGGAGATGCTGGAGAGCATCAAGGCCGACGGCGGCGACGTCGACGCCTTCATCACCAAGGTCAAGAACCGCGAGGCCGGCGTCAAGCTGATGGGCTTCGGCCACCGCGTGTACAAGGCCTTCGACCCGCGCGCCGCGCAGGTCAAGCAGCTCGCCCACGAGGTGCTCGGCCAGCTCGGCAAGTCCGACGAGCTGCTGGACATCGCGCTCAAGCTGGAGGAGCACGCGCTCAAGGACGACTTCTTCGTCTCGCGCAAGCTCTACCCGAACGTGGACTTCTACACCGGCCTGATCTACCGCGCCATGGGCTTCCCGACCAGCATGTTCACCGTGCTGTTCGCCCTCGGCCGGCTGCCGGGCTGGATCGCCCACTGGCACGAGATGATCAACGACCCGACCAGCCGGATCGGCCGTCCGCGCCAGATCTACACCGGCACCGCGATCCGCGACTACGTGGAGATCGACGCCCGCTGACGCCGTGCGCCCGCACTGACGTCACCAGCACGCCCTGACACCGTGCCACGAAGGCCCGGCCGCACTCCCGCGGCCGGGCCCTCGTGCTTCTCCGCAACGTCCGGCGCACGACTCCGGGGGCGGCTGTGGACCAGGGACGGCCGCTCAAAGCGTCCCTGACCCCGCCACACCCCGGCGCCGTGCGCGAAGGCCGCCAACCGTCGGCGACCGACCCGGGGCCCGCCGGAGCCCCGTCGGCGGCAGTGGTGGTCACGCGTCGACGCTGTGCCGTTCGCCGCGTCTCCGCCCACCGTAAAACTGCCGCACTACCAACCTAAGACGTATCAGGGTGTGAGAAGTTACGCCCGGGGGGTGTGAGCTGCCTCTCGCCACGCTCCGTGTGCGTGCGGTGCCGCCCCCATACCACACCTTCCACCGGCCGCGACGTCACCCTCCCCGCAGTCACGGCAACCGAGCGTGATAGGAATCGTGGCATTCCGGTACGGACCGTCCCGCACCTCGCAGCGTGGCGGCGGAGCTGGGGAGGGAGTGCGCAGATGACCAGGAACGTGGTTGTCACCGGCGGTGGCACGGGGATCGGGTACGAGGTGGCGCGGCGGTTCGCCGAGGCGGGCGAACGGGTCGTGATCGTCGGCCGTCGGCGGGCGGTGCTGGAGGACGCCGCCGGGGCCCTCGGAGCGAACGTGACCCCGCTGGTGTGCGACCTCGCCGACCCGGACGCCGTGGAGGGCGCGCTGGCCGGACTGCCCGAGCGGATCGACGTGCTGGTGAACAACGCGGGCAGCCGGGAGACCGTGATCGGCGCCGGACCGCACGCCCTGCTGGCCCGCTGGCGCGGGGACTTCGAGCGCAACGTGCTGACCGCGGTGCTGCTCACCGAGTCGGTCCGCGACCGGCTCACCCCGGGCTCCGGCCGGGTGGTCACCATCAGCTCGATCGCCGCCCTGCGCGGGGCCGGCTCCTACGGGGCGGCGAAGGCCTCGCTGCACGCCTGGAACCACTTCCTCGCCGCCCAGCTCGGCACCTCGGGCATCACCGCCAACATCGTGGCGCCGGGGACGGTGGCGGGCACCGAGTTCTTCGGGCCGCGGCTGGACGAGGCGGAGGTCTCCCGGCGGGCGGCCCGCACGCTGCTCGGGCGGATCGGGGAGACCGGCGAGGTGGCGGCGGCCGTCCACTTCCTGGCCTCGCCGGAGGCCGGGTTCATCACCGGCGAGATCCTGCACTGCAACGGCGGCGAGCTGCTCGGCCGCTGAGCCGCCCCGGAACGCCGCAGGGCCCGTACCGCGTCGGCGGTACGGGCCCTGCCCGGTCTCCGGGGCGCGGACGCGGGTCAGGCGGCCGCCCGGAAGCGGCGCAGCCGCAGGCTGTTGGTGAGCACGAAGACCGAGGAGAAGGCCATCGTGGCACCGGCGATCATCGGGTTGAGCAGTCCGGCGGCGGCCAGCGGGATCGCCGCCACGTTGTAGCCGAAGGCCCAGAACAGGTTGCCCTGGATGGTGCGCAGGGTCCGGCGGGAGAGCCGGATGGCGTCGGCGGCCGAGCGCAGGTCGCCGCGGACGAGGGTGAGGTCGCCCGCCTCGATGGCGGCGTCGGTGCCGGTGCCCATGGCGAGGCCGAGGTCGGCCTGGGCGAGCGCGGCGGCGTCGTTGACGCCGTCGCCGACCATCGC
>NZ_JBEOWI010000119.1:0-7126 GCF_040296005.1 Kitasatospora sp. NPDC002551 | reverse complement strand
TGCGTATTCGCGTTGCTCCCCGGCCAGCGCTGGGGAGTTCTACCTGTGGTCTTCTCCTCGGTGTGGTCCGCACCTTGCCCCCTTCCCCGCGCACTCGCGGGTGCGGGCCGGAACCGCTACGCGCCGCCGCGGTGGACGCTGAACGCCGAGCGGCGGGCCGCGCGGGCCACGCCCGGGTCCGGGTGGACGCCGGAGACGGCGGTCAGCACCGAGGCCGCCCGCGGGTGCCCGGACTGCCGGGCCCGGGCGAACAGCCGCACCGGGTCGCCGGCCGAGGCGCCCTCGACGTGGCCGACCAGCAGTTCCGTTTCACCGTGGTCGAGCACGGCCGCGGCGGTGTCCACCCAGAGCCAGGCGGCGTCCTCCGCGCCCAGCACGTCGGCCGGGGAGACCCCCTCGTCGGAGCGCTCGGCCAGCCAGAGCAGCGCGTACGGGCGCAGCACCGCCTCGTCGACCGCGGCCCGGACGGCCTGCTCGGCGGTCACGCCGGCCACCCGCAGCGCCTCGAAGGCCAGGCCGCGCACCAGCGCGTCCTCGCCCTGCGCGGCCTCCAGCAGTTCGGCCACCGCCCGGTCGGCCGGGCGGGCGGCCAGCCAGGCCCGGTACTCGGCGCGGGCCGGGCCGGGCGAGTAGTCGGCGCAGGCGCTCAGCAGCTCCAGCGCGCTCTGCTCGATGTGGCCGGCGGCGGTCTGCGCGACGGTGCAGATCTCCTCCAGCTTGGCCCGCACCGCCCAGTGCCCGAGCGGGGAGAGCTCGGCCGCGTTGTCCCGGCGGGTCAGCGCGCCGACGGCGGCCAGGCCGTCCAGCATCCAGTCCAGGACGGCGGCGACGTCGGCGGGCGAGGCCGGGGTGTCGATCTGCGGCTCGCGGCAGGTGCCGCGGACGGCGGAGACGGCGGAGGCCGCGTGCGGGACGGGCGAGAGGCCGAAGGCGCCCTCGCCGCCGCCGACCCGGCGCTCGTCCAGGCCGCGCCTGAGCAGCTCCAGCAGCTCGACGTCGGCCACCGGGCCGTCCACCAGATGGAGGAAGGAGAGCAGCTGCGGCGCCTGGTCGACGGCCTGCCCGGCGAGCACCGCGAAGACGCCGCGCAGGGCGGCGGGCGGCACCGGGGCGAGCAGTGTCCAGGCGTCGAACAGTGCCGACCAGCCGCGGACCACCGCCTCGTCGTCGTGCTCCCAGGCGTGCAGGCGCCAGCCGGGGCCGGCGCCGCCGTCCCTGGCCTCGACCAGGCCGACCAGCAGGGCCTGGCCCCAGGCCTTGGCGGCGGCGCCCACCGTCATGGCGAGGGCGCGGCCGGCCGCGCGGGCGTCGTCGGGGAGCAGCTCGCCGCGCTTGTCGACCTCGTCGAGGTCGCCGGACCAGCGGGCGATCCGGACGGCGTCGACCAGCATGCGGCGGGCCAGCGGGGCGAGCTCGGCGGGAGCGGGGAAGCCCTCCGGCACGGGGACCCGGCCACGGCCGGGTGCGGGGGCGGGGCCTCGTCGGCGGGGTACGCCCGGGGCCCCCGGCCTGGCGCCGGCGGGGCGGTGGGCCGTTCCGGGGAGACGGGTCACCGTCGCACCGGTACCGATCGTCGGCGGGAGCGGGGCATCACGGTCGCGCGGATTCCGAGACGTCACGTCGAGCAGTCTTCCCCTTGTACCGGCCATCTGTCACATCCGGTTGTCCGCGGGGGGCGGGCGAGGGGCGCGGGGGCTCGACAAGATCGGGCAACAGAGGCCAAACCGACTGGCTTGATCTTTGTGGCGGGTTCATGCCAGACGGAACCGGGGTGGGCCGGTATTCCGCCCCGTTCCGCGCGGCGGGGGGGCGGAACGGGTTTCGGCGGGGGGTCAGCAGAACGGGGTGAGCCAGCGGCGGAGGGTCTCGGCGTAGCGGTCCGGATCGGTGTTCCAGAGGGCGGCGTGGTCACCCCCCGGGAAGGCCTGGAGGTTGACCACGTCCGGGCGGCGGCGGGCCAGGCGCTCGGCGGCGGAGAACGGCGCCACCGGGTCGTCGGGGCCGTGCAGCACCAGGGTGGGCACCCGCAGGTCCGTACCCTCGGCGAGGCGGGCGAAGTCGGCCAGATCCACGCCGGTGCGGCCCTGGGCGGCGAGCGCGCCGAGTTCGGCGGCCGCGCCCCGGAAACCGGAGCGGGCGGCGTCCCGGCGGGCGGTGGCCGGCCAGTCCAGGACCGGCGAGTCCAGGACCAGGCTGCTGATCGAGGGGGCGAGGTCCGAGCGGGCGGCGGTCTGCAGGGCCATCGTGGCGCCGAGCGACCAGCCGTAGAGGACGACCCGGCCCGCGCCGCCGTCCAGAGCGGTGCGCACCGCCGCCTCGACGTCGCGCCACTCCGTCTCGCCGAAGTGGCCGAGGCCGTCCGGGGAGGCCGGGGCGCCGGCGTCGCCGCGGTAGGTGACGGCGAGGACGGGCAGGCCCAGGCGCTGCAGCTCGGACAGGACGGGCAGGCTCTGCTCCCGATCGGCGCCGGGGCCGTGCACCAGGACCACCCAGGTGCCGCGCTTGCCGTCCAGCCGCCAGGCGGGCATGGTGCCGAGCTCGCCCTCGACGGCGGTCTCGGCGAACGGCAGGCCGAGCGCCCGGGCCGGGTCGCCGAGGTGGACGCGGGGGGTGAAGCGGACCTCGGTGCCGGCCGTGAGGGTGCCGCGGTCGGCGCGCACCAGGCGGCGGGTGACGTCCGCGTCGTCGCGGCGCAGCACCTCCTCGACGACGGCGTGGCCGTCCTCGCCCCACTCGACGGCCCAGCGGCCGGGGCGCTCGCTCACGGCGGTGCGGGTGAAGGTGACCTCTCCGGCGCCGAGGCCGCGGACCAGCACCGGGCCGGTCCGCTCGCGGGCACCGGCGGCCGGGCGGACCATCCGCTCGGAGGCCCGGCGGCCGATCACCAGAACGGCGGCCCCGGTGCCGACGGCTGCGGCCGCCACGGTGGCCGCGATTCCCCAACGCATACTCGCTCCCCGCTGCTCGGTGTCTGGACCCACTCCTCAGCCCAGTCCACTCGCGCGGGCGGAGGGAAGCCAGTAGGACACGGCCGTACGGGTTGTTCCGGGATGAAAATCACACGGGGAGTCAGTAGACCGGTCTGCATATTCAGGGGCGGCGCACGGTGTGACCAACACCGTCCACGACCTCGGTTGACTCCCGGTTCGGGCCCGTGATGGGATCCTTCAGCCAATACGGAGGCATGCAGAGGAAGCCGGTGCGAGTCCGGCGCGGTCCCGCCACTGTCACCGGGGAGCACGACCGGAACACGCCACGGCGGGCCGTCAGAAGCCGCTGGAAGGCCCGGAGTGTGCGTCCGACCCGGAAGCCAGGAGACTCTCGCCCCCCGTTCGTCGATCCAGGGCGCGGACCCTGAGTGAGGACACGCACGCGATGCTGCGCCCTGCCGTGCACCCGCTGAGCGGGGCCGCCGCCTTCGGCGCGGGCGCCGTCGCCGGGTACCTGGCCGACGCCCGGTTCGGCGACCCCCGCCGCGGCCACCCGGTGGCCGGCTTCGGCTCCGCCGCCGGCCGGCTGGAGCACCTGCTCTGGCGCGACCACCGCGCCGTCGGCACCGCCTTCACCGCCCTGACCGTGGGCACCGTCGCGGCCGGGGCGATCGCCGCCGACCGGCTGCTGGCCCGCCGTCCGCTCGGCCGGGCCGCGCTCGCCGCCGCCGCGACCTGGACGGTGCTCGGCGGCACCTCACTGACCCGCGAGGCCCGCGCCATCGGCCGCTCGCTCGCCGCCGGAGACCTGACGGCCGCCCGCGCGCGGCTGCCGCACCTGTGCGGGCGCGACCCCAGCGCGCTGGACGAGCGGCAGCTGGCCCGCGCGGTCGTCGAGTCGGTGGCCGAGAACACCGCCGACGCCGTGGTCAACGCCCTGGTCTGGGGCGGTCTCGCGGGCACGCCCGGCCTGCTGGCGTTCCGCGCGGTGAACACCCTGGACGCGATGGTCGGTCACCGCTCGCCGCGCTACGCCCGGTTCGGCTGGGCCTCGGCGCGGCTGGACGACGTGGCGGGCTGGCCGGGCGCGCGGCTGACCGCGCTGCTGACGGTGGCCGCCGCGCCCGCGCCGCGCACCGCCTGGCGGGTCTGGCGGCGCGACGGCTCGGCACACCCCAGCCCGAACGCCGGCCAGGCCGAGTCGGCCTTCGCCGGCGCGGTGGGCGTGCGCCTCGGCGGCACGCTGCGGTACGGGGAGCGCGTGGAGCACCGCCCCGTGCTGGGAGGGGAACTGCGCCCCGTCGGGGTGGAGGACATCGAACGGGCCTGCGTGCTCTCCCGGCGGGTGAGCGCGCTGGCCCTGGGTACGACGGTCGCCGGGCACCTGCTGCTGCGGGCGGCGCTGGGCGGGAAGCGGAGGGTTGGGTCATGAGCAAGGCGCTGCTGGTCGCCGGGACGACCTCGGACGCCGGCAAGAGCGTGGTCACCGCGGGCATCTGCCGCTGGCTGGCCCGGCAGGGTGTCTCCGTCGCGCCGTTCAAGGCGCAGAACATGTCGCTGAACTCCTTCGTCACCGCGGACGGCGCCGAGATCGGCCGTGCCCAGGCGATGCAGGCCCAGGCGGCCCGGGTCGAGCCGGAGGCGGCGATGAACCCGGTGCTGCTCAAGCCCGGCGGGGACGGGCGCAGCCAGGTGGTGCTGCTGGGCCGGCCGGTCGCCGAGGTCGGCGCGCTGGACTACCGGGAGCGCAAGCCGGTGCTGCTGGAGCGCGCCCTGGAGTGCCTGGCGGACCTCAGGCGCCGCTTCGACGTGGTGGTCTGCGAGGGCGCGGGCTCCCCCGCCGAGATCAACCTGCGCGACCGCGACATCGCCAACATGGGCCTGGCGACCGCCGCCGGGCTTCCGGTCGTGGTGGTCGGCGACATCGACCGCGGCGGGGTCTTCGCGGCGATGTACGGGACGCTGGCGCTGCTGTCGGCCGAGGACCAGCGGCACGTGGTGGGCTGGTTCGTCAACAAGTTCCGCGGCGATGCCCGGCTGCTCGCCCCCGGGCTGGAGATGCTGCGCGAGCTGACCGGCCGTCCGGTGCTGGGCACCCTGCCGATGCTGCCGGACCTGTGGCTGGACGCCGAGGACTCGCTCGACCTGTCCACCGTCGTCGACCGGACCGCCGCGCGCGGACCGCTCGGCGCGGACGTGCTGCGGGTGGCCGTGCTGCGCTTCCCCCGGCTGTCCAACTTCACCGATCTGGACGCGCTCGCCCAGGAGCCCGGGGTGCTGGTCCGCTGGGCCACCCGCCCGGAGGAGCTGGCCGACGCCGACCTGGTGGTGCTGCCCGGCACCCGGGCCACCGTCGCGGACCTCGGCTGGCTGCGCGAGCGCGGCCTGGAGCCGGTGCTGAGGGCCAGGGCGGCGGCCGGGCAGCCGCTGCTCGGGGTCTGCGGCGGCTACCAGATGCTGGCGCACTCGATCGTGGACGAGGTCGAGTCGAAGGCGGGCGCGGTGGAGGGCCTCGGGCTGCTGCCGACCCGGGTGCGGTTCGGCGCCGGGAAGGTGCTCGCCCGGCCCGTCGGGGAGGCCTTCGGGGAGCGGGTCGAGGGCTACGAGATCCACCACGGCGTCGTCACCGTCGAGGACGGGGAGCCGTTCGTCTCCGATGGCGAGGGACGCGGTCTGGACGGTTGCCGGGTGGGCTCGGTGTGGGGGACGACCTGGCACGGCGTGCTGGAGAACGACGGCTTCCGGCGCGCGCTGCTGCGCGAGGCCGCGGCGGCCGCCGGCCGGGCGTTCGTGCCCGCGCCGGACACCTCGTTCGCCGCCGCGCGGGAGGCCCGGCTGGACCGGCTGGGCGAGCTGATCGAGGAGCACGCGGACACCGACGCGTTGTGGAAGCTGATCGAGGGCGGGGTGCCGGCGGCCGGATCGCTGCCGACCCTTGCGCCCGGGGCCCCTGGGAGCATGCATGAGTGACGTCCGATACCCGTTCACCGCCATCGTCGGCATGGCCGACCTGCGGCTCGGCCTGCTGCTGAACGCCGTCTCCCCGGCGGTCGGCGGGGTGCTGGTGCGCGGCGAGAAGGGCACCGCCAAGTCGACCATGGTGCGCGCGCTGGCCGGGCTGCTGCCGTCCATCGCGACCGTCGACGGCTGCCGCTTCGCCTGCGACCCGGCGGCGCCGGACCCGCAGTGCCCGGACGGCGCGCACGGCGGCGCCCCGGCCTCGCCGCGCCCGGCCCGGCTGGTCGAGCTGCCGGTCGGCGTCTCCGAGGACCGGATCGTCGGCTCGCTGGACCTGGAGCGGGCGCTCGCCGAGGGCGTCAAGGCCTACGAGCCGGGCCTGCTGGCCCAGGCGCACCGCGGCGTGCTCTACATCGACGAGGTGAACCTGCTGCAGGACCACGTGGTGGACCTGCTGCTGGACGCCGCCGCGATGGGCCGCTCCTACGTCGAGCGCGAGGGCGTGTCGGTGCGGCACGCGGCGCGCTTCCTGCTGGTCGGCACGATGAACCCGGAGGAGGGCGAGCTGCGGCCGCAGCTGCTCGACCGGTTCGGCCTGACGGTGGAGATCGCCGCGACCCGGGAGCCGGCGGAGCGGGCCGAGGTGGTGCGCCGCCGGCTCGCCTACGATGCCGACCCGGCCGCGTTCGCCGCCCGGTTCGCCGGGGAGGAGCGGGCGCTGGCGGCGCGCATCACCGCCGCCCGGGAGCTGCTGGGGCGGGTGGAGCTGACCGACACGGCGCTGCGTCAGATCACCGCCGTCTGCGGGGCCTTCGAGGTGGACGGGCTGCGCGCGGACATCGTGATGGCGCGCACCGCCGTCGCGCTGGCCGCCTGGGCGGGGCGCACCGAGGTGCTGGCGGAGGACGTCCGCAAGGCCGCCCAGCTGGCGCTGCCGCACCGCCGCCGGCGCAACCCGTTCGACGCGCCCGGGCTGGACGAGGAGCAGCTGGACCGGGTGCTGGAGGAGCACGCCGAGCCCGAGCCCGAGCCGCAGCCGCGGGGGCCGGAGGAGCCCGAGGAGGACCCGGACCCGGAGGGCGGCCCCGACGGCGGCGGCCCGGACGGCCCCGACGGCGGCCCGCAGGACGGCGGCCCCGGCGGCCACAACCAGGCCGAGGCCCGTCCCGAGCTGCCCGGGCACACCGTCAGCTGGTGGCCGATCGGCACCGACACCGCCAAGTTCGACCTGTCGGTGG
>NZ_JBEOWI010000118.1:0-7206 GCF_040296005.1 Kitasatospora sp. NPDC002551 | reverse complement strand
CCCCGCCGGGCGGCGGCCGAGGACGACGCATGGCACCACGACCCCGCGGCGGAGCCGGAGCCGGACGTCGTCGACAGCGAGGACGAGACCGGCTGGCAGACCAGCACCGCCGGCCTGTCCGGCGCCGCTCGGCTCGCCCGCATCGGGGCCTGGGTCCTGATTGCTGCCGGCCCGCTGCTGGGAGTCGCGTCGCTGCTGGGCACCTCCGCTCCGGCTCAGAGCGCGCCCGCCGCGGCGCCGGCCGCGCAGTCGGTCGCCGACACCGGGCCCAGCGGGTTCGCGCAGCTGTACGTGGCGGCCTACATCGAGGCCGGGCAGGGCACCGAGAACTCGCTCAGCCCCTACTTCGCCGGGTCGATCACGCTGACCAACCAGCCGGGGACGCGCAGCACCACGCGCACCGTCGCGGTGGCCAGCCGCGAGGTACAGCCGGGCTACTGGACGGTGACCGTCGCAGCCCGCGTGGCGCAGAAGGACGCCAAGGGCGCCTGGAGCGACGCAGGCCTGCAGTACTACCAGGTCCCTGTCCAGGTGCTGGGTCCCCTGTCCGCGGGCGGGAGCAAGAAGTCCGACGACGCGGCGGCGGGCTACGCGGCCACGGCCCTGCCGGCCCAGGTCGCCGCACCGAGCTCACTGAAGCCCAGCGGGCTCGGCTACGGAACCGACCGCGGCAGCAACCCGGCCGACCCCGCGACGCAGACGATCGCCGGGTTCCTCGGCGCATACCTCGCCGGCAAGGGCGAGCTCGACCGGTACACCTCCCCCGGCGTCACCCTGCGGGCCATCGCTCCGGCACCGTACGCCGGCGTCGAGATCACCGGCGTCGCCGACGACTCCGGCAACGCCAGCAGCACGACGGTCCCCACCGACGGCGCCGTCCGTCAGGCCCTGGCCACGGTCAACGCCAAGGACGCCTCGGGCGCGACGTACCCGCTGACCTATGCGGTGACGTTGCGCTCGCGCGGCGGCCGCTGGGAGGTCGCCTCCCTCGGGGCTGCCCCGGTGCTCCAGCGCGGAGGCGCACCGGAGCTGGTCTCCCCCTCCCCCAACTCCGGCGGCACGGACGACACGGGGGCCAGCTCCTCGCCGTCGCCGTCGCCGTCGAGCTCCTAACCCTGTGATCCAGAGAGAAGAACGATGCACACCACCACCGACCCGAACACCGTCCTGCTGGCCGGCGACATCCTCACCTGGGCCACGACCAAGACCAACCAGATAGGCACCCTGGTCAAGCTGGTCGCCGGCGTCCTGGTCGTCGTCGCCATCATCGGCGCCTACTGGCGCACCAAGTCCTGGGTGGCCACCGCCGTCGCGTTCCTGCTCGGCGCCCTCGTCCTGTGGGGCATCGCCAACATGCCCAGCCTCCAGGGCAAGGTCGGCTCCGAGATCAACGACACCGGCGGCGCCAAGGCCATCCACCTCGTGGTCCCGCCGGTGACCAAGCCGGCCGTCGGTGACAGGCCCGTGCTGTGAGCGCCGACGAGGAGCAGCTGATCGGGCACTCCTACACCCGGGCGCGCAAGCACCCGCTGGTGATCGGGAAGCTCCCGGGCGCCGGACGGCTCCCCGGCGGCCCCTACACGATCACGCAGATCGTGACGATGGTCGCCACCTTCCTGCTCCTGATCATCACCAGGCAGCTGTGGGCTCACTTCGGCGTCATGAACGTCCTGGCGATGGTCATCCTGCCCTGGGGCACGGCCTGGGTCCTGCGCTACGCCCGCCTGGACGGACGCGATCCCGCCCGGGCACTGCGCAGCCTCCTGGTCTACGCGTCGACCCCGGCCGACGGCCGGCTGGCGGGCTCGCCCCAGCACCGGAGCCGGCCGCGGCTGGCCGGCGCCACCTGCACCGTCCACCTGCGCACCGCCCCTCGGGCCGCTCAGGCCAAGCCGGTCCCGGCGGCCGTCCCCGCGGCCCGGAAGCCGGCGACCCGGCCGGCTCCCCGCCCGGCCCCCGCTGCACAGCCCGTTCCGGCCGCAGCCTCGTCGGCGGCCCGGACCCGCCAGCCGGCCAAGTCCGGCCTGCAGGCCCTTCTCGCCTCACTCGACGAGCGATGACTCCTACCACCGAAGGACTTACCCGCATGAACACCACTGCCCCGACCGTCGCCTGCGACCACGCGCGCAAGATCGCCCACATCGAGACGCCGCTGATCACCGATCTGGTCGCCGCGATGTGGCACCTCGAAGCGGCCGCCGCGCGGGCCGGCAGCCCCGCGCAGGAGGCCCGGGCCTGCCGCGGCCAGGTGAGCGAGGAGCTCTTCGCCTCCTGGATCACCAGCAACGCCGCGCGCGTCCGCGCCGCCCTGAACCGGATCACCGCTCCCTACGAGCCGCCGGTCGTCCTCCCCCCGGCTACCTGACCTCCTCTCCACTCGCCGCGCCGGCCCGGCCTCCGGAGCCGACCGGCGCGGCACCCCTCGTACTTCGCACCGAAAGCAGGAATCTCATGCGCCTCCCCGTCCGGCACATCAGCGGCCACCTCCTCTGGACCAAGAACGCCGCCGTGTGGGGCGTGTGGAAGGTGGACTCCGAGAACTACACCCACGCCTCACGGGCCACGAAGCGGGAGCGGCTGGACGCGCTCGAAGCACTCTTCAAGTCGCTGCGCGGCGAGGTCCTGCTGCTGTCGCTGTGCCCGCAGGTGGACGCGGCGTCGGTGGTCACGCGTATGACCTCCGGGGTCGACCTCGACAAGTCGCCCGAGTACATCGACCTGTCCCTGAAGGTCCTCGACCAGCTCGAGGACTGGGAGCTGACGGGCCGGGTGGACTTCATCGCGGTTCCGCTGCCGACCGCCGACTTCAAGGAGTCGGCGAAGGCCGTGTTCGCCTCCGCCCAGGGCGAGCTGCTCTCCACGCTCGGCCTGCCGGTACCGCCGGTGAGCATCGCCGAGGAGGAGAAACGATTCGCCGATGCCCGGCGGATGGCCGCCTCCTGGCCGACCGGGATCAAGATGAGGCCGGCCACCGAGGCCGAGATCCTCTGGATATACGGACACAGCGCCCGCCGCGGCGTCAGCGAGCCGCTCCTGCCCGAGGAGGGCGCCGCCCGCTCCCTGCGCGGCCGCGGGCACACGGTCACCGCGCACACCCAGGTGATCTTGGACGAGGGAGCCCGTAGCGACAGCGGATCCAAGGCGCCGGTCAACCCCTTCCGTCGCCGCTACCTGAAGTCGTCGACCGAGCACGGTGACTCCTACCAGGCGTTCTGTGTCCTGTCCGAGATGCCCGAGAGCTTCGTCTTCCCCGGCAGCGAATACCTCAGTGCGCTCGACGACTTCGGGTTCCCCGTGGACTGGGCGGTCCGTCTGCACATTGAGGCCGGCTCCAAGGCGGAGCCGCGGTCGCGCCGGCAGCAGCGCGAGCTCGCCCATCAGCGAGGCGAGTACGAGGGCGAGACCGCGGGCGTCCCGGCCTCCCTGGACAAGGCGTCGTTCCAGCTGGACGAGTACCGCGACCGCCTGACCTCCTCCTCGACAGAGGTCGAGATCCGGGCGACCGTCATGACGTGCGTGTGGGGCGCCGACGCGGACGAGGCCAACGAGAAGGCGAGCAGCCTGGCCGCCCACTTCGGTGGCAACGACTACACGCTTGTGCGGCCCGTCGGCGACCAGGCCGCGCTCTTCCACGCGATGCTCCCCGGCGTCCCCACGCCCAAGCCCGTCATGGACTACACCCAGTACCTCCTCGCCCGTGACTTCGCGATGGCCCTCCCGTTCTGCGGCGCCGCACTCGGCGATGACACCGGCAGCCTGTACGGCCTGCAGCTCAACGGCGGCGGCGTGCGCCCGGTCCTGGTGGACTTCAGCCACGGCCCGAAGGTGAACGCGAGCGCCTCGGCGGCGTTCGTCGGCGAGCTCGGCTCCGGCAAGAGCGTCGCCATGAAGACGGCGATGCACTCGATCCTGGCCACCGGCCACCGTGAGGGCACCGCCGGCAGCCGGGGCCGGGCGCTGGTCATCGACCGGACCCCGCAGCAGGAGTGGAGCCGCTTCGCCGCCGCGTGCCCGGGCACCACACAGATCATCCGGGTCGACGAGACGGCCGGCATATCCCTCGACCCCCTGCGGGTCTTCCGCGGGCCGCGGGCAGCGCGGTACTGCGAGTCCTTCCTGACCCCGCTGCTGGGCATCGGCTCCATGAGCGTCGAGGGCGTCACGCTGGCCGAGGCCATCGAGGCGACCCGTCTTGCGCCGAACCCGAGCATGAGCGCCCTGGTCGACACGCTCGCCCGCCGGGCCAAGACCGCGGACCCGGACGAGCCCAACGACGCTGCGGTGCGCGCCTCCGCCTCGGAGCTGGTGCGCACCCTCCGCGCCCTGGCCAAGAAGGACCTGGGCAAGGTCATCTTCGACCCGACGCTGCCGGTCGTCCAGATCACCAACGCCGACAGCATCGTGTTCGCGGTCGACCGCATCGGCCTGCCGACGAAGGAGGAGCTGGCCGAGCACCGCCTCGGCAGCCTGGAGATCGAAAAGCTCTTCGGCTGGCGCCTGATGTACCTGATCACGGCGCTGTGCAGGGAGATCGCTTTCTCCAACCCGGCCGAATTCACGGGTGTCTTCCTGGACGAGTGCTGGTGGCTGACCTCGAGCGCGGAGGGCTCCAACCTGCTCCTGGAGATCATCGCGGACGGCCGCAAGCACTTCGCGGGTGTCTTCGCCGGCAGCCACGACCCGTACGACATCGGGCCGCGGAACGAGATCGGCGACAAGATCAGGTCGCTGCTGTCCCACATCTTCGTCTTCCGCCACCGCGGCAAGACCCTGGCCAGCCGGTGCCTGGAGTTCCTGGACCTGGACCCGGCCGACCCGCAGATGCTCAAGGTCATCACGGAGAACCTGAGCCCGATCAACGTCTCCGACACCGAGCGGCTGCTGCGGGCCGGCGAGTGCCTGTACCGCGACCTGCGCAAGCGGATCGGCGGCATGAAGGTGCTCATCCCGGCGGATGAGCGCGCGGCCGACGCGATCCACACCACCCCTGGCGGCAAGGACTCCGACGTCGACGAGCTGGACGCGGTCCCGGTGCTTGAGAAGAGCCTGGCATGAAGGGCCGCCGCGCAACCGTGCGCCGCCCGCAGACCGGCCGCCGCCGGGTCTGGCTCCTCGCGATTCCGCTCGCCGTCTTCCTCGCGCTGTTCGCCGCCCTGGCATGGGCCGACCCGGTCCCGACGCCGTCGCCGGGTCCGGCCCCCTCCGCCCCGGGCTCCACCCCGTCGCCCAAACCGACACCGGCGCCCAAGCCGACGCCGACGAACCCGATCACCGAGCCGCGGCCGGGCCTGTCCCCGGCACCGCCGGACGGCAAGCCCGTCGACGACCTGAGCAAGTCGCCGGCGGACGCCTCGGACGGACTCCTGCAGCCCTTCAACGTCAAGGACCAGTACGGCGTACCGATCTCCGCCTACACCGTCAGCGCGGACACCGGCGGCTGGACCGACATCGACCTGAAGATCTGGAACATCCTGGCCCAGTTGTTCTTCGGCATCGCCAAGTGGTTCATCGGGTTCGCCTGCTGGCTGATCAAGTGGGCGCTCGACTTCGGCCTGGCCAAGATCCTCGTCGGGCCGGTCGACCACATCGCCACGACGATCCGCGACCAGGTCATCAACAGGTTGGGCCTGCCGGGGCTGTTCCTCACGTTCGCGGGCGTCTACGCGGGCTGGCACATCATGTTCAAGCAGAAGTCGCGGGGCTTCGCCGAGGCTGGCGTCTCCCTGGTCGTGGCCGCGATCGCCACCACGGTGCTGCTCTCGCCGGCCCAGGTCCTCCTCGGGACCCAGGACCAGCCCAGCCCCGGCGGGTCGACGATGCTGCTGTCCCAGGAGGGCCTGCTGGGCAAGTCGAAGGACCTGTCCCTGCAGATCTCCAGCCTCGTGCTGTCCGAGGACCCCAGCCGCACTCAGGCCCAGACCGCCACCGTCAGCAAGCCGATCACCGACGCGTTGGTCGACGCCTTCATCGTCAAGCCGACCCAGCTGATGCTCTACGGGCAGGTCTTCGACGGGAAGTGCGCCGAGGCGTTCGCCCAGGCCAAGCTCGTTCAGTACAACTGGTCACAGAAGGGCCTCAACTTCTGGGAGGCCACCCGGGCGAACCCCGGCGGCGCGTCCTACAGCGACCAGCTCCTCAACGCCGGCGACCAGTTCACCAAGGCGTGCCAGGGCCAGAACACCAAGATCCAGGCGAAGAAGGCCTCCGCCGACCTCACGTTCTCGGCCGCGTTCGTCGCCCTGGCCGCGATCATCGTCTCGGTCCTGGTGGTCCTGGTCACCGGCGGCTTCCTGACCGCGCAGGGTTGGATCGCATTCGAGGGCATCCGCGGCCACTGGGCGCTGTGCGCCGGCATCCTGCCCGGCGGCGGGCGCGCCGTCCTGTGGCGCTGGGTGTCCGCGATCACCAAGGCCGTGTTGGCCGTGGTCCTGTCGATCCTCTTCTTGGCGATCTTCATCCTGATCATCATCGCGCTGGTCCGCGCCGACACCGGCAGCATCCTGGCGGTCAAGTTCATCGCGATCGACATCACCGCGATCGCCGGCCTGGCCGGGCACAAGAAGATCAAGGAGACCGCCCGGCAGATCTCCGTCAACCTCAACCGCCGTCTGGCCAACGCGAGGATCGGTGGCTCGCGGCAGAGCGTCTTCAACACTCCGGGCCGGTACGCCGAGACCGCCCCCGGCCTGAAGCAGGTGTGGGGTGAGGCCCGTGGTGAAGCGCGGAAGGTCACCACGCCCCTCAGCAAGGTTGGCCGTACCGCCAAGCAGCTCTGGACCGGTCCGCCGCAGGCCGGGAAGAAGGGCGGGCGCGTGCGCGCGGCCGCGAGACTGGCCACCAACGTGGCGACCGCGGTCGGCACCGGCGGCACCGCGACGGCGGCGAAGATCGCAGCCCAGAACGTGGCGAAGCAGACTTTGAAGAAGCGTCTGGCCACGGCCGCCGCGAACAAGCTGTCCCAGACCAGGGGCGGCCGGGCCACCATGGCCACCGGCAAGGTGGCGGCCGCGGCCGGCAAGTACGGGTGGAAGGCCACCAAGTTCACCGCCCTAGCCACCGTCGGCGCACCGGTCGGCATCCCGCGAGGAGTCGCCGCGGCCAAGCGCGGCACAGCGACCGCGAAGGCCCGCGCCGAACAGGTCAAGGGCCAGCTCACCGCCGCCAAGGACCGGACGTCCGCCCGGGTGGACAAGAAGTTCGGTGAGG
>NZ_JBEOWI010000117.1:0-7331 GCF_040296005.1 Kitasatospora sp. NPDC002551 | reverse complement strand
TGCTCCGGCGACTCGACCGCTTCGCCGGTCACCGTCGAGTACATCGCCACCCGGCCCGCCAACGGCCGAACGGAGGAGGACAGTTCGACGACCTCATCGCGGACCGCGTCCATGTACGCCGAGTGCGAGGCGTAGTCGACCGGAATCCAGCGGGCCCGGACACCCTCGCGCTCACACCCCTCGACCACGGCGGCCAGCGCCCCGGTGTCCCCGGAGAGCACCACACTCGACGGGCCATTGACCGCCGCCAGCGACAACCGCTCGTCCCCCGCCACCAGTTCGGCCGCCCGCTCCGCGCCCAGGCCGACGGACAGCATCCCGCCACCCGTCACGCCCCTCAGGGCCCGGCTGCGCAGTACCACCACCCGGACGGCGTCCTCCAGGGACAGCAGCCCGGCCACATGCGCGGCGGCGATCTCGCCCTGCGAGTGCCCGATCACGGCCGCCGGCCGAACCCCGCACGACTCCCACCACCGCGCCAGACCCACCATCACCGCGAACAACACCGGCTGCACCACGTCGACCCGCTCCAGCAGCGCACCCGAACCGTCCCGCAACACCTCCAGCAGCGACCAGTCCGTCAGCGGATCCATCACCCCCGCGCACTCGTCCATCGCGGCGGCGAACACCGGTGACGCGTCGAGGAGTTCGAGGGCCATCCCCGCCCACTGCGACCCCTGACCCGGGAACACGAACACCGCGCCCGAACCCGACACCGCAGCCGACTCACCCCCGGCCACCTCACCAAGGCGGTCGACGAGTTCCGCCAGATCCCGCCCGGACACCACCGCCCGGTGCTCCAGCGCCGCCCGCCCCGAGGCGAGCGTCCGCGCCACCGCCACCGGATCGGCCTCCGGACGATCGGCCAGCCAACCACGCAGCCGCTCCACCTGCCCGCGCAGCGCCGCCTCGGACCCCGCCGACAGCACCCACGGCACGACCCCATCGACATCCGCCGGCGCCTCGGTCCCCGCGTCGGCCGGGGCCTCCTCCAGGATCACGTGCGCATTGGTGCCGCTGATCCCGAAGGAGGACACCCCGGCCCGGCGGACCCGCTCCCCGCCCGTCGGCCACGGCACCTCGCCCGTCAGCAGCTCGACCGCGCCCGCCGACCAGTCCACGTGCGGCGACGGCGCGTCGACGTGCAGCGTCCTCGGCAGCACGCCGTGCCGCATCGCCATCACCATCTTGATCACACCCGCCACACCCGCAGCCGCCTGGGTGTGACCGATGTTCGACTTCACGGAACCGAGCCGCAGCGGCTCACCGGCCCGCTCACGCCCGTACGTCGCCTGGAGCGCCTGCGCCTCGATCGGGTCGCCCAGCGGGGTACCCGTCCCGTGCGCCTCCACCACGTCGACATCCGCCGCAGCCAGCCCCCCGCTCGCCAGCGCCGCCCGGATCACCCGCTCCTGCGACGGACCGTTCGGCGCCGTCAGACCGTTGGACGCGCCGTCCTGGTTCACCGCCGAACCGCGCACCACCGCCAGCACCCGGTGCCCGTGGCGCACCGCGTCCGACAGCCGCTCCACCAGCAGCAGGCCCACGCCCTCCGCCGCGCCCATGCCGTCGGCCGACGCGGCGAAGGCCTTGCTCCGCCCGTCCGGTGCCAGGCCGCGCTGGCGGGAGAACTCCACGAAGAAGTCCGGGGTGGACATCGCCGTCACCCCGCCGGCGAGGGCGAGGTCGCACTCCCCGGACCGCAGCGCGTTCGCCGCCAGGTGCAGCGCCACCAGCGAGGACGAGCACGCGGTGTCCACCGTCAGCGCCGGGCCCTCCAGCCCGAACGTGTAGGCGACGCGGCCCGAGGCGACGCTCGTGGCGTTTCCGGTGAGCACGTGCCCTTCGACGCTGGAGGGCATCCCGCCCGTCGCGTAGTCGTGCCCGGCCATTCCGGCGAAGACGCCGGTCCGGCTGCCGCGCAGCGAGCGCGGGTCGATGCCGGCCCGCTCGAAGGTCTCCCACGCCGTCTCCAGCAGCAGGCGCTGCTGCGGGTCCATCGCCAGCGCCTCGCGCGGCGAGATCCCGAAGAACTCGGCGTCGAACTCCGCCACACCCGACAGGAATCCACCGCGGCGGACGTAGCTCTTCCCGGACGCCTCCGGGTCGGGGTCGAAGAGCCCGGCCACGTCCCAGCCACGATCGCCCGGGAAGGCCCCGATCGCGTCGCCGCCTGCGGCGACCAGCTCCCAGAGGTCCTCCGGCGAGGCGACACCGCCCGGGAAGCGGCAGCCCATGCCGACGATCGCCACCGGTTCGTCGGCGCGGACCGCCGTGCTCACGGCGGGCGGCGCCCCGGCGGACACGGTGCCGCCCTGGGCGGCCGCGGCGAGGAAGCCCGCGAGCCGGGCCGGGGTCGGGTGGTCGAAGACCAGGGTGGACGGCAGCCGCAGACCCGTGGCGCCGTTGAGCCGGTTGCGCAGCTCGACACCGGTCAGCGAGTCGAAGCCGAGCTCCTTGAAGGCCGTCTCGGGGCGCACGCTCTCCGCCGAGTCGTGGCCGAGCACCACGGCCGCCTCCGTCCGCACCAGGCGCAGCGCGAGGTCGACGCGCTCCTCGGCCGAGGCGCCGGCCAGCCGGCGGGCCCACGGCAGGGCGCCGTCGGTGGCCGCCGCGCGGCGCGGGGACGCCGGACCGGCGAGCGCCCGCAGCAGCGGCGGCACGGGGCCGGTGGTGGCGCGCAGCGCGGCGAGGTCCAGCCGCGCCGGGACGAGGGCCGCCTCGGGGCGCTGCCACGCGGCGTCGAACAGGGCGAGCCCCTGCGGCGTCGAGAAGGGCAGCAGCCCGCCGCGGGCGAGCCGCTTCAGGTCGGCGGCGGCGAGGTGTTCGGTCAGTCCGGTGCGCTCGGCCCACAGGCCCCAGGCCAGGGAGGTGGCCGGCAGGCCCCGGGCGCGGCGGTGGTGCGCGAGGGCGTCGAGGTAGGCGTTGGCCGCGGCGTAGGCGGACTGGCCGGGGGTGCCGAGGACGCCGGCGGCCGAGGAGTACAGCACGAAGGCGGACAGTCCGGCGTCCCGGGTGAGGTCGTGCAGGTTGGCGGCGGCCACGGCCTTGGCGTCCAGGACGCGGTCGACCTGCTCCGGCGTCAGCGCGTCGACCAGCCCGTCGTCGAGCACGCCGGCCGCGTGGACGACGGCGGTGAGCGGGTGCTCGGCGGGGATCGCGGCGAGCACCCCGGCGAGGGCCTCGCGGTCGGCCGCGTCGCAGGCCTCGATCCGCACCTCGGCGCCCCGCTCGACGAGTTCGGCGGCCAGGTCGGCCGCGCCGGGGGCCTCCGCGCCGCGCCGGCCGAGCAGCAGCAGGTGCCGGACGCCGTGCCGGGTGACCAGGTGGTGGGCGAGGTGGCGGCCGAGGGTGCCGGTGCCGCCGGTGATCAGCACCGTCCCGTCGGCGGCGAGCGGCTGGGGCAGGGTCAGCGCGACCTTGCCGATGTGCCGGGCGCGGCTGACGAAGCGCACCGCCTCGCGGGCGTGGCGCAGGTCGAAGGTGCGGACGGGCAGCGGTCGCAGGGCGCCCGCCTCGAAGAGCGCCACGAGTTCGGCGAACAGTTCGGCGATCCGGTCCGGGCCGGCGTCGATCAGGTCGAACGCCCGGTAGCGGACGTCCGGGCGGTCGGCCGCGACGGCCTCCTGTCCGCGCACGTCCGTCTTGCCCATCTCGACGAACCGGCCGCCGTCCGCGAGCAGCCGCAGCGAGGCGTCCACGAACTCCCCGGCGAGCGAGTTCAGGACGACGTCGACGCCCCGGCCGCCGGCGGCCTCGGCGAAGTGCCGCTCGAAGGCGGTGTCGCGGGAGGAGGCGATCCGGTCCTCGGGCACGCCGAGTCCGCGCACGACCGGCCACTTGGCGGGGCTCGCGGTGGCGAGGACCGTGGCGCCCCAGTGCCGGGCGAGCTGGACGGCGGCCATGCCGACGCCGCCCGCCGCCGCGTGGACGAGGACGGTCTCGCCGGGCCGCAGCCCGCCGAGGTCGCGCAGCCCGTACAGCGCGGTCAGGAAGACCACCGGCACGGAGGCCGCCCGGGCGTACGACCAGCCGGCGGGCAGGCGGGCCAGCAGGCGGTGGTCGGTGACGGCCAGCGGGCCGAAGGCGCCGTCGAACAGGCCCATCACCCGGTCGCCCGGCGCGAGCGTGGTGACGCCCGGTCCGACCTCGGTCACGACGCCCGCCGCCTCGGCGCCGACGACCGCGCGGCCGGGGTACATGCCGAGCGCGATCAGCGCGTCGCGGAAGTTCACGCCGGCCGCGCGCACCGCGACCCTGACCTGCCCGGCGGCGAGCGGTTCGGCCACGGCCGGGTGATCGACGACGGCGAGGGCGTCGATGGTGTGCCGCGGGCCGGACTCGACGCGCCAGTGCGCGGGCCCGTCCGGCAGCACGAGCGCCCGGTCGGCGCCGGCGCGGACCAGCCGCGGGGTCAGCACGGTGCCGTCCCGGACGATCGCCTGGGCCTCACCGGACGCCAGGACGGCGCGCAGCAGGTCCACGGGGAGCGGGGGGCCGGCCCGGTGCGGGTCGTGGTCGAGGTCGACGAGGACGAAGCGGTCCGGGTGCTCGGTCTGGGCGCTGCGGACGAGGCCCCAGACCGCCGCGTGCGCCGGCTCGGGGACGTCCTCGGAGGGGTCGGAGGCGATCGCGCCCCGGGTGACGACCACCAGCCGGGCGGCGGTGAGGCGTTCCTCGGCGAGCCAGCCGCGGAGGGCGCCGAGGACGGTGTGGACGGCGGCCCGGACGGCTTCGGGCCCGGTGCCGTCCGCCGGCGGGCAGGGCAGGACGGCGACGTCGGTCCCGGCCTCGGCGGCCGCGGCCGGGTCGGAGTGGGCGGCGAGGCCGTGCTCCGGGAGGGCCCGCAGGTCCGGAGAGGGCGTGCCGAGCAGCGTCCAGCGCTGCTGCGGGTCGGGCCCGGACTCGGGCAGGGCCACCTCCGTCCAGTCCACCCGGTGCAGCCAGGCCGGGTCGGCGGCGGCCGGACCGGCGAGCCGCCCGGGAGCCAGTGGCCGCAGCACGAGCGACTCCGCGCGTACCACGGGCGAGCCGCCGCGGTCGGTGGCCAGCAGCGACACCGACTCGCCGCCGGTGCGGCGCAGCCGCACCCGCAGGGCGGTGACGGGCTCGGCGGTCGGCTCCCTGGTCACCCCCGCCCAGGCGAAGGGCAGCAGGGTGCTGCCCGAGGCCTCCACCGCGTCCAGCGCGGTGAGGTGCAGGGCGGCGTCCAGGAGCGCGGGGTGCAGGTGGTGGCCGTGCGCGTCCGGTGCTTCCGGTTCGCCCGATCCGCCCGATCCGCCCGGGAGTTCGACCTCGGCGAACAGGTCGTCGCCGTGCCGCCAGGCGGCCCGCAGGCCCTGGAAGGCGGGGCCGTAGTCGTAGCCGAACTCTGCCAGGCGCTCGTAGAGGGTGTCGGTGTCGACGGCCTCGGCCTGCGGGGGCGGCCACGGGAGGAGGTCGTCGGCGACCGCCTGAGGCGGGGTGGAGGAGAGGCTGCCGGTTGCGTGCCGGGTCCAGGGCTCGTCCTCGGGGGCGCCCTCGGGCCGGGAGTGGACGGCAAGGGCCCGGACACCGGTCGCGTCGGGCGCGGCGAGTGCCACGTGCAGCCGCACTGCGGCCTGTTCGGCCAGCACGAGCGGCTCGTGCAGGGTGAGTTCGTCGACCACCGGGCAGCCGGCCTCGGCTCCGGCCCAGACCGCGAGGTCGAGGAGGGCGGTGCCCGGGACGAGGACGGTGCCGTGCACGGCGTGGTCGGCGAGCCAGGGGTGGGCGGGCACGGACAGCCGGCCGGTGAACGACATCCCGCCGTCCTCCGGCGAGCGGACGGCGGCGCCCAGCAGCGGGTGGCCGGCCGCCACGAGACCGAGGTCGTGCGCGGCGCCCGCGACGGGCGGGGCGTCGAGCCAGTAGCGGCGGTGCTGGAAGGCGTAGGTCGGCAGGTCGGCCTGGGGACCGGCGGGGAGCAGGGTGGTCCAGTCGACGGGCAGGCCGGCGACGAAGGCGGCCGACAGCGCCGTCACCAGACGCGCGGGACCACCCTCGTTGCGGCGCAGGGTCTCCAGGACCACGGCGCCCGGGACCTCTTCGAGCTGATCCGCGACCGGGACGACCAGCCCCGGGTGCGGACTGCACTCCACGAAGGTGGTGTGCCCACCCGCGAGGGCCGCGCGCACCGCCGCGTCCAGCCGGACGGTCCCGCGCAGATTGTCGAACCAGTACGAACCCGCCAACTGCTCCGGCGACTCGACCGCTTCGCCGGTCACCGTCGAGTACATCGCCACCCGGCCCGCCAACGGACGAACGGAGGAGGACAGTTCGACGACCTCGTCGCGGACCGCGTCCATGTACGCCGAATGCGAGGCGTAGTCGACCGGAATCCACCGCGCCCGGACACCCTCGCGCTCACACCCCTCGACCACGGCCGTCAGCGCCCCGGTGTCCCCGGACAGCACCACGCTCGACGGCCCGTTCACCGCCGCCAGCGACAATCGCTCATCCCCAGCGACAAGTTCGGCCGCCCGCTCCGCGCCCAGACCGACGGACAGCATCCCGCCACCCGTCACCCCACGCAGCGCCTGCGAACGCAGCACCACCACCCGGACCGCGTCCTCCAGGGACAGCAGCCCCGCCACATGCGCGGCGGCGATCTCACCCTGCGAATGGCCGATCACGGCCGCCGGCCGAACCCCGCACGACTCCCACCACCGCGCCAGACCCACCATCACCGCGAACAGCACCGGCTGCACCACGTCCACCCGCTCCAGCAGCGCACCCGAACCGTCCCGCAACACCTCCAGCAACGACCAGTCCGTCAGCGGATCCATCACCCCCGCACACTCCTCCACCGAGGCCGCGAACACCGCGCTGGAGAGCAGCAGTTCGGCCGCCATCCCGGCCCACTGCGACCCCTGCCCCGGGAAAACGAACACCGCGCCCGAACCCGTTACCGCAGCCGACTCACCCCCGGCCACCTCACCAAGGCGGTCGACGAGTTCCGCCAGATCCCGCCCCGACACCACCGCCCGGTGCTCCAGCGCCGCCCGCCCCGAGGCGAGCGTCCGCGCCACCGCCACCGGATCGGCCTCCGGACGATCGGCCAGCCAGCCACGCAGCCGCTCCACCTGCCCGCGCAGGGCCTCAGCCGATCGCGCCGAAAGCGCCCACGGCACCACCGCACCCGTCCCTGCGGCCGTCACCGGCTCCGTCGGAACGCCCGCACGGTCAACGGAAGCGGGCTGCTCGATGATCACATGGGCGTTGGTGCCGCTGATCCCGAACGAGGACACCCCGGCCCGGCGCGGCCGGTCCGTCTCCGGCCACTCCACCGCCTCCGCCAGCAGCTCGACCGC
>NZ_JBEOWI010000116.1:0-7639 GCF_040296005.1 Kitasatospora sp. NPDC002551 | reverse complement strand
CCGGCGCAGGAAGTCGGACCCGCCGACTTCCTGCTCCGCCGGGCCGGACGGGAGCGGGCGCACAAACGCGCGGACGCGGCCCGCCTTGGTGGCGGGCCGCGTCCGAGTGCGTGGGAAGGGCGAGCCCCTACTCCACGATGCCGGACTTGGCGATGGTGATCTTGGCCTTGGTGCGGCCGCTCTGCGAGCCGAGGCTCTCGATCTTCGTCACGAGGTCCAGGCCGTCGACGACCTCGCCGAAGACGACGTGCTTGCCGTCCAGCCAGTCGGTGACGATGGTGGTGATGAAGAACTGCGAGCCGTTGGTGTTCTTGCCCGCGTTGGCCATCGAGAGCTGGCCCGGCTTGGTGTGCTTCAGCTGGAAGTTCTCGTCGGCGAACTTCTCGCCGAAGATGCTCTTGCCGCCGGTGCCGTCACCGCGGGTGAAGTCACCGCCCTGCAGCATGAACCCCGGGATGACGCGGTGGAAGGACGAGCCCTCGTAGCCGAAGCCGTGCTGGCCGGTGGCGAGCTCGCGGAAGTTCTGCGCGGTCTTCGGGACGATGTCGTCGAAGAGCGTGAAGACGATGCGGCCGGCCGGCTCGTCGTTGATGGTGATGTCGAAGAAAACGTTGGAACCCATGCAGGGATCATGGCATGCCGGGCGTGTCGGCGCGCGGCGCCCCCCGGCGCGCGGTCACGCTCCGCCGACCGGTGATCAACGGGTTCGGCCCCGCGCGCGGCGGCGCCTGGGCCAGGATGGCGGCGTGGAGAACGGGGAGGACAGGGTCCGGAACGCGCTCGACGGCGGCACGGTCCACGGCGGCGCGTTCCAGGCCGGGACCATGCACATCGCCCTCGGCGGGGCGGGCGGCGGACCGGCGCCGACGGCGCTCGCCTCGCTGCCGGCACCACCGGTGGACCTGGTGGGGCGCGGCGAGGCCGTGCAGGCGCTGCTGACGCTGCTCGCGCCGTCCGCGGGGGACGGCGGGCCGGTGCTGGTGTCGGCCGTGGCCGGGCTGGCGGGGGTCGGGAAGAGCGCGCTCGCGCTGTACGCGGCGCACGAGGCCGCACGGCGCGGCTGGTTCCCGGGCGGGGTGCTGTACGTGCCGCTGCGCGGCTACCGGCCCGGGGCGGCGGTGAGCGGCGAGCAGGCGGTGGGCGCGCTGCTGCGGGCGCTGGGCGTGCGCGACCACGACGTGCCGCCGACGCCGGAGGAGCAGGCCGCGCTGTACCGGTCCGCGATGGCGCGGCGGGCGGCGGAGGCCGGAGCCGTGCTGGTGCTCGCCGACGACGCCTCGGCGGCGGAGCAGGTCGCGCCGCTGGTGCCGGCGGACTCCTGTCACCGGCTGCTGGTCACCTCGCGGGACTGCCTGCACTCCCCCGGCTTCCCGGCGCGGCTGCTGCCGCTGGGGGTGCTGGGGGCGGCGGAGGCCGCGGAGCTGGTAGCGACGGCCGTGCGGCGGGCCCGGCCGGAGGACGGGCGGGCGGAGGCGCAGCCGCGGGCGCTGGCGGCGATCGCGGAGCACTGCGGGTACCTGCCGCTCGCGTTGCGGATCGCGGCGGCCCTGCTGGTGGACGACCCCGGGCTGCCGCTCGCCGATCTCGCGGAGGAGCTGGCGGACACCGGCAGCCGGCTGGACGCGCTGCGGCACGGGGACGGCGGCGGGATGTCGCTCGCGGTGGCGGGCGCGTTCGAGCTGTCCTACCGGCGGCTGCCGGAGGAGACGGCGAGGGTGCTGCGGCTGACGACGGTGAACCCGGGACCGGACGTCTCGACGGAGGCGGTCGCGGTGCTGGCCGGGCTCGGCAGGCCGGCCGCCCGGCGGCAGCTGGCCGCGCTGGCCCGGGCGAACCTGCTGGCGGAGCAGCCGGTGGGTTCGGGGCGCTGGCGGGCGCACGACCTGGTGCGGCTGTACGTGAAGCGCCTGGCCGACCAGGACGGCGAGCGCACCGCGGCATGGGAACGGCTCCTGGGCTACTACGCGTGCAACGGGCGCGCCGCCATGCGGCCCGGGCCCCAGACAGGTGCCAACCGCTCCGGGACCAGCCCGTTCCCCGATGAGGCGAGCGCCTACGCCTGGTTCTCCGTCGAACGCGAGAACCTCGACGCGATCGTGGACTCCCGTGCCGCCGGACGAGGGAAGCTCCTGGAGCTGACCGTGATCCTCGGCAGCCACATGGCGTACAGGACCTATCTGCACGCCCTCGGCATGGCCAGGTCCGTCACCGGAATCGAGCCGCCCCTGAGTGACCCGAGGATCCTCGAAACCGTCATGGAGATCCTCGGCCTCGGGCTGGAGATGATGCGGAGCGAGGACTTCGCGTCCTTCGTCGGCGATCAGCACTCCGAAGGCCGCCTCACCGACCTGGGCGTGGAACTCCTCCGGGCCGGACGGCACGACGAGGCCATCGACGTGGGCCACGCCGCCCTGGCCCTCCACCGGGCCAGGGGCAACAGGTTCGAGGAGGGGGTCACCTTGAGCCTCATCGGAGCCGCCCTGGGGTCGGCCGGGCGTGCCAAGGAAGCCGCCGCCCTGCTCGACGGGGCCATCACGGTCCACCAGGCCCCTCCGGACGGCCCGGCTGCTCCGCCCGGAGCGCCAGGAGGTAGGCCTGCGGGGACTTCTCGTCCGCCTCCGGCTCCCGGACGAGGCGGGTGGTGACCCTGAGGCCGGCGTCGGTGGCCAACGTCTCGATGTGGGCGGGTTGTCGGCGGCGGAAGTCCAGGGTGACGGGGTGGCCCCAGGGGTCTTCGATGCGCAGGGCGGCGTCGCCGACCTGGAAGGCGAGGAGGAGGGGGGCTCCGGGGGCGAGGACGCGGTGGAACTCGGCGAAGGCGCGGGGGAGGTGTTCGGCGGGGGTGTGGATGATGGAGTACCAGGCCACGACGCCGGCCAACTCGCCGTCCGCGTAGGGCAGGTCGAGCAGGGAGCCGACCTGGAAGGGGATCTCCGGGTGGGTGGCGCGGGCCAGGTCGACCATGCGCGGGGAGAGGTCGAGGCCGGAGACGTCCAGGCCGAGGGCGGCCAGATGTCCCGTGATCCGGCCCGGGCCGCAGCCGAGTTCGGCGACGCGGCCGCCGCCGGCCGTCGTCACCAGCTCGGCGAAGACGCCGAGCATCGCGCGTTCCCAGGGGGAGGCGGCCAGCGCGTCGCGGAAGCGGTCGGCGTAGTCGGCGGCGACGGCGTCGTAGAACGTCCGGGCGGCGGCGAGGAATTCGGGCTCGGTGGTGGTCACGGCGGTCGACCCTACCGGGGTTAGGATCGGCCGATCCGGAGGGGCGGAAGGGGACATGGTGAAGAAGCGGGTCGGGATCTATCTGGCGCACCCGAGGCCGGGGAGCTTCAACCACGCGCTGTTCGGGGCCGTGGTGGACGAGTTGCGGGAGCAGGGAGCCGAGGTCGTCGCGCACGACCTGTACGCCGAGGGGTTCGCGCCCCTGCTCACCGCCGGCGAGACGGAGACGGTGGCGGCGAGCGGGGCCGCCGAGGACGCCCTGCTCGCGCTGCACCGGGACGAGGTGGCGACGCTGGACGCCCTCGTGCTGGTGCACCCCAACTGGTGGGGCATGCCGCCCGCCGTGCTCGCCGGGTGGGTGCAGCGGGTGATGGTGCCGGGCGTCGCGTACAAGCTGGGGACGGCCGACGGGGAGCCCGTCGGGCTGCTGCGGGCCGGGCGGGCGCTGGTGCTGAACACCTCGGACACCCCGGAGGCCCGGGAGCACGAGGAGTTCGGCGACCCGCTGGAGCGGATCTGGGCGGCGTGCGTGCTGCCCTACGTCGGGGTGACGGACGTCCGTAGACGGGTGTTCCGCACCGTGAGCGATTCCTCGGACGACGAGCGCGCGCAGTGGCTGCGCCAGGCGCGGAAGGAAGCGGCGGCACTGATCGGCTGACGCGGACCGGAGGATCGCCTGCGGGTGCGTAGACGGCGGGCGGCGGAATGGTCGATCCGGGGCGGAGCACCGGGCTGGCGGCCCGCCGTGCGTGCTAGAACCGTCGACGGCAGTGACCGCTCACCCGCGGCCACCGCCCCCGCACCGTGCATCCACCGGCAACTCCTCGACCGAAGGAGAACCATGTCCGTCGCACGAACGGCCCGCACCGCCCGCACCGCCCGGTCCGGCCTGCTAGCGGCCGCCGCCTCGGTGGCGCTGCTGCTCTCCGGCGCCGCCGCCACCGCGCCCGCCTCCGCCACCACCACGACGACCACCGGCCTGGACGGCACCTACGCCTGCTCCGTCCCGGCCGGCTACGTCTACGACGGGGTGTCCATGAACCGCGCCTGCAGCGGCGGCGGCAGCTGGAACTCACCCCAGTTCCACCTGCGCACGCCCGTCGACGGGCTGACCGCGTGTACCGGCGCGTCGGGCTTCACCTACGACTTCGTCGGCCACAGCACCACGTGCAGCCAGCTGTCCGGCGTCCTGGCGACCACCTTCCACCTGCGCACGCCGGTCAACGGCATGTGGGCGTGCAGCGTCCCGAGCGGCTGGACCTACAGCGCGACCACCTCGAACCTGGACTGCGCCAGCGTCCAGGGCGTGCCGACCACCAAGTTCCTCCTGGCCCACTGAGGCCGGCCCCCTCGGCGTGCGGGCGACCCGGCGGGAACCGGGTCGCCCGCGTGCCGGACCCGGGCCGCGCCGATCGGCTGGCATGAACCGGAGAAGTCACGCGCGGGCGCGTAGACGGCGGCCGGCGGAATGATCAATCGGAAGCGGATCACCGGGCCGGCGGTCCGCCGCGCGTGCTAGAACCGTCGGCGGCGGCAGTGAACGCTCACCCGCGACACCACCGCCGCCGGCACCGTGCATCCACCGACAGCTCCTCCACCGAAGGAGAACCATGTCCGTCGCACGCACCGCACGCACCGTCCGCACCCTCCGGAACGCCTTGCTCGCGGCCTTCGCCGCGCTGGCGCTGGTGCTCTCCGGCGCCGCCGCCACCACGTCCGCCTCCGCCGCCACGACGACCACGACGACCACCACCGGCCTGGACGGCGTGTGGGCCTGTGACGTCCCGGCCGGCTACGTCTACGACCAGGTGTCCATGAACCGCAGCTGCAGCGGCGGCGGGACGTGGAACTCGCCGCAGTTCCACCTGCGCACGCCCGTCGACGGGCTGACCGCGTGCATCAGCAACCCGGCCTTCGTCTACGACTCCATCTCCTGGGGCTACGCCTGCAGCCAGCAGTCCGGCGTGATCTCCAACGCCTACCACCTGCGCACCCCGTACGACGGCCTGACCGCGTGCGTGGGCACGCCGGCCTTCACCTATGACTTCACCGGCCGCAGCACGTCCTGCAGCCTGCTGTACGGGAGCAGCGTCCCGTCCACCACCTTCCACCTGCGCACGCCGGTGAACGGCCTGTGGGCGTGCGACGTCCCCCGCGGCTGGACCTACAGCGCCACCACCTCGAACCTGGACTGCGCCAGCGGCCCGAATGTCCCGACCACCAAGTTCCTCCTGGTCCACTGAGGCCGAGCACGGCCCGCAGGACGGGCGGGTGACCCGGCGACGCGGCCGGGTCACCCGCCCGCCGCGCTCAGACCAGGTCCAGCTCCGCGACCGCCTGGTCCCCGCTGAAGGCGCCCGTCGGCCGGAAGCCGAGGCGGGCGTAGAAGCCCGCCGGGCCGCCGTCCCCGGGCACGTAGGTGACGCAGACCCGGGTGCCGCCGCGGCGGCGGATCTCGGCGGCGACCTGCTCGACGGCGAAGCGGCCGTAGCCCCTGCCCTGGGTGTCCGCGGCGATGTTGAGACGCCAGAGGCCGGAGCGCGGCTCGTCGCCGGGCCGGAAGACGACGTCGAAGAAGGCCATCAGGAAGCCGACCGGCCGCTCGCCGTCGTAGACCAGCCGGGGCCAGGCGGTCTCGCCGTACGCGTACGCCTCGGCCAGCGAGGTGGCCACCGGGGCGACCAGGTGCTCCTGGTCGGGGCGGACCTTCAGCCCCAGGGCGGCGTCGATGTTCTCCGGGGTGACCGGTTCGAGCCGCAGGGCGGAGGCCGGAGACGATTCCGTCGGTGTGGACATGCCGGTCACCCTAGTGAGCCCCTGCCCGCCGGTCGCTGGTCTTCACGGCACCGCCGTGAAGACCAGCGAGGCGTTGTGGCCGCCGAACCCGAAGGCGTTGCTGAGCCCCGCGCCGAGCGGGCCCCGGCGCACGGCGCCCGCGACCACGTCCAGCTTGACCGCCGGGTCCTGCCGCTCCAGGTTGCGGGTGGGCGGGACCACGCCGTCGCGCAGCGCGAGGACGGTCGCGAGCGCGCCCACCGCGCCCGCCGCGCCGAAGAGGTGGCCGGTCATCGACTTGGTGGCGGTGACCACCGGGTGGGCGCCGATCGCCTCGGTGACCGACTCGGCCTCGACCAGGTCGCCGAGCGGGGTGGAGGTGGCGTGGGCGTGCACGAGCGCGATGTCCAGCGGGGACAGCCCGGCCTCGGCGACCGCCCGGCGCATCGCGCGGACCTGGCCCTCGGCCGCGGCCGCGGTGATGTGGTGGGCGTCGGAGGTGACCGCCGCGCCGGCCAGCGCGGCGTGGGCGCGGGCCCGGCGGGCGGCGGCGAAGCCGGCCCGTTCCAGGACGACGACGGCCGCGCCCTCGCCGATCACGAAGCCGTCCCGGTCGGTGTCGAACGGACGGGAGGCGCGGCCGGGCTCGTCGTTGCGCAGCGAGTGCGCCCTGGCCTGGGCGAAGCCGGCCAGCGTCAGCGGGCAGATGCAGGCCTCGGCGCCGCCCGCGACCACCACGTCGGCCCGGCCGAGGCGGATGAGGTCCAGGCCCAGCGCGATCGCCTCGGCGCCGGACGCGCAGGCGCTCACCGGGGTGTGCGCGCCGGCCCGGGCGCCGAGTTCGATGGACACCCAGGCGGCCGGGCCGTTGGCCATCAGCATCGGGACGGTGTGCGGGGAGACCTTCCGGACGCCGGAGGCCTCCAGCACGTCGTCCTGGCCGAGCATGGTGAGCGCGCCGCCGGTGCCGGTGCCGATCACCACGGCGAGCCGCTCGCCGTCGACCTCGGGGGCGCCGGCGTCGGCCCAGGCCTCGCGCGCCGCGATCAGCGCGACCTGCTCGCAGCGGTCGAGCCGCCGGGCCCGGACCCGGTCGATGACCTCGGACGGTTCGACCGCCAGCTGCCCGGCCATCCGGATCGGGAGTCCGGCCGCCCAGTCGGCCTCGATCGGCCGGATGCCGCCGTCGCCGGCCAGCATCGCGGCCCAGGTGGAGGCGACGTCGCCGCCGAGCGGTGTGGTCGCCCCGAGACCGGTGACCAGCACCGGCTCGGCGGCGGGGCCTCGGGTCGAGTTGTTGTCAGTACCCATCGAAAAGACTCCATGGCTTCTGTGGAGGTTGTGAGGTGGATACAACTCTCCGCATCGGTGGACGCGGGGAGCATTCGCCTCACCGCCCACCCTGCCACGGCCGTGATGGTCGTTCAGATGTGCCGCTCGCCCGATTCGACGGGCCGGCCCTTGTAGGAATCCCATAGGCTCGACGAAACGGCAGGAGCCCCCGGCCGCATCGCCGCGGCCGGGGGCTCCGGTGGGTGCCGTACGGGATCACGGCAGGTTGCGGGCCATCACGACGCGCTGGATCTGGTTGGTGCCCTCGTAGATCTGCGTGATCTTCGCGTCCCGCATCATCCGCTCCAGCGGA
>NZ_JBEOWI010000115.1:0-7795 GCF_040296005.1 Kitasatospora sp. NPDC002551 | reverse complement strand
GGGCCCGCCGGGCTCGCGGCGCCGCCGGACGCGGGCGGGGAGCCGCGTGGAGGCGTGTCGAACCACCAGATGGGCTACCTCTTTGAGGAGTTGATCCGGCGGTGGGCCGAGCAGTCCCACGAGACGGCCGGGGAGCACTTCACCCCGCCGGAGGTCGTCCGGCTGATGGTGAACCTTCTCGCTCCGGCCGACGGTCAGGCTCCTGGTACGCCGGGGGCGCCCCGGACGGTCCTGGACCCGGCGTGCGGTACGGGCGGCATGCTCAGCGCCGCACAAGAACAGCTGCTGCGGCTTGACCCCGGCAACCCGGTGGAGGTGTTCGGGCAGGAGCTCAACTCCGAGTCCTGGGCGATCTGCCGGTCCGACATGATGGTCAGGGGCCAGGCCCCCGAGGCCATCGTCCTCGGCAACTCGCTGACGCAGGACGGCCATGCGGGCGCGACGTTCGACTACCTTCTGGCCAACCCGCCGTTCGGTGTCGACTGGCGCAAGGCCAAGGACGCGGTCGAGCGTGAGCACCGGGAGCTGGGCGAGCGCGGCCGGTTCGGCGCCGGTCTTCCCCGGGTGAACGACGGCGCGCTGCTCTTCCTCCAGCACATGATCGCGAAGATGAAGCCGGTTGACGCGTCGGGGAGCGGCGGCAGCCGGATCGCGATCCTCTTCAGCGGCTCGCCGCTGTTCTCGGGCCAGGCAGGGTCCGGGGAGTCCCGTATCCGGCAGTGGATTCTGGAGAGCGACCTGTTGGAGGGCATCGTCGCGCTGCCCGACCAGCTTTTCTACAACACGTCCATCTCCACGTACGTGTGGGTGCTGACCAACCGCAAGACCGCGGACCGGAAGGGCGGTGTCGTCCTGCTGGACGCCCGGGACCACTGGTCCAAGATGCGCAGGGCGCTGGGCGACAAGCGCAAGGAGGTCGGCGAGGAGCACATCGCCGAGCTGACCCGCCTGTACGCCGGGGCTCCGCCGGTCCCGTCGGCTCACGCGCCCGGAGGTGCCGTCGGTTCGGGGGGCGGGAAGGTGAAGGTCTTTCGCAACGAGGACTTCGGCTACCGGCGGATCACGGTCGAGCGTCCGCTGCGGCTGCGCTTCGAAGCCACCGAGGCGTCGATCGCGCAGCTGGCGTCGGCGAAGCCGGTCCAGCAGGTCACCGACGCGGGCGCGTTCGCGAAGGCGCTGCGCCCGCTGGTCGGCTCGGTGTGGGCGACGGCGGCGGATGCCCTCGACGCGCTCACCGCGGCGGTGGCCGCGGCCGGCCTGGCGTGTCCGTCAGGTGCCGTGTTCGTCCGGGCGCTGCGGGAGGCGTGGGGCGTGGCCGATCCCGAGGGCGAGGTGCAGGGCTCACCGGGCGGGCCACTGCCGGACCCGGCGCTGCGGGACTTCGAGAACGTCCCGCTCGGGCAGGACCCGGAGGAGTACCTGCAGCGGGAAGTGCGGCCGTTCGTCCCCGACGCCTGGATCGACCACGCCAAGACGAAGATCGGCTACGAGATCCCCTTCACCCGCCACTTCTACGTCTACAAGCCGCCGCGTCCGCTGGAGGAGATCGACGCGGACCTGAAGGCCGTCCAGGCCCAGATCCAGGCGCTCTTGGCCGACCAGCCCTGGGCCTCCTGACGCCCAACAGATTTCTTAAGGTTGCGAATTCACACATGGTCAGGGCGGCGGCCCCACCGCCCGGCCTTCGACCTGCCCTCCGACCTCTTTCCTGGAGTACGACATGACCCTGTACGGCATCCCTCCCGCCGGCTTCCGGCGCTTCATGGTCCCCGAGAACGGCCGCGAGCACGGCCGGTGCATCGTCGACGCCGCCCACGGGTGGTGGCTGGACAACCGCGGCGGTACGGGCGAGGTGGCCATCGCCGTCGGCACGCTGGCCGGGCTGGCCCTGTGCTCCCCGAGCCGCGCGGACGGGCCGGACTACGGCCCGCTGCTGATCCCGCTGGACGACAGGGAACTGGCCGACGCCCTGCGGGCCAGCTGGAACAGCCTGTGGGCGTCCGACCCGGCACTCGCCGACGCCGCCGGGCCGCTGCACGCATGGCTCGCCGATCCGAGCGAGAGCGACATCCGCGGCCTGGCCGATTACGCGCGCGTCCTCGTGCGGGCCGGACTGCTGGAGTACTGCAGCGACCTGGCCCGATGCGAGTCGGAGGACCTGCTCGGCCTCCTGCTCCAGCGCATGCGCGGCCACGGCCAGAAGCAGGCGACCGGCGAGTTCTTCACCCCGTCGATCGCCTCGGACCCCGCCGGCGAGATCCTGCTGACCGATCTCCCCGCTCCCGGCGCCGTCCTGCTCGAACCGTGCGCCGGCACCGGCACCATGGTCCGGGCCGCCGCCGCGGCGCTGCGCTTCCAGGGCCTCGACCCGGGCCGCTACCACTGGTGGCTGAACGACATCGACGCCGTCAACTCGGCCTGTTGCGCGGTCAACTCGCGGCTGTGGCGCCTGGGCAGCAGCGTGACGGTGTCCTGCGGCGACGCCTTGGGCGACCCGCGCAACCTCGAAGAGCCCACGCACCGGCGCGCCGAGCGGGCGATCGCCGAGCACAAGCACCGGCCCCTGCTCTACCCCACCCGCACCCGGCCACCGCACTGGCATCTGTGAAGGACCGCGCAGCCCGCGCCGGCCGGGCACACCGGCCCGACCGGCCGCAGGGCGGCATCCCTCATCCGATCCGCACCCCACCCCACCCCACCCCAGGAGAGATCCATGCCCAACCGACTCGCCGTGATCAAGACCCTCCGCCAGGACGTGCTGGGGAACCACCGCTGGGACGAGCGCACCCGCAGCTACACCACCATGCCCACCGAGGACGTCTGGGCGGTCGAGGACGCCATGGCGGCCATCCTGGAGCGGGTGGCGCGCGCCGTCGACTGGCCGCGCCTGGTCCTGGAGGCCACCCAGCGCCACGCGGTACTGCACCCCCAGAGGCCCGCGACCTTCCGGGACTGGACGCCCGAGATCGGCCTGTGCCGGGAGTGCCTGATCGAGGCGCTGCTGAGCGACGAGACCGGGGCGGCCAACTGGATCTCGCACCCGACCACCCCGAAGGAGCACGATCACACGGACTGGCCGAACATCGTCGCCACCCACCTGCCCCACCGGGCGGCAGCGTCCTGGCACCCGTACGAGGGTGCGCCGGCCGCCCGCAGTGAGCGGCCGGAAGCCGGGACGGCGGAGCCTGACACCACGGCCCCCGGCGAGCCCGGCTGACGACCGAGAAGGCCGATCAACCCCACACGCAATTGCTTAACTCTGCGAGTTTGTGTAATGTACTCGCTGCGGGGAGGGCGCGCAGCCCGCCCCCGCTCCTGTAGCCCAGCGGAAGAGCGGCCGTAAAACGGAACGGCGTCATGCCGAGACGGTCGCGGATGCACCGGGACCGGGCCCTGGCCAGCAGGGTTGGGGAACCTCAACGAGGGGCTGACACCCCCGAACCGCCGGCAGGGAAGCGCGTCTTCCAAGCTCGTCTACACGGCGCGGGTTCGACTCCCGCCAAGAGCACGACCACCCAGCAGCGGCGCAGCGCCGCTGCCACAACAACGACGGAGACGGAGAACAGCCATGCGCGCAGAAGTCAGCATCGACCTGGGCATCAACGACGGTGAGGTCGACTACGAGGCGGCCTTCACCTGGGAGACCGGCAGCCTGCCGCTGCCCCGCAAGGGCGATCGGGTCGCCCTCGGCGAACTGATGACGCGCGTCAAGTCGGTGACCTTCTCGTGCCTGGACACCGGATACATCGCCACCCGCGACCACGACATCGACGACGTGGAGGTGCACCTGGCGCTCCGGCTCGGCAAGAAGGAGCGCAAGGCCCGATACCGGCCGGCGGAGATCTACACGATCCTGTCGCGGCTGCCCAGCGTCTCCGGGCTGCACGTGACCGGCGCCGACCAGTAGCCGAGCCCGTGCCGGTGCCGGCGCGGCGCCGAACCCGGAGGAACTACCCCCGATGAGCTCGCACCGGCCCTCCGAGGCCGCCCTGACCGGCCTCACGCTCGACCGCCGCCACGTCCCGTCCTGGATGTACGTCGGCGTCACCACCAACTGAACCGCCGTCCGCGCCGATCGCGCGACGCCCGCCCTGAGGAACCCGATGACCGCCACCACCCTGACCACGCTCCCCGGCGATGCCGACTCCGCCACCGTCGCCGCAGCGCTTGCCGAGCTCGCCACCGCCTCCGAACAGCCCTTCGACCAGTGGGACCGCGTGCGCAGCGAGCGCGTCCAGGAGCTCACCGGCTGGCTCCAGTGCGCGGCGATGTGCCACAGCCACGGACTGGACGGGGCCCCGGTCCCGACCGGAGGGTCGTCCCGCGACGTGGTCCACGGCCTGATCACGGCGCACGCCTCGCTGCTGGCCCGCCAGCAGGCCGAGATCACCCCCTTCGTCGGGCCGGACGGCGCGCTGCTGGGCAACGACTACGACGACCACGACGAGGCCGCCGACCGGCACGTCGAGGAACGCGTCCAGATGCTCGGCACGGTCATGGCCGTCCTCGCCGGTGAGTTCGGCCGGCCCGCCGTCAGCGCTGCGGAGCCCGACCCGCAGGCCGGGATGGACGCCGTCCTGGACGCGATGACGGACCCCGACCTGGAGGGCGGCGACATCGTCGAGGCGATCAAGGACCGCCTCCACGCCCTCGGCTACGACCTCAGCATCGCCGAGAACGACGACGCCTGAACCATCGCGCCATCCGCCATCGCCGGAGCGGCCCCGGCAGCCACGCTGGGCCCGTCGGCGCCTCCCGCACCCCACGAAAGCGATCCCGATGCCCGACCCCACCGCCCTGTGGCAGGCCCACCGCGCTGCCGACAACCTGAGCAACACCCTCGCCTCGTCCCACGAGGAGGCCATGGCCACCGGATTCCCGGTCTCCGCCGACGGCCAACGGCTTACCCAGCAGCTCACCGAACAGCTCGCCACGCTGCGAGAGCGGCTCGCCGAACTGGGCGTGGCGACAGATGCGCCCAGGTCGCGGCCGTCCACCGGCCCGGCGGTATCGGACGACCGCCCGGCACCGGCCCACTACGCCGACGAGGCACTCGCCCCGGTCGTCGCCAACGGCCGGCTGAAGGGCCGGTTCCGCGACGGGTACACCGAGGAGCAGGTGAACGCCGTCTTCGCCGTCCTGGGGGCGGCCACCGGGCTGCGCCTGGTGTGCGTCTGGGAGTACCGCGACAGCTTCGGCTGCGGCGGGAACTCCCAGTGGTTCGCCGAGGATTCGTCCGGCGGGCTGTGGGACCTGGCCGGGGATCTGGACGACTGGCTCGTCGGCGAGCAGTCCCACCCCGGTCCGGCCGCCTCCTGGATCGGCCGTACGGTCGTCCACCGCGTCCAGGCGCTCGCCTGGAGCGACGGGGAGCGCAACTACGCCCAGCTGTCCCGGCTGTAGCAGCACCCGCGCGCGGCCGAGGCCGTGCCGACCGGTCGCGGCGGCCTCGACCACGCCGTCGAGCACACCCCAGCCCGTTTCAGTTCACCGCCTCGCCGATCCCGGCGGAACACCTCGCACCTGGAGCCCGCATGACCACCGCCCTGCACGCCGACCACTCCGAAGCTGGCACGCCGCAGCGCCCCGACCAGGAAGTGCAGGGCGCCGCCGGGCTGGTCCGCCTGGCCCGCGGGCTGGGGCTGACGGAGACGGACGTCGACGAGCTCGTGTACGAGATGGTGCACCGCGGCGCGTCGAGCGCCTACAACAACGGCGCCCATCCCGAGCTGGGTGACCTCGACGCCTTCGACGCCGTGCACGACGACGCCGACGAGCAGGCGAGCGCGATCAACAACCGCGGCCTGGAAGCCCAGGTTGCCGCCCTGGTCGGAGCGTTCGGGGAGCAGGCAGTCGAGCGGATGCTGCGGGACGAGGCTCCGGGGCACACCCACCCGAACAACGTTTCTTAAGTCTGCGACTTCGAGCATTGTATTAATCATCGGCCGCGGTCTGACCGCTCCGGGTAGCGGGGCCGTTGCCCCGCCGCCCGGCCCCAGGCCGGCCGAAAGCACAGAGGCACACGATGAACCTCCCCTCCCCCGACCCCCGACCGGCGCCCGACACGATCAGCGACCCTGGCGGCCCCGCGGCCATGGACAACGAGGGCGGCGCCGCGGTGGCCCCGCCGTGCCCCCTCGCAGAGGCGAAGCGGCTGCACGGCCGCGCCGCCGCCAGGCGCGCCGCCCTGTTGGCCTTGGCCGACGCGCACTCCGACGAGATCACCGCCGCGTACGAGGCCATCGGCCAGGCCCGGCGGTGGCGGCTGCCCGAGTCGGTGGAGGACGAGGGCTGGGAGTACCGCGGCGGATTGGAGGAGGAGAGCACCGGCATCTGGGCCCGGGCGCACATGGCGTACTGGGTCCTTGAAGCAGCCCGGGTGACGGTGGCGAAGGTGAGCTCGGCCCTCGGTCTGCCGGTGGACGACGTCGACCTCCTCGACGACGCGGAACGCGATGCCTACATCGCGTCGCTGAGCGACCAGGAGCGCGCGGAGCTCGCCGGGCCGTGGCCGGTGGAATGGCTCTACGCGCCGAAGCCGGGCGCGCCCATCCGGGTCGTCAACCTCTTTGCGGGCCCCGGTGGTTGGTGCGAGGGCATCGTCCATGTACTGGGTGAGCCCGTCGACATGGTCGGGGTGGACCTCTCCGAGGCCGCGTGCGCCACGGCGCGGGCTGCCGGGTTCCGGCGGATCTGCGCCTCGGTCACGGACCTGGACCCGGCGAACCCGGCGCTGCGCTACGTGGTCGCGGTGATCCTGTCCCCTCCGTGCCAGACGCTTTCGCCCGGCGGGAAGCTGGCCGGGCTCGCGGAGGAGGCCATGGGGCTGGTCGAGGAAGTGATCAGCCAGGCCGGGGCAGCGGCTGGCTTCGTCATGGTCGACGACGCCGGGGACGGCATGGAGGGCTACGCTCCGCCCACCGGAGCCACCTGGGACGAGGTCCGCGCCCCGCTGGCGGCGCTGAAGGACGCGCGCACGGGCCTCATGGCCGAAGCGGTGATCTGGCCGCTGGCATTGCAGGCCAAGCACAACAACATCCGCTGGGTGGCCATGGAGCAGTCCTCGAACCTCCTGAAGTCGAAGGCCGCCGAGTACGTCGTCGAGGCGATCGCCTCGGAGTTCTACGGGGCCGGCTGGGAGTACGCGTCGTTCAGCCTGGTCGAGGCCGCCGACTACGGGGCCGCCTCGAAGAAGAACCGGACGTTCATGGTGTGCATGCGCTACACCCGGCCGTTCACCAGCTACCGGCCCAGCAAGCCGGTGCCGCGGACCACCTGGGCCGCGTGCATGGGCTGGGAGAAGGGGCACAAGGTCAACACCCGCGGCGTGCGCGGGATCAACCCCCTGACCGGCCGGCCCAAGGGCGGCGGCACGTTCACCGCCGACGAGCCGGGCACGACGGTGACCGGCACCGCGTACGGGTGGAAGCGCGAGGCCGACGGCCTCACCCACACCCACGCCGACCTGGGCCGCGCCGTGGGATTCCGCGCCGACTTCCCCTGGATCCACGTGGGCCGCGGCGAAGGCATCCGCAACAAGACCCAGCTCATCGCCGACACCGTCAGCCCGATGGTCGCCGCCGCCTGGATCGGCCACATCCTGGGCCGCGCCTGGGAGGCCCGGACCCGCGCCTACGTGCGCGGCCTCTACGCCCTCCGGCGGCCCGGCCGCCTCCGCGTCGCCCAGGCCGCCGGCGAGCGCGACGACGTCTCGCAGGTCAGGGCTTCGAAGAAGTACGCCGCCGTGGCCCGCGCCGGTCGAACGGCGATCCGGACCGCCCGCACCGCGACCACC
>NZ_JBEOWI010000114.1:0-7940 GCF_040296005.1 Kitasatospora sp. NPDC002551 | reverse complement strand
GCCAGCGCCACCGCGCCCGTCCCCTCGACGGCCGCCCACTCGCGGGCGGCGTCGCGCCCCGGCAGCGGGACGCCGGGGGAGCGGGCCGGGCCGAGCGCGCCCGCCGCCGGGTCGCCCGGCACGGCGTGCTGGAAGGCGGTGCAGGCGGTGGCCAGCAGGTGGTCCAGCAGCCGGTCCCGGGCCGCCACCGCCTCGGCGCCGTCCGCCTCCGGGCCGGCCGTCCCCCCGCCGCCCGTCCCCCCACCGGGGCCGGGGCCCTCGGCCGGTCGTCGGCGCGCGAACGCCCGCAGCAGGTCGTGGTACCGGTAGCGGCCCGGGAACGGCGACTCCACCATCGCCACGTCCACCAGGGCCTCCAACAGGTCCTCGGCGTCGTACTCGTCGAGGTCCAGCAGCGCGGCCGCCGCCGGCAGCCCGATGTCCGGCCCGTCCACCGAGGCCACCAGCCGGAACGCCCGGGCCTGGTCCTGGGCCAGCTGGCGGTAGCTCAGTTCGAAGGCCGCCGCCACCGCGAGGTCCCCGATCCGCAGCTCGTCGATCCGCCGCCGCTCCACCTGGAGCCGGCGGCTGAGCGTCTCCACCGTCCAGCCCGGCCGGGCGGCCAGCCGGGCGGCCACGATCCGCACCGCCAGCGGCAGGTGCCCGCAGGCGACCACCAGCTCCCGGGCGGCGTCCGGCTCGGCCGCCAGCCGCCGCGCGCCGATCGTGCGGCCGAGCAGGTCCAGCGCCTCCTCCGGCTGGAACACGTCCAGGTCGACCTGCACGGTCGCCGGCAGCCCGGCCGGCCTGGTGCGGCCGGTGGTCAGCACCGCGCAGCCGACCGCGCCCGGCAGCAGCGGGCGGATCTGGGCCGCGTCCTTGGCGTTGTCGAGCACCAGCAGCAGGCGACGGCCGTCCACCACCGAGCGGAACAGCGCCGAGCGCGCGTCCAGCCCGTCCGGCACCGCGTCCGCCGCGACCCCGAGCGCCACCAGGAACCCGCTCAGCACCGCCTCCGGGTCGGCCGGCACCGGATCCGAGCCGCGCAGGTCCACGTACAGCTGGCCGTCCGGGTAGGCGTCCCGGACGCGGTGCGCCACGTGCAGCGCCAGCGCCGTCTTGCCGACCCCGCCCATGCCGACCACGGTCGCGACCACCAGCGCCTGCGGGTGGCCCGGCGCGCCGCCCGCGCCGTCCACGCCGTCCGCCGCGGGAGCGGCCAGCGCCTCGCACAGCACCCGCACCGGCGCCGTCCGCCCGGTGAAGTCGGCGGCGTCCGGCGGCAGCTGGGCCGGCCGCGGCGGCGCGCCGGACGGCCGGACGGCCCGGCCGGGGGCCGGCGGGCCGTCGGCGGCGCCCGCCTCCGCGCCGTCGGCCGCCTCGGCCTGCCCACCGGCCGGGCTCTGCGCCGGGGCCGGGGCCGGCCCCGCCACCGCCGTGCCCGGCGCCACGGCCGCCACCGCACCGCCGGCGGGCGCCTGCGGGGCGGCCAGGGCCGGATCGGCCTCCAGGATCCGCCGGTGCAGCTGCTCCAGCTCCGTGCCCGGCCCCACCCCCAGCTCCGCCAGGAACAGCTGCCGCACGCCCCGGAACACCGCCAGCGCGTCCGCCTGCCGCCCGGCCTGGTACAGCGCGCGCATCAGCAGCCCGTACGCCCGCTCGTGCAGCGGGTGCTCGGTGGTGAGCGCGGTCAGCTCCGGGATGCACCGCGAGTAGCGGCCCAGCGTCAGGTCCAGGCCGATCCGCTCCTCCAGCAGCGTCAGCCGCAGCTCCTCCAGCCGCTGCCGGTGCCGCTCCGCGAACGGCCCGGGGATCCCGGCCAGCGGCTCGCCCTGCCACAGCTCCAGCGCCTGGTTGAGCAGGTCGCGGGCGCGCAGCGGCTCGGCCCGGGCGGTCCGCTCCGCCTCGGCGGCCAGCGCCTCCGCCTGCGCCGCGTCCACCGCCAGCTTGGGCAGCACCAGCCGGTAGCCGTCGCCCATCGAGACCAGGACGCTGCCCGCCGCCTTCTCCCCGGAGGCGCCGGGCGCCCCCGGCTCCCCGGGCTCCGCCGCGGGCTCCACCGCGTCCAGCACCTTGCGCCACCGCCACGCGTACGTCCGCACGGTGGTCATCGCCGCGCCCGGCGGCTCCTCGCCCCACAGCGCGGCGATCAGATCCGTGGCGCTCGCCGAGTGACCGGGCCTCAGGAGCAGGACGGCCAGCATCGCCTGCTGCTGTGGGCTGCCCACCTTGAGCGCCGTCGCGCCGCGGTGAGCCCGCATCAGACCCAGTACGGAAAAACGGAGATCGCCCATCCTGCCCCCTGCTGCCCAGGACAGTGCCCGCCCCGCTCGTGCACATGTCAGATTCTCTGTGACGCTATCAACCACAAGGTCACGCGCGGTGTCGAGACTCCGTTGAGCCTGTGGTGACCGCGCGTTGAACCCGACCGGCCAGAATCACCGTGCCGGGGCCCGCCGGAGACGGTCCGGTCCGCCCCTCCTTCACCTCCCGCGACCGGATACCCCCAGTGCCCGGCCGTGCTCGCCCCGCCCTCGGCCGTCGGAGGCGTCGGGCGCCATGACGATACCTTCGGAGGCGGACGTCCGTGAACACCGCTTTGCTGTACAACCTGCTCGACGTCGACCCGGCCGACGGGCCGGCCGAACTGCTCCACCGCGCCCGCGGCAGCCGCCACCTGCCGCACCTCGTGCTCTCCGCCCTGGCCCGCGACGACGTCCGGATGGGCGAACCCGCCCGCGCCGAGCTGCGCCGCGCCCGCACCCGCGCCGACCACTACGCCCGCCTCGCCCACGACCTCGCCCGCTCCACCGGCGTGCGCGCCATCCACGGCATCCCGCTGGCCGGCTACTACCCGGCCGACCTGCTCCGGCCGCAGGCCTCCCTGGACCTGGTCGCCCCCGGCGAGGCCGCGCTCTGGCAGGCCGTCGTCCGGCTGGTCACCGACCACCCCGTGGAGACCGTCGACGTCACCCTCCTCGGCGACCGCCCGCACCACACCGCCGTCACCGTCCGCTGGCCCGCCGAGGACCCGCTGCTCGACCCCTGGTACCGCGTCCACCTCACCACCGCGGCCCTGCCCGGCGACCGCGCCACCGTGCCGGTCCGCCCCTACCTGGTGGCGGACGACCACGTCGAGTGCCTGATCGCCCTCGCCGAGGACCGCCTGCACCACCCCGCCGAGGAGCTCGACCCGCTCACCCTCCTCGACCTCTCCTGTCTCACCCACCAGCCCTACGAACCCGCCGAGACCGCCGCCGTGCTGGCCGCCTACCGCCTCGCCCCCGAGGCGGCCGCCCTGCTCGACCTCGCCGCCCCCCGCCTCCCGCTCGGCGCCCTGGCGGCCGTCCGCACCGCGCTCGCCCCCGAACTCGCCCCCGAGCGCCGCCGCCGCGCCGAGGCCGCCACCGGCCCCCGCCTGCCCCGCCGCAAGGGCACCCTGCTGCGCCGCACCGTCATCCGCCACACCTGGGACGAGGCCCGCCTGCTGCCGGGCCCGGACCGCGGCACGCTGCTGCTCACCCCGGTCGCCGACTACCTGCTCGGCCCGGCCGACCGCACCGCCGCGCTCGCGGCCCTCCAGCAGTGGGACGCGGTGCAGTGACCGCCGGTCAGTCCTCGATCTCCTCGGCCTCGCCCAGGTCCTCCAGGCGCACCGGCCGCAGCCCCTCGAACCACACCCCGACCCCGTACGGCTCGCAGAGCGGCAGATCCCCCTCCGCGAACCGCAGCATCCAGCCGTCGGTGTAGACGTTCACCTCCGGGGCGTCCAGCGCCGCCTGATCCTCCGTCACGCCGCACGCGGCGCAGACGAACCGCCGGGCCTCCTCCACCGCCTGCTCCAGGTGCTCCAGCACCTCAGCGAGCAGTCCGAGATCCACCGCCCCGACGTCCTCGCCCGCCTCCAGCATCACGTTGACGTCCACCGCCCACCGCTCCGGCTCGGCCACCCCCCACACCGTCAGCCCACCCGGCCCGTCACACACCCGCACCAGCGGCCCCACACCCATGCTTCGCCTCCGCAGTCTTCGCCTTCGCCACCCGGCTCCCCGACCCCTGCATCATCCTCCCAGGGCGAGGTGACGGCCACGCGGTGGGGCCGGCCCCTTCCGTGCGTGCTCGCGCGGCGCCGCGCGCCGCCGGAGACGGGACTGCCGGTCCCGACCGGAGGATCCGCGAACTCCCCGGGCCGTAGGCTGACATCACGGGCATTCTTCGACGGGAGGCGGGCGGCATGGCGGACGATCGGGTGGCCGGGGTGCGGGCGGAGCTCGGGGTGATCGGCGGGTCGGGGCTGTACGCGCTGCTGGACGACGTGGTCGAGGTGGCCGTGGACACGCCCTACGGGGCGCCGAGCGACTCGCTGTTCGTCGGCGAGGTGGGCGGCCGGCGGGTGGCGTTCCTGCCGCGGCACGGGCGCGGGCACGGCATCCCGCCGCACCGGATCAACTACCGGGCCAACCTCTGGGCACTGCACGCGCTCGGCGTGCGGCAGGTGCTCGGGCCGTGCGCGGTGGGCGGGTTGCGCCCGGAGTACGGGCCGGGGACGCTGCTGGTCCCGGACCAGTTCGTGGACCGCACCGCCGCCCGGGCGCAGACCTTCTACGACGGCGTGCCGCTGCCGGACGGCTCGGTGCCCGGCGTGGTGCACGCGCCGATGGCGGACCCGTACTGCCCGGCGGGGCGCGCCGCGGTGCTGGGCGCGGCGCGCGGCAGCGGCTGGGAGCCGGTGGACGGCGGCACGCTGGCGGTGATCGAGGGCCCGCGCTTCTCCACCCGCGCCGAGTCCCGCTGGTTCACCGCCAACGGCTGGTCGACGGTCGGCATGACCGGCCACCCGGAGGCCGTGCTGGCCCGTGAACTCGCCCTCTGCTACACCTCCCTGAACCTGGTCACCGACCTGGACGCGGGCGTGGAGAGCGGCGAGGGCGTCACCCACGCCGAGGTCCTGGAGGTGTTCGGCCGCAACGTCGACCGGCTGCGCACCGTGCTCTTCAAGGCCCTGGAGGCGCTGCCGGCCGTCCGCTCCTGCCCGTGCCGGAACGCCCTCGACGGCTTCACCCCCGGCCTGCCGGGCGTGCCGGGGGAGTGAGGCCGGCGCGGCCGGTCCCCGGCCCCGGGGCTCAGCCGTCGAGCAGCGCCCGCAGCCACCGCTGCTCGCGCTGCTCGATGTACCCGGTGTTCGCCAGCCAGGTCTCGCCGTGCCCCTCCTGCCACAGCCGCGTCCACGGCTGGACGCCGAGGCCCGCCCGGGCGCGCAGGAAGTCGTGCATGGCCCGGGTGCGCCGCCCCAGCGTCGGGACCAGCCGCCGCCGTTCGTCCTCGTCGAGCCCGTAGGCGTCGACGAAGGCGCGCAGCCGCTCGGCGGCGTCGGCGCGGCCGTGCGCGGGGTCGGCGGCCAGCGGGACGAAGCCGTGCGCGGCGTAGGCGAGGTCCCAGAGCCGGGAGCCGGGCGCGGCCGTGTCCCAGTCGATGAACGTCCACCGGTCCGGTCCGTCGTCGACCACCAGGTTCCACGGCGCCAGGTCCTGGTGGGCGATGATCTCGCCGTGCCCGGCCCGCGCCGGGTCGTCGCGCATCAGCACCTGCCACCGGGCGTCGGCCGGCGGCGTGAAGCCGGCCACCGCGTCGTGGAACTCCCGGATCAGCCGGGCGACCCGGGCCAGCCGGGCCACCGGGTCCAGCAGGGCGAACCGCTCGCCGTCCCCGACCACCCGGCCCGGCACGAAGCTCAGCACCTCGCGCCCCTGCTCGTCGATGCCCAGCGGACGCGGCGCGGCCCGGAAGCCCACCCCGTGCAGATGCGTCAGCAGCGCGTGCACGGCGGGCGTCCACGGCCCGGCGGGGCGGCGCACGGTGTCCCCGACGCGCACGACGCCGGCCGTGGCGTTCCCGCCCGTCAGCCGCTCCTCGCCCCCGTCGGGTGTCCGCCCTCCGCCGTTCGGCTCTCGTTCGCTCACGCGCGGACGGTACCGCGCCCGCCGTCCGGCGGCATCCGGATTTCCGCCGTGCGCGGAGCGCTTGGCCCGAAGGTCCGCTGTCACCCGCGTCAGGATTCTGACAGCATCTCCCCCATGGAGATCCGCCGCGTCACCCGCGCCGAGGACGTCCAGGCCGCCGGGCACCTCTTCGACTCGCCCCCGCTCCCCGAGGCCACCGCCCGCTTCCTCGCGGACGACCGCCACCACCTGCTCGTCGCCTACGTCGACGACGTGCCGGCCGGGATGGTCACCGGCGTCGAGACCACCCATCCGGACAAGGGCACCGAGATGTACCTGTACGAGCTGGGCGTGGACGGGAGGTTCCGCGGCCGCGGCATCGCCCCGGCCCTGACCGCGGAACTCGCCGATCTCGCCCGCGCCCTGGGCTGTTACGGCATGTGGGCGGTCACGGGCGGCGACAACATGGCGGCGCGCTCGGTGTACCGGCGCGCCGGGGGCGTCGCGGAGCCGGGGGCGCAGGAGGTGCTCAGCTGGTCCTTCGATGAGGCCGATCCCGCCTTCCCCTGAGAAAACCGGGTGGCGGACCGGCCCGCCGCCGACGACCATGTCCCGCATGACCGAGCAACCCGAACGCTGGACCGAGGCGACCGTCTACCCCGACATGTGGATGGACCCGGACGACGACCCCCGCAACAACGAAGGCCCCAGTCCGGACGGCGAACTGGCCACCCTGCGGGAGGCGATCACCAACTACCGCCTCACCCTGCGCCTGAAGTGCCAGGGGCTGGACGCCGAGCAATTGGCCCGCCGCTCGGTGCCGCCGTCCACGATGTCGCTGCTCGGCCTGGTCCGCCACCTCGCCGAGGTGGAGCGCGACTGGCACAACTGGATCACCGACGGCGAGCCGCGGCCGAAGCTCTACGGCCCGCGTGACGCCGACTTCGACGGTGCCGTCGCCGACCAGGCCGTGGTGGACGCCGCGTTCGCCGACCTGGCGCGCGAGCAGGCCGACCTGGACGCCACCCTCGCCCGGTACTCCGAGGACCTCGGCACGCGCCTGGGCCGCGAGAAGCTCTCCGTCCGCGAGGTGATGGTGCACGTCATCGACGAGTACGCCCGCCACTGCGGCCACGCCGACCTGCTCCGCGAGTGCGTCGACGGCCGCGTCGGCCAGTAGGACGGGACGGGACGGCCGCGGCGGCAGGGCGGCAGCGGGATGACGGTCGCCCTGCCGGTCTGACGACGGCGGGGCCGGGCAGGCTCCGGGAGGACCGGCCGTTCCCGGCCCCGTCGACATCGAGGAGCGCCCATGACGATCACCCTCCGACCGGGGAACACCGTGATGTTCACCGGCGATTCGATCACCGACGGCCTGCGGCGGCAGAGCGGGGACGGTCTCGGGTTCGGCTACCCGGCGCGCGTCGCGGGCGAGTGGGGCCGCCGCCACCCCGACCGGCCGGTGACCTGGCTGAACACGGGGAACGCGGGCGACAAGGTGATGGACCTCGAAGCCCGCTGGAGGGCGGACGTGCTCGACGCGCGGCCGGACGTGCTGTCGGTCCTCGTCGGCGTCAACGACGCGGGCTGGCAGACGCTGCACCCGGAGGACGGGCGCGTGATCCCCGTGGAGGAGTTCGAGGCGGGCTACGACCGCCTGCTCGCGCCCCTCGCCGAGGCGGGCACCGGGCTGATCCTCGTCGAGCCGTTCCTGCTGCCGATCCACGGCGTCGTCGAGGCCGGCGCCGTGCTCGTCGGGGAGGTGGAACGCGCGCGGTGGCGCGCCGACCTCGACCCGAAGATCCAGGCCGTCCGCAGGCTCGCCCGCCGCTACGGCGCGCTGCTGCTCGCCGCCGACGGCATGTTCGCCGAACTCGCCGCGAAGGCCGAGCCGGAGCACTGGGCCGCGGACGGCGTGCACCCGACGTCGGCCGGCCACGCCGCCCTCGCGGCGGCGTGGCTGGGCCTGGTCGCCTGAGCGCAGGCGCGCGCGTGGGCGGGGGCGCCGCGGGAGGGGCGGGG
>NZ_JBEOWI010000113.1:0-8002 GCF_040296005.1 Kitasatospora sp. NPDC002551 | reverse complement strand
CGATGGTCTACGACCCGGCCACCGACCACTACGTCCCGATCAGCTGGAAGGACGCCTTCGAGCTGGTCGGCCACACCCTGCGCGGGCGGCGGGCCTTCTCGGGCCGCTCCGGGCGACGAAGAGCCCTGACACACGGGGGGATGCCAGGGCCTGGGTTTCGCACGGCCCCCACAGGGCCGCTGGTGCCGGAGAGCCGGCGACGGGTCGGGCTCGGATCAGGCGGCGCTGCGGTGGCGCTCCAGCACCGTGTCCACGCCGTGCTCGGCGGCGAGACGGCGCAGATCGTCCAGCTCGGACTGTTCCACCTCGGCGAGGAACTCGTCCCCGGCCTCGATCGCGCGGTGCAGGTCCTGCTCGGCGTTGGCGATGCGCTGCAGGATTCCGGCGGTGAAGGCGTCCATACGGGCCCCCTTACTGTGTCGGACGTGCACGGTCGTGCGCTCCCCGCCCAGGGGTGACGGTTGCCAGCGGAAGCGTCCGATCCGGGCGGTGAAGATCTCCGGTCGGGCGCGGAGACGGCCCTCGGCCGCTCCCGGTGACGCCCCAGCCCCAGGGCCGGCGCGGATGAACGCACGGCGGGTGGGTGCGATCGGCTCAGAAACCGGATCGCGGGTGTGCGGATGTCCTCCCCGCCCCGGGGGCCGGGAAACCTCCCGGCGGAAGAAAGTTGCCCGCGTCACAGTCCAAGCGGACTGCTTGCGCCACGAACCGCGGATGCCCGCGCCCGGCGCCGACCGCGGGCGGCCGTGCCCGGGGGGCAGCTTATCGCTGCTTTACCGCAGGACCAGGCAGGATGGAGGCACCGTCGGAGCCGTGCGTCCGCTTCCGGGGCCGGCCTGGAGAAGGGACAACCACCGTGCGGGTTCTCGTCGTCGAGGACGAGCAGTTGCTCGCCGAGGCAGTGGCCACCGGTCTGCGCCGCGAGGCGATGGCCGTCGACGTGGTCTACGACGGGGAGGCCGCGCTCCAGCGCATCGCGGTCAACGACTACGACGTGGTCGTGCTCGACCGCGACCTGCCGCTGGTCCACGGTGACGACGTCTGCCGCAGCGTGGTCGACCAGGGGCTGGCCACCCGGGTCATCATGCTGACCGCCTCCGGCGACATCAGCGACCGGGTCGAGGGCCTGGAGATCGGAGCGGACGACTACCTTCCGAAGCCGTTCGCCTTCAGCGAACTCGTCGCCCGGGTCCGCGCCCTGGGCCGCCGCGCCACCGTCCCGCTGCCGCCCGTCCTGGAGCGGGCCGGCATCTCGCTCGACCCGGGCCGCCGCGAGGTGATCCGCGACGGCCGCCCCGTCCAGCTCGCCCCCAAGGAGTTCGCCGTCCTGGAGGTGCTGATGCGGGCCGGCGGTGCCGTCGTCTCCGCCGAGCAACTGCTGGAGAAGGCCTGGGACGAGCACACCGACCCGTTCACCAACGTCGTGCGCGTCACCGTGATGACGCTGCGCCGCAAGCTCGGCGACCCGCCGGTGATCGTCACCGTCCCGGGTTCCGGCTACCGGATCTGACCGGACGCCGCGGCTCCGACCGGAATCCGCGGTCCCGCCCGGATCCCGGCCCCCACCACGCGCCCGCCCCGGCGGACGCCCCGAGAGGACCATCATGACCACCCCGCCCCCGGCCGGCGGGCCCTCCGGCGCGCCCTCCGGCGGGCGCGCCGTGCCCGACCGGCCCGTACCGCCGAAGCCGGCCCACCCGCCGCGCGCCCCCCGGCTGCACTCCTCGCACGACACCTACGTGCCCGGTGACGGCATGCTCGCCTGGCTGCCGTTCCGACCCACCATCCGGATCCGGCTCACCCTGCTCTACGGCGGGATGTTCCTGATGGCCGGCGTGGTGCTGCTGCTGCTGATGTACGTCTTCGTCAAGCAGGCCCTGCGGGACGTCCAGCCGCCGCCCTTCGACTTCGGGCCCTCGGGCGCCCGGGTGAACGGCGTCTGGATGAGCACCGACCAGTTCAACCAGTTCCTGGCCGACAGCCACACCAGGAAGTCGGACACCGCGCTCAACACGCTGCTGCGCAAGTCGCTCACCATGCTGGTCTGCCTCGCCGTGATCGCCTTCGCGGCCGGCTACGCGATGGCCGGCCGGGTGCTGCGCCCGCTCGGCCGGATCACCCGCACCGCCCGCGAGGTGGCCTCCTCCGACCTGCACCGGCGGATCGAGCTGGACGGCCCGGACGACGAGCTCAAGGAGCTGGCCGACACCTTCGACGACATGCTGGAGCGCCTCGACCGCTCCTTCGACTCCCAGCGCCGCTTCGTCGCCAACGCCTCGCACGAGCTGCGCACCCCGCTGGCGATCAACCGCACCCTGCTGGAGGTCCAGCTCTCCGATCCGCAGGCCTCGCCCGACCTCCAGCAGCTCGGCAAGACCCTGCTGGCCACCAACGAGCGCAGCGAGCAGCTGGTCGAGGGCCTGCTGCTGCTGGCCCGCAGCGACAACGCGCTGACCGACCGCCGCCCGCTGGAGCTCTCCGAGGTCGCCACCCGGGCCCTGGAGCAGACCCGCGCCGAGGCGGCCAAGCGCGAGGTCGACCTGCGCGCCTCGCTGCACCCGGCGACCGTCTCGGGCAACGGCGTCCTGCTGGAGCGGATCGCGCTCAACCTGCTGCAGAACGCCGTCCGGTACAACGCCCCGGACGGCTGGGTGGAGATCACCACCGCCCCGGTGCCCGGCGGCGGCGAGCTGGTGGTCTCCAACACCGGCCCGGTGGTGCCCGGCTACGAGCTGGAGCACATCTTCGAGCCGTTCCGCCGCGTCAAGGGCGCCGACCGGACCCGCAGCGACAAGGGCGTCGGCCTCGGCCTGTCGATCGTCCGCTCGGTGGTCCGGGCGCACAACGGCACCATCGAGGCCACCCCGCGCGCCGGCGGCGGCCTCACCATGCGGGTGCGCATCCCGGGCGGGTGAGCGCCCCCGGACACGCCGGAAGCCCCTGCCCCTCCGGGCAGGCCTCCCAGGGCCTCAGCGGCCCCGTCACGGCCCTTCTCGGGGCCGGGGCGGGGCCGCTGCGCTGTCCGGCTCCGCGAAGTCCGTGCGCCGACCGTTCCCGGCCGCCCCCGCCGGGCCTGTCAAGACGACATAAGGCCTGGCGGGGGCGGCTTGTCATTTCCGGCCCGATCAACTTACGGTGTCGTAACCTACGCGACCGTAAGTGCCGTCCGAACGGACTTTGGCGTACCCGTCCAGCGCGCCCGTCCCGCGCGTGCCGTCCCCCAGGAGCCAGCCCCGTGACCATCGCCCCCGTGCAGCACAGCACCTCGCTCGGTTCGAGTGCCTGGACCGACACGCGGCTGATCCTGGCCCTGGAGGAGGTCGTCGAGAAGGAGCTCGACCGGCACCTCAGGGTCGCCAAGGAGTGGATGCCGCACGAGTACGTCCCGTGGAGCCAGGGCCGCGACTTCGACGGCGTGCTGGGCGGCGAGGCCTGGGAGTCCGGGCACTCCAAGGTGACCCCGCTCGGCCGGGTCTCGCTCGTGGTCAACCTGCTCACCGAGGACAACCTCCCCAGCTACCACCACGAGATCGCGACCATGTTCGGCCGCGAGGGCGCCTGGGGGGAGTGGGTCCACCGCTGGACCGCCGAGGAGGGGCGGCACGGCATAGCCATCCGCGACTACCTGCTCACCACCCGGGCCGTCGACCCGAACGAGCTGGAGCGGGCCCGGATGGCCCACATGTCGGACGGCTTCGAGTCCGACAACGCGCACAGCATGCTGCACTCGGTCGCCTACGTGGCCTTCCAGGAGCTCGCCACCCGCATCGCGCACCGCAACACCGGCCACTTCGCCGGCTGCCCGCTGGCGGACCAGCTCCTCGCGAAGATCGCCAACGACGAGAACCTGCACATGGTCTTCTACCGGAACCTGCTGAAGGCCGCCCTGGAGATCGCCCCGGACCAGGCCATGCGCGCGGTCGCCGAGGTGGTGACCAACTTCCGGATGCCCGGCCACGGCATCCCCGGCTTCGAGCGGGCCGCCGCCCAGATCGCCATCGGCGGCGTCTACAACCTGCGCATTCACCACGACGACGTGCTCCAGCCGGTGCTGCGCCACCTCAGGATCATGGACCTGGCCGGCCTCGGCCCCGAGGGCGCGCAGGCCCAGCAGGAGCTCGGTGCCTTCCTCGACGGGCTGGACGCCCAGGCGACCAAGTTCGAGGAGCGCCAGGCGGCGCTGCTGGCCCGCCGCGCGGCCCGCAAGCAGGCGTAGGGCTTGGGCGGATTTTCCACGGTTTGCCCGGGGCGTCGGCGAACGTGACCAAGGTCACACCGTGTCGCTCCACGAGTCCGGATGGCGCCGGAGAGTGATCATGCGGTCGAGCCCTCCGATCGCCGTCCGTGAGTGGGACGGCGATCGGAGGCGGATCGGAGGATTGGCTCCCCGCCCTGGTGGGCAAGGGAATTGGCGGGTGCAGCGAGGAGCTTCGCTTACGGAGCGTGTCCACTATTCGGGCGCTCGCGCGCCGTCGAGATGGCCCAGCGTGAGGCCCCGAACGCCCGAGTGGATCACCCCAACGGACCTCTGGCTGAGTGTCGATTGAGTAACGGGGCTTGAAGTAAGGCAAAATCTCCGCCTCGGGTCGGGCACAAGACCGACCCCCCATGCGTTACGTGCGCTGGAGATACCGCACACACCGCACAACCCGGAGGGGGAGAGCGAAAAATGGCTACCGACTACGACACCCCACGCAAGACCGATGACGAGCTCAACGAGGACAGCATCGAGGAGCTCAAGGCCCGCAGGAACGACAAGGGCGGCAGCTCGGTCGACGTCGACGAGTTCGAGGCCGCCGAGGGCATGGAGCTTCCCGGCGCGGACCTCTCGAACGAGGAGCTCTCCGTCCGGGTGCTGCCGCGGCAGGCCGACGAGTTCACCTGCATGAGCTGCTTCCTGGTCCACCACCGCAGCCAGCTGTACAGCGAGAAGAACGGCAACCCGATCTGCCGGGACTGCGGCGCCTGAGGACCAGGGCGGTCATGACTCGGACCTCGCGATGTCCGCGAGACCGGTGCGACGCCCCTTCCGGCCCCGGGCAGCGGGGCCGGACGGCAGCTCCGGCGTCCGTCACGACGGACGCACCAGTCATACGGTCGGATGGAACGCGTTTCCCAGAGACGCGAAGGGACGGTACCGCCCAGGCGGTACCGTCCCTCTCCTTGTGGTCTCGTGTCCTGCTCCGCCCGGGGCCGCCCGGCCGGGTCCCTCAGGTGCGGGCGGTGCGCCGGGCCTCGTCCAGGGCCTCCGCCAGCTTCATCGGCGAGCGGGTCGAGAGATAGAGGTACGGCGTCGGGTCCGTCGGATCGCTCACCTCGACCCGCAGCGCGGTCGGCACGTAGCTGCGCAGCAGCATGAAGGCCCGCGGGTCGGCCTTGGGCCCGCGCCAGGCGGCGGCCTCCGCCGGGGCGAGCGCCTGGGCGGCGCCGAGGGCGTCCACCGGGATCCGGGCCGGGCCGGCCACCAGCGAGCCCTGGACCACCCGGATCCGGGCCGAGCCGTAACTGCTGATCGCGGCGGTGCCGGCGGCGATGCCGACCACCAGCCCGACCAGCGCGCCCACCGCGCTGAAGCGCAGCAGGATCAGCGCGAGGGTGAGGCCGATCAGGACCGGGAACAGCCACCAGGAGCGCGGCACGGTGAGGCGTTCGTCGTACATGCCCCCCATTGTGGGCGCCGTGACGGCGGCGGCGGGACGCAACCCCCGTCCCGGGCGTGGCTACCGGTCGGTAGGGTGGGGCGGCGTGACCGGTTCGACTGCCCCCACCGCGCCCACCGCCCCCACGACCCCCACCGCGCCCACCGCCCCCACGACCCCCACCGCGCCCACCGCCCCCACGACCCCCACCACGCCGCCGCCGGAGGCCGTCCTCCCGCCGCGCGCCCCCGGGGCCCCCGCCCCCGGCACCCGGCTCGGCTCCCACTACGAGCAGTGCTTCGGCTGCGGCCCGCAGCACCCCGGCGGCCTGCGGATCGACGCGGTGGCCGGCGAGGGCCTCGACGTCACCGCCGAGTTCACCGTCCGCCCGGAGCACCAGGGCGGCCCCGGCCTGGCCCACGGCGGCCTGCTGACCACCGCCATGGACGAGACCCTGGGCGCGCTGAGCTGGCTGCTGCACGCCCCCGCCGTCACCGGCCGGCTGGAGACCGACTTCCTCTCCCCGGTGCCGGTCGGTTCCACCCTGCACCTGCGCGCCTGGATCACCGGCGTGCACGGCCGGAAGATCTACAGCGCCGCCGAGGCACGGATCGGCGGGCCGGACGGGCCGGTCGCGGTGCGTGCGCAGGCACTCTTCATCCAGGTGAAGCTGGAACACTTCACCAAGCACGGTCGTCCCGAGGACATCGAGAAGGTCCTCGACGACCCCGACCTGATGAAGCGCGCCCGAGCCTTTGAGGTGAACCCTTGAGCACGACCCCCCGTGAGCCCCTCGACGTCCTGATCCGGCGGATCGACCCCGAGCTGCCGCTGCCCGCGTACGCGCAGCCCGGCGACGCCGGCGCCGACCTGCGGACCACCGTCGACGCCGAACTGGCCCCCGGGGAGCGGGCCGTGCTGCCCACCGGCATCGCCATCGCGTTGCCCGACGGCTACGCCGCGTTCGTCCACCCCCGCTCGGGACTGGCAGCTCGTTGCGGTGTTGCTCTGGTGAACGCCCCAGGGACGGTCGATGCCGGGTACCGTGGAGAGATCAAGGTGATCGTCGTCAATCTGGACCCGCGCGAGGGCGTCAGCTTCCGCCGAGGGGACCGGATCGCCCAGCTGGTGATCCAGCAGGTCGAGAAGGCCCGTTTCCACGAGGTGGCAGAGCTGCCGGGGTCAGCGCGTGCCGAGGGCGGGTTCGGGTCGACCGGCGGCCACGCCGCGGTCTAGGCTGCCCGCGGCCTCGCAGGAAGCCGAGCAGGTATTCGCATCGGTCTTGGACCGGGAAGGACAGTGACCGTGTTCCGTCGTCGCCAGAAGAGCGAGGACGCTGTCGAGCAGCTCGCCGACGACGCCATCAGCGCCGACGAGACGGCCGATGACGTCGAAGGTTCCGCCGAGAGCGAGAACGTGACCGATCTGGACCCGGCGGACCGGGTCGGCCTGCCGCCGGCCCCGCGTCCGGACGGACCGTGGGACCACTCCGAGCTGGAGAACCCGGAGGAGGGCCGCGTGGACCTCGGGGGTCTGCTGGTCCCCGGCGTCGAGGGCATGGAGCTCCGGGTGGAGGTGGCCGGCGACGCGATCGTGGCCGCCACCCTGGTCCTCGGGAACAGCGCCGTCCAGCTGCAGGCCTTCGCGGCCCCCAAGTCGGAGGGCATCTGGGGCGAGGTCCGCGAGGAGATCGCCACCGGCATCACCTCGCAGGGTGGCCTCGTCGAGGAGGAGGAGGGCCCGCTGGGCTGGCACCTCCGCGCCCAGGTCCCGGTCCAGCTGCCGGACGGCACCCAGGGTGTGCAGCTGGTGCGCTTCGTCGGCTGCGACGGCCCGCGCTGGTTCCTCCGCGGTGTGATCTCCGGCCAGGCCGCCGTCCAGCCCGAGATGGGCGGGGTCCTGGAGCAGGTCTTCCGGCAGACGGTCGTCGTCCGCGGTGAGAGCCCGATGGCGCCCCGCGACCCGATCGTGCTGAAGCTCCCCGAGGACGCCCAGATGGTCGCCGACGGCGGTGGCGCCGTCGCGGCCGCCGGCGAGGGCGACAACCGCTTCGGCGGTGCCGCGCTCGACCCGTTCGCCCGCGGCCCGGAGATCACCGAGGTCCGCTGAGCGCGTCCCCGAGCTCGCCGATCGCCCCCGCCCGGACCGCCGGGCGGGGGCGATTTGCATGTGGCGGCCCCGTCCCCGTACAGTTCCGGAGTCGCCGCGAGAGAGCGGGGACAAGCGGAAAGCGAAGTCCGATGAATGAAACTCCGGAAAACGGAGCGGAAAACGTCTGATAAGCTGGAAACACGAAAGAACGAAGCGCCCGGAGGGCCGGTGTGAAAGCCGCCTGATGGAAGCGTCCGTTCCTTGAGAACTCA
>NZ_JBEOWI010000112.1:0-8809 GCF_040296005.1 Kitasatospora sp. NPDC002551 | reverse complement strand
GGCGGCTTCGCCTACGGCCCCGCCTTCCAGGGCCTGCGCAAGGCCTGGATCACCGACGACACCGTCTACGCCGAGGTCCGCCTCCCCGACGACCAGCAGACCACCGCCGCCTCCTACGGCCTCCACCCCGCCCTGCTCGACGCCGCCCTGCACAGCATCGGCCTGAGCCCGGCGCTCCGACTCGACGGAGGGAAGCTGCCGTTCTCGTGGTCGGGCGTCACCCTGCACGGCGCGGGCGCCGGCGAGGTCCGGGTGCGGCTGACCCCCGTCGGCTCCGACACGGTGTCGCTGACGCTGTCGGACCCGATCGGCCGGCCGGTGGCGACGGTCGACTCGCTCGCCCTGCGGGCGCGGCCCGAGCGGCTGGGCGCCCCCGACCCGGGCGACTCCCTGTACGTCCTGGACTGGACCGAGCTCGTCGAGGCGAGCTCCGGCGCGGCGCCGTCCGCCGCCACCACCGCGGGCTGGGCCCTGGTCGGCGGCGACGACTTCGGCGTGGCGGCGGCGCACGGGCTGCGGACCCACCCCGACCTGGACGCCCTGGCGGCCGCCACGGACCCGGCGGCGCCGCCGGAGTTCGTCCTGGTGACCTGCCCGCCGCAGTCCGCCGGGGCGGACGGTCTCACCGCCTCGGTGCGCACGGCCCTGGACCGGGGGCTGGCGCTGGTCCAGGGGTGGCTCGCCGACGAGCGGTTCGCCGCCTCGCGGCTGGTCTTCCTGACGCGCGGCGCCGTCGCCGCCGATCCCGCCGAGCAGGTGACCGACCTGCCGCACGCCGCGCTCTGGGGCCTGGTCCGCTCCGCACAGTCGGAGAACCCGGACCGGTTCGTCCTCGTCGATCTCGACACCGACACCGGCGCACTGCCCTCTCATGTGGTCGAACTCACCACCGACGAGCCCCAGTTGGCCCTGCGCGGCAGCTCGGTCCGGGCCGCCCGGCTGGCCCGGGTACCGGCGCCGTCCGGCCCCGCCGAGTCGGCCGCCGCCCCCGACTGGAGCGCCGGTACGGTGCTGGTCACCGGTGCCACCGGCGCCATCGGCGGCGTGATGGCCCGTCACCTGGTCGCCGAGTGCGGCGTGCGCCACCTGCTGCTGACCAGCCGGCGCGGCGCCGAGGCCGAGGGTGCGAAGGAGCTGTGCGCCGACCTGACGGCGCTCGGCGCCGACGTCACCCTCGCCGCCTGCGACGTCGCGGACCGCGAGGAGCTGGCCCGGCTGCTGGCCGGCGTCGGCACCGCGCACCCGCTCACCGCGGTCGTGCACACCGCCGGCGTGCTGGACGACGGCGTCGTCGGCGGGCTCACCCCCGAGCGGGTGGACCGGGTGCTGCGCCCCAAGGTGGACGCGGCGGTCAACCTGCACGAACTGACCCGCGGGCTCGGGCTCTCCGCCCTGGTGCTGTTCTCCTCCATCGCCGGCACCTTCGGCGGCATGGGCCAGGGCAACTACGCGGCGGCGAACGCGTTCCTCGACGCCTACGCCACCCACTGCCGCGCCCAGGGCTTCCCCGTCCAGTCGCTGGCCTGGGGCCTGTGGGAGCAGCGCAGCGAGATGACCGGCAAGCTGGCCGACGCGGACCTCTCGCGGCTGGCGCGCGGCGGCATCGTCGCCTTCTCCTCCGCCGAGGGCGCCGCGCTGTTCGACGCGGCGCGGGCGCTGGACGCGCCGGTGCTGCTGCCGATGCGGCTGGACGTCGCGGGCCAGGCCGGCGGTCCCGGCCCGGTGCCGCCGCTGCTGCGCGGCCTGGTCCGGACCCCCGCCCGGCCGGCGGCCCGGCGCACCGCGGGCGGGGGCGGCACGTCCGCCGACGCCGCCGACGGGCTGATGCGACGGCTGGCGGGCATGGCCGACGCGGAGCGCGGCCGGGTGCTGCTGGACCTGGTGCGCAACCAGGCGGCGACCGTCCTCGGGTTCACCGACCCGCACGCGATCGATGTCGACCGAGGGCTGCTGGAGCTCGGCTTCGACTCGCTCACCGCCGTCGAACTGCGCAACCAGCTGGGCCGGGTGACCGGACTGCGGCTGCCCGCCACCCTGCTCTTCGACTACCCGACGACCAGCGCGATCGCGGCCCACCTCGCGGAGTCGGTCACCCCGGCCGAGCCGGCGGCCGTCCCGCTGGTCTTCCCCGAACTCGACCGACTGGAGCAGGACCTGCCGCGGGTGGCCGCGGACGAGGCCGCCCGGACCAGACTCACCACCCGCCTCCAGGACCTCTTGTCGAAGCTGGGCCACGCCCAGGACCCGGTGGGCGACATCGCGGCGGCCGAGCTCGACTCGGCCTCCGACGACGAGATCTTCGACTTCATCGAAAACGAACTCGGCCTTTCCTGAAGAAAGCGGCGGTTGAACGGGTGAGCACCGTGAGCGAAGACAAGCTTCGCGACTACCTCAAGCGCGTGACGACGGACCTGCACCGCACGCGCCAGCGTCTGCAGAAGATCGAGGAGCGGGACCAGGAGCCCATCGCGATCGTCGCCATGAGCTGCCGCTACGCCGGGGGCGTGCACAGCCCGGAGGACATGTGGCGGCTGGTGGCCGAGGGCCGTGACGCGGTCGGTCCGCTGCCCGCGGACCGGGCCTGGGACGTCGAGGCCATGTACGACCCGGACCCGGACGCCAAGGGCAAGAGCTACGTGGAGGAGGGGGCCTTCCTCGACGCCGCGTACGACTTCGACCCGGCCTTCTTCGGGATCTCGCCGCGCGAGGCGCTGGCCATGGACCCCCAGCAGCGGCTGCTGCTGGAGACCGCGTGGGAGACCTTCGAGCGGGCGGGCATCGACCCGACCACGCTCAAGGGCAGCCGGACCGGCGTGTACGCGGGCGTGATGTACCAGGACTACGGATCCCGGCTGACCACCGTGCCCGAGGACGTCGAGGGCTACCTCGGCGCCGGCGGGTCCGGCAGCATCGCCTCGGGCCGCCTCTCCTACACCTTCGGTCTGGAGGGGCCCGCCGTCTCCGTGGACACGGCATGCTCGTCCTCGCTGGTGGCGCTGCACCTGGCCACCCAGGCGCTGCGCCGCGGCGACTGCTCGCTGGCCCTGGTCGGCGGCTCCATGGTGATGTCCACCCCGGTGGCGTTCATCGAGTACGCCCGGCAGCGGGCGCTGTCCTCGGACGGCCGCTGCAAGGCGTTCTCGGCGCGGGCGGACGGCACCGGCTGGGGCGAGGGCGTCGGCATGCTCCTGGTGGAGCGGCTGTCCGACGCCCGGCGCCACGGGCACCCGGTGCTCGCCGTGGTCCGCGGCTCGGCCGTCAACCAGGACGGCGCCAGCAGCGGGCTGACGGCGCCGAACGGGCCCTCGCAGCAGCGGGTGATCCGGGCCGCGCTGGCCGACGCCCGGCTGTCGGCCGCCGAGGTCGACGCGGTGGAGGCGCACGGTACCGGCACCCGGCTCGGCGACCCGATCGAGGCCGGCGCGCTGCTGGCCACGTACGGCACGGAGCGCCCGGAGGGCCGGCCGCTGTGGCTGGGCTCGCTGAAGTCCAACATCGCGCACACCCAGGCCGCGGCCGGGGTCGGCGGCGTCATCAAGATGGTGCTGGCGATCCGGCACGGGATCCTGCCGAAGACGCTGCACGCCGAGGAGCGCAGCCCCATCGTCGACTGGGAGGCCGGCGGCGTCGAGCTGCTGACGGAGTCCCGGGAGTGGCCGCGGACCGGCGCCCCGCGCCGGGCCGCCGTGTCCGGGTTCGGCTTCAGCGGCACCAACGCCCACGTGATCCTGGAGCAGGCGCCCGAGCCGTCGGCGGACGAGGAGGAGGCCGCCGACCCGGCCGCCCCGGCCGAGGCCCCCTCGGTGCTGCCCTTCCTGCTCTCCGGCCGGACGGCGGAGGCGCTGCGCGCCCAGGCCGGGCGGCTGCTCGACCACCTGGGCGCCCACCCGGACCCGGCCGCCGCCGACCTCGGGTACTCCCTGGCACTGCAGCGCGCCTCCCTGGAGCACCGCGCCGTGCTCGTCGCCCGGGACCGGGACGGGCTGCTGGAGGGTCTGCGGGCGCTCGCGGCCGGCGAACCGGCGGCGCGGCTCGTCCAGGGCGTGGCGGACGGCCGCCGCAAGACGGTGTTCGTCTTCCCGGGCCAGGGGTCGCAGTGGGACGGCATGGCCCGGCCGCTGCTGGCCTCCTCGCCGGCCTTCGCCGAGCAGCTGCGCGCCTGTGACGCGGCGCTGGCGCCGTACCTGGACTGGTCGGTGGTCGACGTCCTGACCGGTGCCGCGGGCGCGCCGCCGGCCGACCGCACCGACGTCGTCCAGCCGGTGCTGTTCTCGATGATGGTGTCGCTGGCCGCGCTGTGGCGCTCGCACGGTGTCGAGCCCGCCGCCGTCGTCGGCCACTCCCAGGGCGAGGTGGCCGCCGCGTTCGTGGCGGGCGCCCTGTCGCTGGAGGACGCCGCCCGGGTGGTGGCGCTGCGCAGCAAGGCGGCGCTGGAGATCGAGGGCAAGGGCGGCATGCTCTCGGTGCTGGCCTCCGCCGAGCGGATCGCGCCCCGGCTGGAGCCCCTGGACGACCGGCTCTCCCTCGCGGCGGGCAACAGCCCGACCTCGGTGACGGTCGCCGGCGATCCCGACGCCCTCGACGAGCTGCTGGCCCTGCTCACCGCCGACGGCATCAAGGCCCGCCGGGTCCCCGGGGTGCTGCTGGCCAGCCACTCGCCGCAGGTCGAGGCGCTGCGCGAACGGCTGCTGGCCGACCTGGCGCCGGTCGCGCCGCGCGCCGCGCGGATCCCGTTCTACTCCACGGTGACCGGCGCGCTGCAGGACGCCGCCGGGCTCGACGCCGACTACTGGTACCGGAACATGCGCCTGCCGGTCGAGTTCGAGCGGGCGGTGCGCGCGCTGCTCGCCGACGGCCACGGCGCGTTCGTCGAGGCCGGCCCGCACCCCGTGCTCGCGATGGCGATGCAGGAGACCTTCGAGGACGCCGGCGCGGGCGCCGTCGCCGTGGGCACGCTGCGGCGCGAGGAGGGCGGCTTCGACCGTTTCCTCACCTCGCTGGGCGAACTGCACGTCGCCGGCGGCCCGGTGGACTGGGCGACGGTGTTCGCCGGCACCGGGGCGCGCGGCGTCCCGCTGCCCACCTACGCGTTCCAGCGGCAGCGCTACTGGCTGGAGTCGCCGGTGGCCGCCGGGGACGTGGCGTCGGCCGGACTCGGTGCCGCCGACCACCCGCTGCTCGGTGCCGCCGTGCACCTGGCGGACGCCGACCGGCTGCTGCTGACCGGCCGGCTGTCCCTGGAGACCTCGCCCTGGCTCGCCGACCACGCCCTGACCGGCAGCGTCCTGCTGCCCGGCACGGCGTTCCTGGAGCTCGCGGTGCAGGCCGCCGACCGGGTCGGCTGCGGGCAGGTCGAGGAGCTCACGCTCCAGGCGCCGCTGCTGCTGCCCGCGTCCGGCGGCGTGGCGGTGCAGGTCACCGTCGGCGAGCCGGACGCCGCCGGGCGCCGGACGGTGGGCGTCTACTCGCGCGCGGAGAACGCGGCGGAGGACGCCTGGGTCGCCCACGCCTCCGGCACGGTCGTGCCCGCCGCCGGGGCGGCCGGCTTCGACCTCGCCGCGTGGCCGCCGGCCGGCGCCGAGCCGGTGGCCGTCCAGGACCTCTACGAGCGCTACGCCGCGAACGGGTTCGGCTACGGGCCCGCCTTCCGCGGCCTGCGCGCGGCCTGGCGGCTCGGTGACGACGTCTTCGCCGAGGTGCGGCTGCCGGAGGACCACCGGGAGGGCGCCCGCGCCTACGGGCTCCACCCCGCGCTGCTGGACGCGGCGCTGCACGGCATCGCGCTCGGGCCGCTGTTCGAGTCCGAGCAGGCCGGCGGCGGCAACGGCCGCCTGCCGTTCTCCTGGACGGGCGTCACCCTGCACGCCTCCGGCGCCGCCGAGCTGCGGGTGCGGCTGTCCCCGGCGGGCGCCGACGCGGTCGCCCTCCGGATCGCCGACACCGCCGGCCGGCCGGTCGCGGCCGTCGAGGCGCTGCTGCTGCGCGAGATCCGCCCCGAGCAGCTCTCCGGCACCCGGGCCGCCCTCACCGACGCGCTGTTCCGGGTCGACTGGACGCCGCCGGCGCTCGCCGACTCCGGACCCGCCACCGCCTGGGGGGTGTGGGGCGCGGACCGGCTGGGGCTGGGCGCGCTGCCGGGACTGGCCCCGCTGGATCCGTCCGACCCGGTCGTGGCCGACGGTGCGGTGCCGGAGGTCGTCCTCGTCCCGTGCGCACCGGAGCCGGACGCCACCGCCGCCGCCACCAGCACCGACGCCGACGCGGCCCGGGCCGCCGCCGAGCGGGCGCTGGAGCTGGTCAAGACCTGGCTGCGCGACGACCGCTTCGCGGACTCCCGGCTGGTGTTCGTCACCCGCGGCGCCGCCGCCCTGCCGGGCGAGGACGTGACCGACCTGGCGCACGCCACGCTCTGGGGCCTGGTGCGCTCCGCCCAGAGCGAGAACCCCGGCCGCTTCGTCCTGGTGGACCTCGACGGGCACCAGGACTCCGTGCGGGCCCTGCGCGCCGCCGTCGCCACCGGCGAGCCCCAACTCGCCGTCCGCGAGGGCGTCGTGCTGGCGGCCAGGCTGGCCCGCGTGCCCGCCCCGGCCGGCGATCCCGCCCTCGGCTGGGACGGCGAGGGCACCGTGCTGATCAGCGGCACGGGCACCCTCGGCGGGCTGCTGGCCCGCCACCTGGTCGCCCGGCACGGCGTGCGCCGTCTGCTGCTGACCAGCCGCCGCGGGCCCGAGGCCGAGGGCGCCGAGGAGCTGCGGGCCGAACTGGAGGCGGCCGGCGCCTCGGTGACGCTCGCCGCGTGCGACGCCGCCGACCGCGACGCCCTGGCCGCCCTGCTGGCCGGCATCGACCCGGCCCACCCGCTGACCGCCGTCGTGCACACCGCCGGTGTGCTGGACGACGGGATCGTGAGCGGCCTGACCCCCGAGCAGCTCCACCGGGTGCTGCGGCCCAAGGTCGACGCGGCCGTCAACCTGCACGAGCTGACCGCCGGCCTCGACCTGTCCGGCTTCGTGCTCTACTCCTCCGCGGCGGGCGTCCTCGGCGGCCCCGGCCAGGCCAACTACGCCGCCGCCAACGCCTTCCTGGACGCCCTGGCCCACCGCCGCCGGGCCGCCGGCCTGGCCGGCCGGTCACTGGCCTGGGGCCTGTGGGCCGACCCCAGCGGCATGACCGGCCACCTCGACGCCGGGTCCACCGAACGCTCCGCCCGCTCGGGCGTCGCCCCGATCTCGGCCGAGCTGGGCATGGCCCTGTTCGACGCCGCCGCGGCCGTGGACGAGCCGCTGCTGGTGCCCATGCTGCTGGACACCGCCGCGCTGCGGGCGGGCGCCGCCACCGGCGCCGTCCCGGCCCTGCTCCAGGGGCTGGTCCGTACCCCGGCCCGCCGCGTGGTGGAGGCCGGGACGGAGGCCGACGGAACCGACTCGCTCGCCCGGCGCCTCGCCGGGCAGACCGAGACCGAGCAGCAGCGCTTCCTGCTGGACCTGGTGCGCTCGCTGGTCGCGGCCGTACTGGGCCATGCCTCGTCCGACGCGGTCACCGCCGACCGGGCCTTCCGGGAGCTGGGCTTCGACTCCCTGACGTCGGTGCAGCTGCGCAACCGGCTGAACACCGCCACCGGGCTGCGGCTGCCGACCACGCTGGTCTTCGACTACCCGAACCCCACGGCGCTCGCCGAGTACCTGCGCACCGAGGCACTGGGCGACCGGCTGCGCACCGCCGCCGCCCCGGCCGCCGCCGGGACCGCCGTCCGCGAGGGCTCCGAGGACGCGATCGCCATCGTCGGCATGGCCTGCCGCTTCCCCGGCGGCGTGCGGAGCCCGGAGGACCTGTGGCACCTGGTGGCCCAGGGCAGGGACGCGATGGCCGCGATGCCGGCGGACCGCGGCTGGGACGTCGAGGACCTGTACGACCCGACGGGCAGCCTCCCCGGCAAGTCCTACGCGAACGAGGGCGCGTTCCTCTACGACGCCTACGACTTCGACCCCGCCTTCTTCGGCATCTCGCCCCGTGAGGCGCTGGCGATGGACCCGGTGCAGCGGCTGCTGCTGGAGACCTCCTGGGAGGCCTTCGAGCGGGCCGGCATCGCACCGGCCTCGCTGAAGGGCAGCCGGACCGGCGTGTTCGCGGGCCTGATGTACCAGGACTACAGCCTGCGGCTGCCGCAGGTGCCGGAGGACCTGGAGGCGTACATCGGCAGCGGCAGCTCCGGCAGCGTCGCCTCCGGGCGCGTCTCCTACCTCTTCGGCTTGGAGGGCCCGGCGGTCACCGTCGACACGGCCTGCTCCTCGTCGCTGGTGGCGCTGCACCTGGCCGCCCAGTCGCTGCGCCGGGGCGAGTGCTCGATGGCGCTGGCCGGTGGTGCGACCGTGATGTCCACCCCCAACCTCTTCGTCGACTTCAGCCGCCAGGGCGGCCAGGCCCCCGACGGCCGCTGCAAGGCGTTCTCCGCGGCCGCCGACGGTACCGGCTGGGGCGAGGGCGCCGGCATGCTGCTCCTGGAGCGGCTGTCCGACGCCCGGCGCCACGGGCACCGGGTGCTGGCGGTCGTCCGGGGCACCGCGGTCAACCAGGACGGCGCCAGCAACGGGATGAGCGCGCCGAACGGTCCCTCGCAGCAGCGGGTGATCCGGGCCGCGCTGGACTCGGCCGGCCTGGGCACGGCGGACGTGGACGCGGTGGAGGCGCACGGCACCGGGACGACGCTGGGCGACCCGATCGAGGCCGGCGCGCTGCTGGCCACCTACGGCCAGGGGCGGCCCGAGGACCGGCCGCTGTGGCTGGGCGCGCTGAAGTCCAACATCGGTCA
>NZ_JBEOWI010000111.1:0-8866 GCF_040296005.1 Kitasatospora sp. NPDC002551 | reverse complement strand
GCACTCGGCCGCATGCACACCACCGGCCTCACCATCGACTGGACCACCGTCTTCCCCAACGCCCACCGCGTCGACCTGCCCACCTACGCCTTCCAACGCGACCGCTACTGGTTCGCGACGCCGGCCGTCCCCGACGCCCCGACGGCCGGAGCCCACGGCCTCACCGCCGCGTCGCCGTCGGCCTCCGTGGACGGGCGGTTCTGGGCGGCGGTCGAGCACCAGGACCTGGACGCCCTGGCCGCGATGCTCGAAGTCGACCCCGCCACGCCGCTGAGCGAGATGGTGCCCCTGCTGTCCTCCTGGCACCGCCGGCAGAACGAGCAGGCCGCCATGGAGGCCTGGCGGTACCGGATCGCCTGGCACCCGGTGGCCACCGAGCCGCGCGGCGCGCTGAACGGCACCTGGCTGGTGGCCGTTCCGGCGGCCGGCGGCGAGGGATCCGGCAGCGACGCGCACGCCGCCGTCCTGCACGCCCTCGCGGAGCGCGGAGCGCGGACGGTCGTCGTCGAACTGGCCGAGGGTGAGCGCGACGCGGTCGCCGAGCGGCTGCGGGAGGCCTCGGCCGGCGAGGTGCCGGCGGGCGTGCTGTCCCTGCTCGCCTTCGCCGACGGGCCGGACCCGCGGCACCCGGTCCTGCCGCACGGCCTGGCGCTGAACCTGGCCCTGGTGCAGGCGCTCGGGGACGCGGGGATCCCCTGCCCGCTGTGGCTCGCGACCCGCGCCGCCGTCTCGGTGAGCCCGACCGACCCGGTCGACCGCGCCGAGCAGGCGACCGTGTGGGGCCTGGGCCGGGTGGCCGGCCTGGAGCACCCCGAGCGCTGGGGCGGCCTGGTCGACCTGCCTGCCGCCGTCGACGAGCGCGCCGCGGCCCGGCTGGCCGGGATCCTCGCCGCCGCGGGCGACGAGGACCAGCTGGCGGTGCGTACCGCGGGCGTCTTCGTCCGGCGGCTGGTGCACGCCCCGCTGGGCGCGCCGGCCGACGAGGTCAAGTGGCAGCCGGGCGGCACCGTGCTCATCACCGGCGGCACCGGCGGCCTGGGCGCCCAGGTGGCCCGCTGGCTGGCCCGCACCGGGGCCGGGCACCTGGTGCTCACCAGCCGGCGCGGTTCCGCCGCTCCGGGCGCCGAGGAGCTGGCGGCCGAACTGCGCGGCCTGGGCGCCCGGGTGACGCTCGCCGCGTGCGACGTCGCCGACCGGGCGGCGCTGGCCGGGCTGCTGGACGGCCTGGAGGCCGAGGGCTCGCCCGTGCGCGCGGTGTTCCACGCCGCCGGGGTGGTCCACTTCCGGCAGATCGCCGACAGCACGCCGGCCGACTTCGCGGCCATGGCCGAGGGCAAGGTGTCCGGGGCCGTCCACCTCGACGAACTCCTGGACGGGACCCGCCTCGAAGCCTTCGTGCTGTTCTCCTCCGTCGCCGCCGCCTGGGGCAGCGGCGGGCAGGGTGCCTACGCCGCGGCCAACTCCTTCCTGGACGCGCTCGCCGAGCGGCGCCGGGCGCGCGGCCTGGCGGCCACCTCGGTGGCCTGGGGCCCCTGGGCGGACAAGGGCATGATCGAGGGCGACGGCGTGGAGGAGCACCTGAGCCGCCGGGGCCTGCCGCCGATGGCGCCGGAGCTGACGGTGGCGGCCCTGCACGGGGCGCTGGCCCGCCAGGAGACCACGCTGGTCCTCGCCGACGTGCGCTGGGACCGGTTCGTGCCGGGCTTCACCGCCGCCCGCCGCCGCCCGCTCATCGACGAACTGCCGGAGGTCCGGCGGGTGTTGGAGGCGGCCGTGGAGCCGCAGGACGCCGCGCGGCAGGACGCCGGAAGCGTGACGGACGGCCTGGCCGGCCTGCCGGAGGCGGAGCGGGAACGGGTGCTGACGGACCTGGTGCGCGCGCACACCGCCGCCGTCCTCGGCCACTCCTCCCCCGACGCGATCGCCGACGACCGCGCCTTCAAGGAGCTCGGGTTCGACTCGCTGACGGCCGTGGAGCTGCGCAACCGACTGAACGGCGCCACCGGGCTGTCGCTGCCCGCCACGCTGATCTTCGACCACCCGGCCCCGGCCCCGCTGGCCCGGCTCCTGCGGGACGAGCTGTTCCCGCCGCAGCCGATGACGGCCGACGCCGTCCTCGACGACCTGGACCGGTGGGAGGAGTCGCTGGCGGAGATCACCGCGGACAGCGGCGCGCGGGAGCGGCTCACCAGCCGTCTGCAGGGCCTGATGGCACGGATCGAGAGCACCGGCGGCAGCGGCGGCACCCCGCAGGGCGGCGCCGCGGCCTCGGTCGAGGAGCAGCTGCTGGCTGCTTCCGCCGACGAGATCTTCAAGCTGATCGACAACGACTTCGGGGCGTCCTGATGGCCAACGAGCAAGAAGAGAAGCTGCTCGACTACCTCAAGCGGGTCACCGCCGACCTGCACCGGACCCGCCGGCGCCTGCAGGAGGTGCAGGACCGGGAGCGGGAGCCGATCGCGATCGTGGGCATGGGCTGCCGCTTCCCGGGCGGGGTGCGCTCGCCCGAGGACCTGTGGGAGCTGGTCGCGGCGGGCCGGGACGCGGTCTCCGCGTTCCCCACCGACCGCGGCTGGGACCTCGACGGCCTCTACGACCCGGACCCGGCCGTCTCCGGCACCTGCAACACCCGCGAGGGCGGCTTCCTCTACGACGCCGGCCAGTTCGACCCGGCGTTCTTCGGGATCTCGCCGCGCGAGGCGCTGGCCATGGACCCGCAGCACCGGCTGCTCCTGGAGGTCTCCTGGGAGGCCATCGAGCGCGCCGGGATCGACCCGCTGTCGCTGAAGGGCGAGAAGGCCGGCGTCTTCGTCGGCGCGACCTCCTTCCAGTACGGGGGCGATCCGGCGCTGGCGGACCCGAGCGTCGAGGGCCACCTGCTGATCGGCAACGTGACCAGCGTGGCCTCGGGCCGGATCTCCTACACCCTCGGCCTGGAGGGGCCCGCCGTCACCCTGGACACCGCCTGCTCGTCCTCGCTGGTGACCCTCCACCTGGCCGCCCAGTCGCTGCGCCGGGGCGAGTGCTCGCTGGCCCTGGCCGGCGGCGCCGCGATCGTGGCCAACCCCGGTGTCTTCGTCGAGTTCAGCCGTCAGCGCGGCCTGGCGCCGGACGGCCGCTGCAAGGCCTTCGCCGCCGCCGCCGACGGCACCGGCTGGGGCGAGGGCGCCGGCATGGTGCTGCTGGAGCGGCTGTCGGACGCGCGGCGCAACGGGCACCCGGTGCTCGCCGTGGTGCGGGGCAGCGCGATCAACCAGGACGGCGCCAGCAACGGCCTCAGCGCGCCCAACGGCCCCGCCCAGCAGCGGGTCATCCAGCAGGCGCTGGCCGCCGCCGACCTCACCACCGCCGACGTCGACATGGTGGAGGCGCACGGCACCGGCACCCGGCTCGGCGACCCGATCGAGGCGCAGGCGCTGCTGGCCACCTACGGCCGGGGCCGACCGGAGGGGCGTCCGCTGTGGCTGGGCTCCCTGAAGTCCAACATCGGCCACACCCAGGCCGCGGCCGGGGTCGGCGGCATCATCAAGACCGTCCTGGCGATCCGTCGGGGCGTGCTGCCCGCCAGCCTGCACATCGACGAGCCCTCGCCCGCCGTGGACTGGTCGGCCGGCGCCGTCTCCCTGCTGCGCGAGGCCACCGCGTGGCCCGAGCTGGGACGCCCCCGCCGGGGCGCGATCTCCGCCTTCGGGGTCAGCGGCACCAACGCGCACGTCATCCTGGAGCAGGCCCCGGCCGAGGAGGACGCGGAACCCGTCGCTCCGGCCGCCGGCCCGCTGGCGTGGCCGCTGTCCGGCCGCACCGAGGCCGCGCTGCGGGACCGCGCCGCCCAGCTGCGCCGGCACCTGGACCGCCACCCGGAGGACGACCTCGCCGGCCTCGGGGCGGCGCTCGCCCACACCCGCTCCGCGTTCGAGCGCCGCGCGGTCGTCGTCGGCCGCACCCGCGAGGACTTCCGCACCGCCCTGGACGCGCTCGCCGCCGGCACCGCCGCCCCGGGGCTGGCCGAGGGCCTCGCGGTGAACACCACCCGCCCGGTCTTCCTGTTCCCCGGCCAGGGCTCGCAATGGGCGGGCATGGCGGAGGAACTGCTGGAGTCCTCGCCCGTGTTCGCCGCGGTGATGGCCGACTGCGAGCGCGCCCTGGCGCCGTTCGTGGACTGGTCGCTGGACGCGGTGGTGCGCGGCGCGCCGGACGCGCCCTCGACGGACCGGGTGGACGTGGTCCAGCCGCTGCTGTTCTCGGTGATGGTGGCCCTCGCCGCCGTCTGGCGCTCCTACGGCGTGGAGCCCGCCGCCGTGGCGGGCCACTCCCAGGGCGAGATCGCCGCGGCCTGCGTGGCCGGCGCGCTGTCGCTGGAGGACGCCGCCCGGGTGGTGGCGCTGCGCAGCCGGGCGCTGCGGGCGCTGTCCGGGGACGGCGGGATGATGTCCGTCTCGCTGCCGCAGGACGCGCTGCTCGCGCGGATGGCGCCGTGGGGCGAGCGGCTGTCGCTGGCCGCCGTCAACGGCCCCGCCTCGATGGTGGTCTCCGGCGAACCCGGGGCGCTGCGCGAGCTGCTGGCGTCCTGCGAGGCCGACGGCGTCCGGGCGAGGATCATCCCGGTCGACTACGCCTCGCACTCGCACCAGGTGGAGCGGATCCACGACCGGCTGCTGGAGCTGCTCGCCCCGATCGCCCCCCGCTCGTGCGCGACGGTCTTCTTCTCGACGGTCACCGGCGAGCCCGTCGACACCGCCGGCCTGGACGCCGGGTACTGGGCCCGGAACCTGCGCCAAACGGTCCAACTGGAGCAGGCCACCCGCCGGATCCTGGCCGCGGGCCACCGGATCCTGATCGAGGTGAGCCCGCACCCCGTGCTGGCCTTCGCGGTGCAGGAGACCATCGAGGCGGTCGGCGCGGAGGCGGGCGTCGTCGGCTCGCTGCGCCGCGGCGAGGGCGGCCCGGACCGGATGCTGCTGTCGCTGGCCCAGGCGTACGTCCGGGGCGCGGCGGTGGACTGGGCGGCCGTGCTGCCCGCCGCGCACACCCGCGCCTTCGACCTGCCCACCTATCCCTTCCAGCGCCGGAACTACTGGCTGGAGAGTTCCGCCGCGGTGTCCGCGACCGCGCAGGACCCGGCGGAGGCCGCCTTCTGGGCGGCGGTGGAGGGCGAGGACCTCCCGGCGCTGGCCGCCGCGCTGGAGGCCGGCGTCGAGGAGCCCGGGGACCCCGGGGCGGCCGACGCCCTGCGGTCGGCGCTGCCGCTGCTGTCCGCCTGGCGCCGCCGGCGGACCGACGGCGCGGCGCTGGACTCCTGGCGGTACCGGACCGGCTGGCGCCCGCTGCCGGAGCCGGCCGCCGCGCCGCTCACGGGCCGCTGGCTGGTCGCCGTCCCGGCGGGACACACCGCGGACCGGCCGGTCGCGGCCGTGCTCACCGGCCTGGCCGGCCCCGGCGCGGAGCTCGTGCCCGTCGAGATCGCCGCCGGCACGGACCGCGCCGCCCTCGCCGGGCTGATCGGCGCCGCGCTCGCGGACACCGCGACGGCGCCCGCCGGGGTGCTCTCGCTGCTCGCCCTGGACGAGGCGCCCCGGCCCGGCGCCCCGTCGGTCCCCGCCGGGCTCGCCCTCACCCTGACACTGGTCCAGGCCCTGGGCGACGCCGGGATCGAGGCCCCGCTGTGGCTGGCGACCCGGGGAGCGGTGTCGACCGGCGCCTCCGACCGCCTCGACAGCCCCGTCCAGGCCGCCGTCTGGGGGCTGGGCACGGTGGCCGCCCTGGAGTCCCCGCAGCGCTGGGGCGGCCTGGTCGACCTGCCGGCCGTCCTCGACGAGCGGGCGCTCGCCCGGCTCGCCGCCGTACTGGCCGCTCCGGCCGGCCCGGACGGCGACGGCGCCGAGGACCAGCTCGCGGTGCGCGGCGCGGGCGTGTTCGCCCGCCGCCTGCTGCGCGCCGGCGCCCCGGCCCCCGCGGCCGGCTGGCGGCCGAGCGGCACCGTCCTGATCACCGGCGGGACGGGCGGCGCGGGCGCCGCGGTGGCCCGCCGGCTGGCCCGGGAGGGCGCCGAGCACCTGGTGCTGACCGGCCGGCGCGGTTCCGCCGCTCCGGGCGCCGAGGAGCTGGCGGCCGAACTCACCGCCGCCGGCGTCCGGGTCACGCTCGCGGCCTGCGACGTCGCGGACCGCGCCGCGCTCGCCGGCCTGCTGGACTCCCTGCCGCGCGACCTGCCGCTGACCGCGGTGGTGCACGCCGCGGGCGTGCTCGACGACGGCGTGCTCGACACCCTGACCGCCGAGCAGGCCGAGCGCACCCTGCGGCCCAAGGTGACCGGGGCGCTGAACCTGCACGAGCTCACCAAGGACTGCGACCTGTCCGCGTTCGTGCTCTTCTCCTCCATCGCCGGCACCGTGGGCGCCGCCGGCCAGGGCAGCTACGCCGCGGCGAACGCCGTCCTGGACGCGCTCGCGCACCAGCGCCACGCGGACGGGCTGGCCGCCACCTCGGTGGCCTGGAGCGCGCTCGCCGACGGCGGGATGGTCGACGCGGCGGTGGCGGACCAGCTGCGGCGCCGCGGCGCGGCCCCGATGGCCGGCGACCGGGCCGGCGACGCGCTGCTGCGGGCGGTGGGCGGCGGCGAGCCGTGCCAGGTGGTCGCCGACCTCGACTGGGCGCGGTTCGCGCCCGCGCTCGCCGCCGGCCGGCCGCTGCCCCTGCTGCGCGACCTGCCGCAGGCCCGGGAGGCCCTCGCCGCCGCGCCGGGCCCGCAGGGCGAGGGGCAGGACGACTCCGAGGCCCTGCTGCGCCGCCTCGCCCAGCTGGACGGCGCGGACCGGCAGCGGGTGCTGCTCGACCTGGTCAGGTCGCTGGCCGCCGTCGTCCTCGGCCACCCCAACTCCACCGCCGTCGAGGCCGAGCGGGCCTTCAAGGAGCTGGGCTTCGACTCGCTCACCGCGGTGGAGCTGCGCAACCGCCTGGGCGTGGCGACCGGGCTGCGGCTGCCGGTCACGCTGGTCTTCGACCACCCCACCGCCGCCGCGCTCGCCTCCTACCTCGGCGCCGAACTGCTGCCCGACGGCGGCTCGCCCGCCGGGCCCGTCCTCGCCGAACTCGACCGGCTGGAGGCCTCCCTGGCGGCGCTGGACCCGGACGAGGAGGCCCGCGCCGCGGTGGCCGAGCGTCTGCAGTCCCTGCTGCGCACCTGGTCCGGCCCCGGCGACCAGCGCGGCTCCGTCGACGACCTCGACGCGGCCACCGACGAGGAGATGTTCGACCTGCTGGACCTCGAACTCGACGACATCGCATGAACCACCGCACACCCACCCACGGCCTTTCCGTCCCACGGTCTTCGAGGAGCTGACGAGTGATGGAGAACGAAGCGAAGCTTCGCGACTACCTCAAGCGGGCGACCGCCAACCTGCGCGTGGCCCGTCAGCGCCTCGACGAGCTCCAGGAGAAGGAGCACGAGCCGATCGCCGTGGTGGCGATGGGCTGCCGCTTCCCGGGCGGCGTCCGGACCCCCGAGGACCTGTGGGCGCTCGTCGCCGAGGGCCGGGACGCGATCACGCCGTTCCCCACCGACCGGGGCTGGGACCTCGACGCGCTCTACGACCCGGACCCGGACCGCAAGGGCCGCACCTACGTCCGCGAGGGCGGCTTCCTCGACGGCGTCGACCGCTTCGACGCCCCGTTCTTCGGCATCTCGCCGCGCGAGGCGCTGTCGATGAACCCGCAGCAGCGGCTGCTGCTGGAGGTCGCCTGGGAGACGCTGGAGCGCGCCGGGGTCACGCCCGGCTCGCTGCGCGGCTCGCGGACGGGCGTGTTCGTCGGCGCCACCGACTTCGACTACGGCAGCAACGTCACCGAGCTCCCCGAGGGGCTGGAAGGGCAGATGTCGCTGGGCGCCTCCGGCGCCATCCTGTCCGGCCGGGTCGCGTACACCCTCGGCCTGGAGGGGCCGGCCCTCACCGTCGACACCGCCTGCTCCTCCTCGCTGGTGGCCCTGCACCTGGCCTGCCAGTCGCTGCGCAGGGGCGAGTCCTCGCTGGCGCTGACCGGCGGCACGACGGTGATGGCCACCCCGACCGGGTTCATCGAGTACAGCCGGCAGCGGGCGCTGTCCCCGACCGCCCGCTGCCGGGCGTTCTCCGAGACGGCGGACGGCACCGTGTGGGCGGAGGGCGTCGGCGTGCTGCTGCTGGAGCGGCTGTCGGACGCGCGGCGCAACGGGCACCCGGTGCTCGCGGTCGTCCGGGGCAGCGCGATCAACCAGGACGGCGCCAGCAACGGCCTGACCGCGCCGAACGGCCCCGCCCAGCAGCGGGTGATCCGGGCCGCGCTGGCCAACGCCCGGCTCAAGCCCGAGCAGGTCGACCTCGTCGAGGCGCACGGCACGGCGACGACGCTGGGCGACCCGATCGAGGCCGGCGCCCTGCTGGCGACGTACGGCCAGGGGCGGCCCGCCGAGCGGCCGCTGTGGCTGGGTTCGCTGAAGTCCAACCTCGGGCACGCGGCGGCGGCCTCCGGCGTGGCCGGGGTCATCAAGACGGTGATGGCGATGCGCAACGGTGTGCTGCCGCGCACCCTGCACGTGGAGGAGCCCTCGCGGAAGGTGGACTGGGAGTCCGGCGCGGTGCGGCTGCTGACGCAGGAGCAGCCGTGGCCGCAGGGCGAGGAGCCCCGGCGGGCCGGCATCTCCTCCTTCGGCGCGAGCGGCACCAACGCCCACACGATCATCGAGGAGGCTCCGGCGGAGGTCCCCGACGAGGAGGCGCCGGAGGGCCGGGACGAGCCCGCCGTCGAGGAGTACCCGTCCGTGCTGCCGGGTTCGGGGGTGGTGCCGCTGGTGGTGTCCGCGCGCAGCGCCGCGTCGCTGCGCGCTCAGGCC
>NZ_JBEOWI010000110.1:0-9061 GCF_040296005.1 Kitasatospora sp. NPDC002551 | reverse complement strand
CGCCGGGCGGACAGCCCGGCGGCGCCGTTCCGCGAAACTCCACCTCCAGCACAGCCCGCAACAAGGAGACCCGTGTCCTGGGACCTCATCCCCGGCGAGCACATCGACCGCGCCGACCTCCACGCCCGCTTCGGCGGCCGCATCCACTCCCGCATCAGCCCGTCGAAGCAGAGCCCGAACGTCCACCTGTTCATCACACCGGACGCCGAAGCCAGTTGCCTCGATGGTTGGACCGGCACTCATCTGCACTTCGGCGGGGAGGGCGGACTCGACGGCACCGACCAGACGCTCTCGCAGGGAAACCGCTCCGTCGTCGAACACGAGCAGGACGGCCGGGCACTGCGCGTGTTCCTCCAGCTCCACGGACGACCCGCCCAGTACCTGGGCCAGTATCGGCTGGACCCTGAGATGCCGGTCATCTACGCCGATGCTCCCTTCGACGCACGGCGGCCCCAGCAGGTCCGACGGGCCATCGTCTTCCGGCTGCTGCCGCTGAACGGCGCCCCGACAGGCCTGGGCACCGCCGACCCCATCGCGGAACAGAACACCGTCCGTCAGCTCGGCCCCGGCACCGTCATGAGAGCCGCCTATCCCAGCCCGGCCGAGGAGGCCGCAGGCAAGCTGCTGCGGGCCTACGAGAGCTACGCCCGGTGGGCGTACCAGGCGAAGCTGTCCAGCTTCCGAGTCAAGGTGGCCGGGGCCTTCACCGAACTCCACGTCGACCTGTACGACCTCACCCGCAACGAGCTCGTGGTGGCCCGCGCGACAGCAGCTCGCCCTGTCGTGCGGGAAGCCATCGGAGAACTGCACGACCTGGCCCGCTACTTCGACGCGGAGCCGCGCCGGGTCCTGCTGCTCCCCTCGGCTCCCGACAAGGACCTCACCGAGCTGCTGCACCGCCAGCAGGTGAGCGCCGTCTGGCCCTCCGGCCCCAGGACGTTCGCCCGCTCCGAGGTCCCGGCCTGAACCCCGACCATCCGGGTGCCCTGCCGCCGAGCGGCAGGGCACCGTCCACGACAAGGAGAACCCCGTCCCGATGACGGATCACCCGCCGCTGGCCGGCTGCGTACCGGCGTTCGGCCGCCACCGGACCTACCCCCCGAGGCAGGGATGGCTCCTGAAGGTCCACCACGCCGTCCAGGACGACCCGCTGGTCTTCCGCCACCCCGACGCACCCGTCGTCCTCGGCGTCGGCTCCAGCATGGTGGCGAGCATGCGGTTCTGGGCCGGCGCCTTCGGCCTCGTCGAAGAGGACGCCGCAGGAAGCGGAGCGGTGACGCCGACCGCCCGCGGCCACTGGCTGCTCGACGAAGCCGGCGCCGACCCCTACCTGGAAGAGCCGGCAACCCTGTGGCTGCTCCACTGGTGGCTGCTCAACGGCGCACCCTGCCTCGTCCCGACCTGGCACTACCTGTTCGCGCGCGCCGGACTCTCCACCTTCACCCGCGCCGAGCTGCGCACCCACGTCCGCGGAGCAGCCGAGCGCAGCGGCTGGAAGACGCCGGCGGACGACACCGTCGGCCGCGACATCGCCTGCATCGCGACGATGTACGCCCCGCAGGTCGCTTCCCCCGACCAGCCGCGCGCCGGCCTCGAGGACATCCTCACCAACCCGTTCCGCGACCTCAACCTGCTCTCCACTGCCGCCCCGGGGGAGCATCACCGCGGGGACCGCACTCACGTGCTCAGCGTGAACCGAGGGGCCGGACGGCTCGCTCCCGCCGCCGTCCTGGCGTACGCCTGTCTCGACTACGTCGCTCGCCGCTGCGCACCGACGCCCGGCAGCATCGCCCTCTCGCGGCTGGCCAACGAACCCGGCAGCCCCGGCCGGGTGCTGCTCATCGACACCCGCTCGCTCCACAAGGCCCTCGAACGGGCGGCGCCCCGTCACCCGGCGCTGTCGGTCGTGGAGTCCGCGGCGGGAGAGGCCCTGCTCGCCTACGCGGCGCCCCCTGCGGAGCTGGCCGACGAGGTCCTGGCCGCCGCCTACCGTCGCTCGGCGGACCCCGGTGGCCACTGAGCTCTCCCGGCCGAGCGCCGTCGCCGGTGTGCACCAGCCGTTCCCGGCTCCGGTCTACCGATTCGAGTACGAGCAGCTGCTCGCCGCCGGCGCCCTGGTCGACCGGGCCGGGCGGCCGGTGAGCGGCGCCCCCTGCCCGACCTGCGACTGGCTGGTGGACACCTTCACCTGCCCCGGCTCCCTGCCCTGCCCGCGCTGCTCGGTCAAGGCCGAGCAGCGGTGCATCCGGCCGAGCGGGCACGCAGCCGACCGGTTCCACACCGGCCGCGTCCGCGCCGCCGAGGCCCAGGACCGGGCCCGCGAGGAAGCCGACGACCCGACCCTGCTCGCGCCCTGGCCCGAGCATCCGACACCCGACGAACGGTTCCTGCCATGACCGCCCCCGCCGTCACCCCGACCCCCGTCAGGTTCCACCTGGGCGTCCACCAGCCCGCATGGATGGAGCACCTCGACTTCCCCCTGTTCGTCTCCAACCGGCGGCTGATGAACCGCAAGTCCCTGCCCCGGGCCGCCGGCCCCTGGGCCCTGGACAGCGGCGCGTTCAGCGAAGTCGACCTCTACGGCCAGTGGAAGACCACCGCCCGGCAGTACGCCACCGCCGTCAACCGCTACCACGACGAGATCGGCAACCTCGAGTGGTGCAGTCCCATGGACTGGGTCTGCGAGCCCTGGATGCTGCCCAAGACCGGCCTCACCATCGACGAGCACCTCAGGCGCACCGTCGACTCCGTCGTCGAACTGCGCTCCCTGGGCATCAAGACCCGCGTCATCCCGGTCCTGCAGGGCTGGCTGCGCCCCCACTACCTCCGCTGCGCCGAGATGTACGCCGACGCCGGCATCGACCTCCTGGCCGAGCCGCTGGTGGGCGTCGGCAGCATGTGCCGACGCCAGAACCACTGGCGCGCCTCCCTCCTCCTGGACGAGCTCGCCCGCCTCGGCGGCGAAGGGGCGCCGCTGGTGCCGCTGCACGCCTTCGGCTTCAAGATCCAGGGCCTGACGCTGTCCCGCTCGCTGGCGTCGGCCGACTCGATGGCCTGGAGCTCGGCCGGCCGCAGGGAGCGCGGCTGCAGCCCCACCCACAAGACGGAGAGCAACTGCATGTCGTACGCGCTCTGGTGGAGGAACCACCTGATGGATCGGCTGCAGGACGCGGGGGTGCCGGCGTGCGCGGCGTGACGCCCACCCCGGCGGAGATGCGCGGCATCCTCACCGGCCGGCCGCAGGGCTGGACCCAGCGCTGGAGGTACGGCCTGCCCAGCTGGCGGCACGTGAGCGACGGCGGCTTCCGGCGCGAGCGGTACAGCGTCACCGAGATTCCCGAGGCGCTCGCCCGGTCCTTCATCGAGCACCACCACTACCTGGCCGGCTGGCCCTCGGCCCTCCACCGCTACGGACTGTGGGACCGCGAGCCGCCGCAGGGCGAGGAAGGCCCCGGTCCCGAAGGCGCCGCCCTGGTCGGCGTTCTCGTGCTGGGCTGTCCCATGAACGAACGTGTTCTCACCAGGGCTTTTCCCCACTTGGAGCCGTACTACGAGAGCGCGGAGATCTCGCGCCTGGCGCTCACCGACGACGTGGCCGCCAACGGCGAGAGCTTCTTCATCGCGGCCGCGATGAAGAAGGCCGCCGAGCGCGGCATCCGGGGGGTGGTGAGCTTCTCCGACCCGGTGCCCAGGTCACGGCGTACCCCGAGCGGAGAGATGATCATTTCCAACGGGCACCTGGGCATCGTGTACCAGAGCTGCAACTTCCGGTTCACCGGGCGCGGGACGGCCCGAACGCTCACGCTGCTGCCGGACGGCACCGTCCTGACGGCTCGGTCCCGGGCCAAGCTGACCGGCCGCGAACCCGAGCCTGGAGCCGCAGGGGTGGAAAGCCGGCTGGCCGCTCTCGGAGCGCCGCCTCGCACGGCCGGCGAATCCCCGGCGCAGTGGCTACCGAGGGCCCTGGAGCACCTCGGAGCCCGCTCGGTACGCCACCCCGGCAACTTCCGATACGTCCTACCTGTGGGCCGTACACGGGCCGAGCGATCGCGCACCGTCATTGCGCTGGAGGCGTCGCCCTACCCGAAGCACGTTGCTTAACTCCATGAGAATGCGTATGGTTTCTGTCAGCCGGGCAAGCCGCTCGCCAATCTGGCCCCCTTCCCATCAGGAGTGTCGTGTCCTACATAGCCACCACCGCGTCCGCCCTCGCCCCGGGATACCCCGTGAGCTTCCAGGTGTACGGCGACCACCCCGTTCAGGACTACATCGCCGAAGGCACAGTCACCGCGATCAAGCGGATTGCCTTCGTGGCGACCGAGGTGTCCTTGGACAACGGCAGCACGTACCAGCTGCCGGTCACTCGCCGAGTGCGCGTGTATGCCGCCTTCCTCAAGGACGGGTACGCGAGCGAGGTGGCGAACTCCGGTCCGGCCATCGACTGGCTCGCCGACGCGGCGCAAATCTGGACGGAGAGCCTGACCGACCAGCTCAAGGCGCAGCTCAAGTCCAACACCGAGGCCTTCTTCGCGTCCTGGTGGCCCGGGCGTGACAGGCTCATCGCCGAGCTGCGGGCTCGGGCCGCGCAACAGCGGACTCGGTAAACAGCACCCGTCAGACCTGCAACGCCGCTATTCGCAGCCCCCTCCGCCGACCGCCGGGCAGCGCTCCGGGCGGTCGGCGACACCAGCACGGCCCCGCTGCACCGTCAGCCGCTGCGCGCCTGCCGCAGCACCTCACCCGACTTGGAGCCCAACGATGCCCAAGGCCCTGTCCGACTCCGAGCGTTGCGCCCAGGACGCCGTACTCCGCGCCGCCGAAGACGACCTGAAGCGCGCCTTCAGCGCCTTGGCGACCGCACCCAAGGCCCAAGGGCCGAACCTCGGCGCCACGACCCTTCAGGTCCTTCCGGCGGAGCTCGTCGCCGCGCTGCGCGCCGCCTTTCCCGCTCCCCGGGGCCCCGCTCACGATGTGTACCCCCAGGTTCCGGAGGAGCTGCGCGTGGACCTCCGCGACGCTCTGATCGAGTTCTTCGCGGACCGCCCAGAGCACCCGCTGCCGAGCGCGGTCACGATCATCGTGACCAACGACTACGACGACGGGCCGGCGTGGAGCACCTACGGCGCGACGCTCCACTACGGCCCCCACCTCGCGGTCGAGGCCCCCGACTTCGATCGGACGTTCGTGGCGGACGCCCTGATCGAGATCGGCGATGACGAGCAGCCGTACGGGACGCCGAGCCCCGTCCTCTTCGTGCCGCTGCCCGCCTGAACCAACACCCCGGGGCCGTGCACGCCGCACGGCCCCGGCCATCGCTCCGAGAGGTAGACCGATGACCCCCACCAAGGAGATCGCAGTCGACGTCCCCCGCGACGCCGCACCCCCGTGTCCCGCAGGTGAACCCGATCCCGCCTCGGCCGTGACGCGATGCCCGGACTGCGACGGGAACGAGGGGTGCTGGACATGCTCCACGTGTGCGGACTGCGACGGAAACCAGGACTGCACCACGTGCGGGGGATCCCAGCGCTGCACCCGTTGCCAGGAAACGATCATGGATGACAATCGCGCCGAGAACGGCGACGGCAAGGAGTGCCACTACTGCTTCAACCGGCCTCGGCCCCCTGCTCCCGCCCGGCCGTCGGGCGCCGCACCGGAGTGCCGCATCCCGCTCACCCGGGCGATGCTCACCAAGGAGCAGCTTGAGCCGCTGCTGCCGCAGTTGAGCCGAGACGAGCTGTACGAGCTCGGTAGTTGGCTGCGTGACGCTGCGCACGAACGGGTCGAGCAGGAGCTGCTCCAGGTGTTGCGGGCCATGTGTGCCCGCTGCCCCGACCAGGCCGGCACCAGGGCGACCAGCATCGAGTTCGTGACCTACTCGGACGCCCCGGACGGCATGTACTGGGACGAGGAGGTATGGCTCCTGGCGGATGGTCAGGCATGGCGGTACGAGGGCCCGGAGCAGCACGACGACGCGGCCACCGCGTTGGAGGGCCGGTTCCGGGACCTCCTTGGGGTCTACTCCCGCTTCGACCGGCCGCAGCTCAACGCGAACCTCACCGTGGACCTCTCCAGCGGCGCCTTCGAGGTCACGCCCCCACCGTAGGCACAGAGACGGTCCGTCCGTGGACGGCGCAGAGGTACGCGAGCCCGTCGCCTTCGGGCAGCCGGCACACCGGTATCCGGCTGGTGCGCCGAGGTTGACAGCACTCTTCCCACACCGCCGCGCCGGCCGGAGCCGCGCAGGGCGTCCGCACATGATCGGAACTCCGCATGACCGCGCAAGTGGTGGTCTTCATCGCCTCCAGGAACACAAGCACCACCCACCGGCGGGTGCTCTGGCGGGTGAGCGAAGCGGACGCACGCAAGATCTGCTCCGACGAGCGGACCTCGGGCCGCAACCACATGCTCTGCTGGACCGCCCATTCCATCGACGATCCTGAGATCAACCGCTACGTGCGCGACAGCGGCGCGTACGCGCAGGTGCTGGCCGACCACGACGTCACGGTCCTCCGCTCGCTGGAAGTCCTTGAGCAGCGGGGCGGGAACCAGCACTGAAAGCCAGATCGCCGACCGGTCGCCTGACGAGGCCCAGGGATGAGTCGCCGGCGGCCTTCCAGCGGTCGCCGATGTCTGCACCGCGCTCCCCGGCCCGCCCCGCTGCCAACCTCCGTTGCCGCCGGCCAGCGCCAGGCCGGCGGCCCGGGGAGGCCGCTGCGCGCGGACACGAGGAGACCTGCGGAAGTTCGCCGCGGCTCGGCCACCCCACTTCGGGCGCGCGAAGGATTCGACATCAGACCAAAGTTGCTTAACTCCATGAGTATGTGTATGGTTTTAACGTGTCGCTCGATGCGGCCCTCACCATCCATTCCCGGCTCCACCGCGCGCCCGCAGTAGAGCCGGGCAGCACCGCTCCGACGGAGGAGCGGTCGTCAGCCACCACCGGCAAGAAGGACAAGAACGTGCCGAACACCTTGGCCCCCATCACCGACGAGGACTCCTACCTCCGCGCCCTGGACCAGGCCCGCAGCGCCGCGGCCGCGTACTACGGCGGCGGCGACTCGCAGATGGACGACGCCTCCTACGACCGCCTCATGAGCGCCATCGCCTCCTTCGAGCAGGAACATCCGGACCAGCGCGCGGCCGAGTCACCCACCACCCTGGTGGCCGCCGGGGCGCTGCCCGAGGGATCGGTCGTGCACGCGACCCCCATGCTCTCCCTCGACAACGTCTTCGACGCCGGGGAACTGGCCCGCTGGGTCCAGTCCCTGGGCAAGCGGCTGGGCAGCGAGCCGCGCGGGCTCCACGCGGGCCCGAAGATCGACGGTCTGGCGGTCGCGGCGCACTACCACGAGGGCAAGCTCGTCCAGCTCGTCACCCGGGGCACCGGCACCACCGGGGAGGACGTCTCCCACGCCATCGGCACCATCGACGGCCTGCCGGTCGAGCTGGACACGCCGGTCTCGGTCGAGGTCCGCGGTGAAGTGGTCCTGCTCCAGTCCCGCTTCGAGGAGGCGAACCGTATCCGCGTGGCCCACGGCGAGGACCCCTTCTCCAACCCCCGCAACGCCGCCTCGGGCTCGCTCCGCGCGACCGGCCGGAAGTACACCATCCCCCTCAGCTTCTACGGATACGGGCTTCTGCCAGCCGCCGACGGCGGGACGGACCGAGTGATCCACGAGGAGATGACCCACACCGAGCTGATGAAGGCCCTGGGCAGCCTCGGGGTCCAGACCGTGGACGACACCCCGGTCGGCACGCTGACCTCGCCGCTCATCGCGGATATCCAGGCGTACGTCGAGAAGGTGGCCGCGCAGCGAGCAGACCTGCCGGTCGGGATCGACGGCATCGTCGTCAAGGCCGACCATCCGCAGGACCAGGCCGTCGCGGGCTCAGGATCGCGCGCGCCTCGGTGGGCGGTCGCGTTCAAGTTGCCCGCGTTGGAGGTAATTTCGACGCTCACCGCCGTCACCTGGACCACGGGGCGTACGGGCAACATCGCGCCGCGAGGCGAGGTCGAGCCGGTCGAGATCGAGGGCGTGAGGGTGCAGTTCGCCACCCTCCATAACCCCGGCATGATCGCCAGGCTGGGGCTGCGTATCGGCGACCGCGTCGTACTCCGCAGGGCCGGCGATGTGATCCCGCAGATCCTCGCTCCCATCACCTCGGCGCGTACCGGTCAGGAGACGCCGATCGAGCTGCCCACGGTCTGCCCGGGCTGCGGAGGCGAGATCGACAAGAGCCAGGAGCGCTGGAGGTGTCTGAAGGGCCGCGCGTGCAACCTCGCGGCGTCCATCACCTACGCCGTACAGCGCGACGTCCTCGACATCCAGGGCATCGGACCGAAGGTCGTGGCGCAGCTGGTCGCGCAGGAGGCGGTCCAGGATGTCGCCGACCTGTTCACCCTCACGCTCGGCCAGCTCACCGAGGCGACCGGCAGCGAGAAGACCGCTGCCAAGATCCTGGACCGCATCGCCGCGGCGAAGCAGCGGCCCCTCGCCCGGGTGCTGTGCGCCCTGGGGGTCCGGGGGACCGGACGGAGCATGTCCCGGCGGATCGCTGAGTTCTTCGGCACCATGGCGGCCATCCAGGCGGCGTCGGCCGCCGAGCTGCGCCAGGTGGAGGGGATCGGCGCGGAGAAGTCGGCCTGGATGCTGGCCGAGCTGGCGGAGCTGGAGCCGGTGATCGCCAAGCTCGCGGCAGCGGGCGTCAACCTCGGCGAGCCCAAGGACAGCGCCCTGGCGACCGGCTCCTCCGACTCCAGCCAGGACGTGGGCGCGGGCCTGCCGCTGGCCGGGAAGACGATCGTGGTGACGGGGGCCATGACCGGGCGCCTCGAACCGCTGTCGCGCACCGGAATGAACGAGCTGATCGAGAAGGCGGGAGGCCGGTCTGGGTCCAGCGTCTCGAAGAAGAGCACCAGCCTGGTCGTCGCCGGAGACAAGGCCGGCTCGAAGAAGGAGAAGGCGAAGCAGCTGGGCATCCCCGTCATCGGGCCGGACGAGTTCGCGCAGATGGTCAGCGCCTACCTGTGACCGCGAGGTGGGGGCCGGGCGCGGCCCGG
>NZ_JBEOWI010000109.1:0-9222 GCF_040296005.1 Kitasatospora sp. NPDC002551 | reverse complement strand
GTCCTGGAGACCCTGCGCCGCAACGAGGGTGGTCCCGCGCGTCTGGTGACGGCGCTGTCGGCCGCCTTCGTCGCCGGCCTGCCCGTCGACTGGACGACCCTGCTCCCCGCCGGCCGGCACGTCGATCTGCCGACCTACGCCTTCCAGCACCGCCGCTACTGGCTGGACCAGGGCGTCCGGGCCGGCGACCCGGCCGGGCTCGGGCTGGCCCCGGCCGGGCACCCGCTGCTGGGCGCGGCGGTCAGTTCGGCCCACGACGGCACCGTGCTGTTCACGGGTCGTCTCTCCGCCGCGGCTCACCCGTGGCTCGCCGACCACGTCGTCCTGGGTACGGCGATCGTGCCGGGGACGCTCTTCGTCGAGCTGGCGGCCTGGGCGGGCGGCGAGGTGGGCCGTCCCACCGTCGAGGAGCTGACCCTGCACACCCCGCTCGTCCTGCCCGACTCCGAGGCGCCGCGGATCCAGGTGGTCGTGGGCGCGCCGGACGAGTCCGGGGCCCGCGCGATCGGCATCCACTCCCGGCCCGAGCACGCGCCCGCCGACCAGCCCTGGACCCGGCACGCGGAAGGCACGCTGGTCGAGGGCACGGACGTCGACGGCGCCGGCCCCGAGTGGGCGAGCTGGCCGCCGCCCGGTGCCGCGCCGCTGGACGTGGACGACTTCTACGAGCGCCTGGCGGTCTCCGGGGTCGACTACGGCTCCGCCTTCCGGGGCCTGCGGGCCGCCTGGCGGCGCGGCGACGACCTGTTCGCCGAGGTCGCGCTCCCCGCCGAGCACGAGCGCGAGGCGGCCGCCTTCGCCGTGCACCCGGCGCTGCTGGACGCGGGGGTCCAGGCGCTCCGTGCGGGCGCCGGCGAGGACGAGGACGTCCGGGTCGCCTTCTCCTGGCACGGTGTCCGCTTCTCCGGCACGGGTCCGGTCGGCCTGCGGGTCCGGCTGACCCCGGGCGGGGAGGGCGCGGTGTCGATGCGCGTCGCGGACGCGGCGGGCCGTCCGGTCGCGGTGGTCGAGTCGCTGACCGTGCGCCCGGTCTCCGCCGAGCAGTTGCGCGCGGCCGGCGGTGCGCACCGGGACGCGCTCCTCCGACTGACCTGGTCGGCCCGGGGCGAGGACGCGCCGGGCCGTGCTGTGCCCGGACGTCTCGCCGTGCTCGGCGCGGCGGACACCCTCGACACCCTCGGCGCCCTCGACGACTTCGACCCGGCGGCCCGGTACGCGGATGTGGCGGCCCTCGCCGCCGCCGTCGCGGCCGGCTCGCCGGCACCCGACACCGTCGTGCTCGCCGCGACCGACCTGGACCCGGACGCCGCCCCGGACGCCGAGCCGACCGCCGCGGCATTCCCCCGGATCCCGCTCGCGGAGGCCCAGGTCGCGGCCTGGGCCACCGAACCGGGGCTGACCGACAGCAGGCTCCTGCTGGTGACCCGGCAGGCCGTCCTCACCACGGACGGGGACCGGGTGCCCGACCCGGCCCGGGCGGCTGTCTGGGGCGCGGTGTGCGCGCTCCAGGCCGCGCACCCGGACCGGATCCTGCTGGCCGACCTGGACGCCGACCCGGCCTCCGCCGCCGCACTGCCCACGCTGGTGGCCGCCGGCGAACCGAGGCTCGCCGTGCGCGGCGGACGGCTGCTCGCCCCCTCGCTGGCCAGGGCAGTGGCGGCCGACCGCGCGGCCCCGGCCGAGCCGTGGGGCGCGGGCGGCGGCACGGTGCTGATCGGCGGCGCGGACGGCCCGCTGGCCGGCGCGCTGGCCGGACACCTGGTCGCGGCCCACGGTGTCGGTCGCCTGGTCCTGCTGCCGGGCGGCGACGCGGGCATCGGTGCCGTGCACCGGCTGGCGGACCGGCTGGCCGGGGCGGGCGCCGAGGCCGAGGTCGTCACCTGGACGCCCGGCGACCACGACGGGCTGCGTGCCGCGCTGGACGCGGCCACCGCCGGGCACCCGGTGGCCGGCGTGCTGCTCGCGGTGGCCGGTGCGGCCCGCGACGACGCGGAGCCGGACGTCGAGGCGAGCCTGGCCCTCTCCGGGCTCCTTGCCGCGCATCCGGGCGCGTCACTCGTGACGCTCTCCCCGGCGAGCGGGCTGACCGGCGCCCCCGAAGCACCCGCGACCGCCGCGGCGGTCGCCTTCGCCGAAGCGCTGGCGGCCGCCCGGCACGCCGACGGCCTGCCCGCCGCCGCGCTCGCCTGGGGCCCCACCGGAGCCGGCGGAGCCGAGGCCGAACTCCAGGAAGGACTGCTGGAGTTGACGGAGGCCGAGGCGCTCGTGCTGTTCGACGAGGCGCTGCGTGCGGCCGGACCGGGCCTGGTGCTCGCCCGGCCCGACCGCGCGGCCCTGCGCACCCGCCCGGAGGCCGTGCGCGGTCCGCTGCGGCACCTGCTCCGCACCCCGGAGGTCCGCCGTGCGGCCGCCGGCGCCGATACGCCCGGGACCCAGGGGGCCGACGCCCTGCGACGGCGGCTGGCGGCGCTGTCCGAGGAGGAGCGCGAGCGCGAACTGGTCACGCTCGTACGGACCGTGGCGGCAGCCGTGCTCGGACACCCGGGCGCCGACGAGGTCGGGCCCGAGCGGGCGTTCAAGGAGGTCGGCTTCGACTCGCTGATGGCGGTCGAACTGCGGAAGCGCCTGGTGCGCGCCACCGGCGTGCACCTGCGCTCGACGCTGGTGTTCGACTTCCCGAACCCGGTGAGCCTGGCCCGCCACGTGCTGGCGCGCCTCGCCGAGGAGTCCTCCGGGGCCACACCGGTGCTCGCCGACCTGGACCGGCTGCACGAGGCGCTGCCGGCGGTCCTGGCCGAGGACGGGGCCCGCGACCGGATCGCCGAACGCCTGCGCGAGCTGCTGGCGTTGTGCGGGGCACCCGACGACGGGGCCGACGGAACCGACGAGGACGACCTCGGGTCCGCCAGCGACGACGAGCTGTTCTCCCTCGTCGACCAGGGGTTCGAGTGATGCCGCGGACCCACCCGGGCCCACCGTGGGACCGGCACCAGCACCAGACCAGCGACAACGACCGTTCGATCGAGGAGTCGGAGTAGACGTGGCCGAGTCGGAAGAGAAGCTGCGGTCCTACCTCAAGCGGGCCGTCGCCGACGCGCGGGACGCGCACCGGCGGGTCCGGGAGCTGGAGGAGCGGGGCCGCGAGCCGATCGCGATCGTGGGCATGGCCTGTCGCTTCCCGGGCGGGCTGTCGACGCCGGAGCAGCTGTGGGAGTTCGTGGCGGGCGGCGGCGACGCGATCGGCGCCTTCCCGACCGACCGGGGCTGGGACCTGGAGGCCCTGTACGACCCCGACCCGGACGCCCCCGGCACGGCGTACGTCCGCGAGGGCGGGTTCCTCCACGACGCCGCCGACTTCGACGCCGGGTTCTTCGGGATCTCGCCGCGCGAGGCGCTGGCGATGGACCCGCAGCAGCGCCTGCTGCTGGAGATCTCCTGGGAGGCCGTCGAGCGGGCCGGCATCGACCCGAGCACCCTGCGCGGCAGCCGCACCGGGGTGTACACCGGGATCAACTGGCTCGACTACACCACCCTCCTCGCCCGGACGGCGAAGGGGCGGGACGGCACGCTGGGCATGGCCAACGCCGCCAGCCTGCTCGCCGGCCGGGTGTCCTACGTCCTCGGGCTGGAGGGGCCGGCGGTGACGGTGGACACGGCGTGCTCCTCCGCGCTGGTCGCGCTGCACCTGGCGGTCGGCGCGCTGCGCGCGGGGGAGTGCGACCTCGCGCTCGCCGGAGGCGCCACCGTGATGTGCACCCCGGAGACCTTCGTCAACTTCAGCCGGCAGCGCGGCCTCGCCCCGGACGGCCGCTGCAAGCCGTTCTCGGCGGCGGCCGACGGCTTCAGCCCCGCGGACGGGGCGGGCCTGCTGGTGGTCGAGCGCGTGTCGGACGCGATCCGCAACGGACACCCCGTCCTCGCCGTGGTGCGCGGCTCGGCGGTGAACCAGGACGGCGCGTCCAACGGGCTGACGGCGCCGAACGGTCCGTCGCAGGAACGGGTGATCCGGGCGGCCCTGGAGGCCGCCGGGCTGGCCGCACGCGACGTGGACACGGTGGAGGCGCACGGGACGGGTACCCCGCTGGGCGACCCGATCGAGGCGCAGGCGCTGCTGGCGACGTACGGGCGGGGCCGTCCCGACGACCGGCCGCTCTGGCTCGGTTCGGTGAAGTCGAACATCGGTCACACCCAGGCGGCGGCGGGTGTGGCGGGGGTGATCAGGACGGTGATGGCGCTGCGGCACCAGGAGTTGCCGCGCACCCTGCACATCGACGCCCCCTCGCCGCAGATCGACTGGGCGACCGGCAACGTCCGGCTGCTGACCGAGCCGGTGGCCTGGCCGCGTTCGGAGCGCCCGCGCCGGGCCGCCGTGTCGTCGTTCGGCGCCAGCGGCACCAATGCGCATGTGGTGCTGGAGGAGGCGTCCGAGGCGGAGGTTCCGGCGGCGTCCGAGGCGGTCGAGGCGGTCGAGCCGGTCGGCGGGGTGGTGCCGTGGGTGGTGTCGGCTCGGTCGGGTGCGGCGCTGCGGGAGCAGGTGGAGCGGTTGCGGGAGTGGGCGGTGGCGCATCCCGGGGCCGATCCGGTGGACGTCGGCCGGTCGCTGGTGACGGGCCGGGCGGTGTTCGAGCACCGGGCGGTCGCCGCCGGACGGACGATGGCCGAGCTGGTGGACCGGCTGGGTGAGATCGCCGGGGGTGAGTCGGCTGCGGTGTCGGGTTCGGGCGCGGTGTTCGTCTTCCCGGGCCAGGGCTCGCAGTGGGCGGGGATGGCCGCCGAACTCCTCGACGCCTCACCGGTGTTCTCCGCTGCGATCGCAGAGTGTGCGGGGGTGATGGATCCGCTGACGGACTGGTCGCTGCTGGAGGTGCTGCGCGACGGTTCGGGTGCGCTGCTGGAGCGGGTCGACGTGGTGCAGCCCGTGCTGTTCGCGGTGATGGTGGGCCTGGCGCGGTGGTGGGAGTCGTGCGGGGTTCGGCCGGCGGCCGTGATCGGCCATTCGCAGGGCGAGATCGCCGCCGCGCATGTGGCCGGGCTGCTGTCCCTGGAGGACGCCGTCCGGGTGGTGGTACTGCGCAGCCGGACCCTGAGGGGCGTGACGGGTGGCGGGATGCTGTCCGTCGGCCTCGGCGCCGAGCGCGCCGCCGAACTCGTCGCCGGAGACCAGCGGTTGTCGCTGGCAGCCGTCAACGGGCCGTCGAGCGTGGTGCTCTCCGGAGAAACCGGGGCGCTGGCCGCCGTGGTCGAGCGGTGTGAGCGCGAGGGCGTCCGGGCCCGCTGGATTCCGGTCGACTACGCCTCGCATTCGGCGTACATGGACGCGGTCCGCGACGAGGTCGTCGAACTGTCCTCCTCCGTTCGGCCGTTGGCGGGCCGGGTGGCGATGTACTCGACGGTGACCGGCGAAGCGGTCGAGTCGCCGGAGCAGCTGGCGGGTTCGTACTGGTTCGACAACCTGCGCGGGACCGTTCGGCTGGACGCGGCGGTGCGTGCGGCCCTCGCGGGTGGGCACACCACCTTCGTGGAGTGCAGTCCGCACCCGGGGCTGGTCGTCCCGGTCGCGGATCAGCTCGAAGAGGTCCCGGGCGCCGTGGTCCTGGAGACCCTGCGCCGCAACGAGGGTGGTCCCGCGCGTCTGGTGACGGCGCTGTCGGCCGCCTTCGTCGCCGGCCTGCCCGTCGACTGGACGACCCTGCTCCCCGCCGGCCGGCACGTCGATCTGCCGACCTACGCCTTCCAGCACCGCCGCTACTGGGCCGAGCCCGACCCCACGGACGTCGTCGGCGCGGGCTGGGGCCAGTCGGCGCTGGAGCACCCGGTGCTGGGCGCCGCCGTCGAGCTGGCCGACGGCTCCGGGACGGTCCTGACCGGACGGTTCTCCACCGCCACCCATCCGTGGCTCGCCGACCACGCCGTGCTCGGCACGGTCATCGTTCCGGGCACGGCCTTCCTCGAACTCGCCCTCCGCGCGGGGGCCGAGGCCGGCTGCCCGGTGGTCGACGAACTCACCCTGCACACCCCGCTCGTGCTCTCCGACGCCGAGGACGTGCGGATCCAGGTCACCGTGGAGGACCCGGACGAGACGGGCGCCCGCGCGGTCGGCATCCACTCCCGGCCCGAGAACGCGCCCGCCGACCGGCCCTGGACCCGGCACGCCACCGGCCTGGTCACCGCCGCCCCCGAATCCCCGGCCGAGGCCCCGGCCGACGAGGCGGCGCCCGAGCAGTGGCCTCCGCCCGGCTCCCGGCCGGTCGACGCGGACGACCTCTACGAGCGCGCGGCAGCGGCGGGCTTCGACTACGGCCCGCTGTTCCAGGGCCTGCGGCAGGTCTGGCGGCGCGGCACCGAGCTGTTCGCCGAGGTCGAACTCCCCGACGAGGGCAGTGCCGACGCCGACCGCTTCGCGCTGCACCCGGCCCTGCTCGACGCCGCGATGCACCCGATGCTGGTCCGGGAGGATGCGGACGCGCCGCTCCAGGCCGGCCTGCCGTTCTCCTGGACGGCCGTCCGGCTGGACACCCGCCACAGCCGCGCCCTGCGCGTGCGGCTGGCGGCGGGCGCGGCCGGCGCGATCTCGCTGAGCGCCCACGACGAGGACGGCCGGGCGGTCGTCTCCATCGGCTCGGTGGTCGTCCGGCCGGTCTCCGCCGAGCTGCTGCGGACCGCCGACACGCCGCTGCGCGACTCCCTCTTCGAACTCCGCTGGAAGGAGACGGAGTTCGCGGCCGGACCGGCTTCCGGCCGGACCGTCGCCCTCGACGACGCCGCCACCATCCTCGACGACTCCGGGGACCGGCTCCCGGAGGCCGTCCTCGTGCGCGTCCCCTCCGCCGACGGCCCGGAACCCGAGCGGACGCACGAGCTGACCGCGCGCGTCCTCGACCTCCTGGGCCGCTGGCTGGCCGACCCCCGGACCGCCGACACCCGTCTCGTCCTGCTGACCACCGGCGCGGTCGCGGCCGGCGCGGACGAGCAGGTCACCGACCTCGCCCCGGCCGCCGTCTGGGGTCTGGTCCGCTCCGCGCAGGCCGAGCACCCCGGGCGCTTCGTGCTGGTCGACGCCGACGCCGACACCCCCGAGGAGGCCGTGCTCGCGCAGGCCGCCTCGGGCGAGAGCCAGCTCGCGCTGCGCGGCGGCACCGGGTTCGTCCCCGGCCTGGTCCGGGCCGCCGCCCGCCCCGAGGACACCGGCTTCACACCCGCGCCCGAAGGCACCGTCCTGATCACCGGCGGCACCGGCACCCTCGGCGCTCTGCTGGCCCGCCACCTGGTGGCCGAGCGCGGCGCGCGCCGACTGCTGCTGCTCAGCCGGCGCGGCGCGGACGCCCCCGGCGCGGCCGAGCTGGCCGCCGAACTCACCGAGCGGGGCGCCGAGGTGCGCATCGAGGCCTGCGACGCGGCCGACCGCGAGGCCCTCGCCCGGGCGCTCGCCGCGATCCCCGCCGAGCACCCGCTCACCGCCGTCGTCCACGCGGCCGGCGTGCTCGACGACGGGGTGATCCAGGCCATGACGCCCGAACGGCTGGCCGCCGTGCTGCGCCCCAAGGCCGACGCCGCATGGAACCTGCACCTGGCCACCCGCGATCTCGACCTGGACGCCTTCGTCCTGTTCTCCTCGGCCGCCGGCCTGATCGGCAACCCCGGGCAGAGCAACTACGCCGCCGCCAACGCCTACCTCGACGCCCTCGCCCGCCACCGCCGCGCCCACGGCCTGCCCGCGACCTCGCTCGCCTGGGGCTGGTGGGCCGACGGCAGCGAGATGACCGCGGGGCTCGGCACGGCCGACCGCCGGCGCATGACGGGCCTCGGCGTCCTGCCGCTCTCCGCCGAGCAGGGCTGCGCACTCCTGGAGACGGCGGTCAACCGCGCCGAGCCCGTCCTCATGCCGGTCCGGATGGACCTCGCCGTGCTCCGCCGCGCCGACGCCGACGCGGTGCCCACGCTGCTGCGCGACCTCGCCCGGGTGCCCGGCCGCCGTGGCGCGGCGGCCGGCGGCAGGGCGCGGTCGGGCGCGCTGACGGCCCGGCTGGCCGGCCTGCCGGAGGCCGAGCGCCGGCAACTGCTGGTGCGGACCGTGTGCACCCACGCCGCCGCCGTGCTCGGACACGGCGACGAGGACGGCATCGAGGAGAGCCGCGCGTTCCGCGAGCTGGGCTTCGACTCGCTCACCGGGCTCGAACTGCGCAACCGGCTGAGCAGCGCCGTCGGCCTGCGCCTGCCCGCGACGCTGGTCTTCGACTACCCGAATCCCAGGCTGCTGGCCGGCCGCCTGGCCGACCTGCTCACCGACGGCCCGGCCCCGGCGGGCGCGTCCGCCCGGCCCGTGCCGGTGGCTCCGGACGAGCCGATCGCCATCGTCGGCATGGGCTGCCGGCTGCCGGGCGGCGTGACCTCCCCGCAGGAGCTGTGGGACCTGGTCGCGGGTGGCGTCGACGCGCTCACCGGCTTCCCCGCCGACCGGGGCTGGGACATCGACCGGATCTTCGACCTCGACCCCTCGCGCCCGGGCAGCACCTATGTGCGGACCGGCGGATTCGTGGACGACGCGGCCGAGTTCGACGCCGCCTTCTTCGGGATCTCGCCGCGCGAGGCGCTGGCGATGGACCCGCAGCAGCGCCTGCTGCTGGAGACCTCCTGGGAGACCATCGAGCACGCGGGCATCGACCCGGAGTCGCTGCGCGGCAGCCGCACCGGCGTGTTCGCGGGGGCGATCTACTACGACTACGCGACCCGCCTGAACCGGGTGCCGGACGAGCTGGAGGGCTACCTCGGCAACGGCAACGTCGGGAGCGTCGCCTCGGGCCGCGTCGCCTACGCGCTCGGGCTGGAGGGCCCGGCGGTGACCGTCGACACGGCCTGCTCGTCCTCGCTGGTCTCGCTGCACCTGGCCTGCCAGGCGCTGCGCGCCGGTGAGTGCGATCTGGCGCTGGCCGGCGGCGTGACCGTGATGTCGACGCCCGCCGTCTTCGTCGACTTCGCCCGCCAGCGCGGTCTGGCGGCGGACGGGCGGTGCAAGCCGTTCGCGGCGGCGGCGGACGGGACCGGCTGGGGCGAGGGCGTGGGCCTGCTGCTGGTCGAGCGGCTGTCGGACGCGGTGCGCAACGGGCATCCCGTGCTCGCGGTGGTGCGCGGTTCGGCGGTGAACCAGGACGGCGCGTCCAACGGTCTGACGGCGCCGAACGGTCCGTCGCAGGAGCGGGTGATCCGGCAGGCGCTCGCCGGCGC
>NZ_JBEOWI010000108.1:0-10165 GCF_040296005.1 Kitasatospora sp. NPDC002551 | reverse complement strand
TCGCACAAGCCCCACACCAGAAAAGCCCCGGACTCCGCCGCCGGGTCGGGGCGCTGGAGCACCCCGACCGGGCGGCACCTCTAGACGCGCTGCACCGGCGGGGGCATCTCCAAGGGGAAGACGCCCGTGCCCTGTCCCATCAGCCACAGCGCGGGGGCCAGGGTGCGGCCTCGGGGGCACCGGGAGATGTGGTTCTGGGAGCGGTGCGTCGTCGGCTCACCCGCGGTGCGCGTGATGGCCAGGACCGTTCCGTCGGCCAGCACCGCGGTCAGGTTGCGTTGCTGCTTGGCTCCGGGGGTGTCCAGGACGTCCACGCCCTCGATGAGCTCGCCCTGGTCGAGCGCCCACCGTTCGGCGAGGGCGAGCAGTCCCACGACCGGGCCCATCGGGTCGGTCCTGGAGTCGGGGCCCAGACCTGCGGATTCGTCGAGCAGCGCCTGCCCGTACTCCTCCATGGCTCCCTGGAACTTCGGCCCGCCGTCGTTAGCCCAGGTCGGGACGTCCATGTCCTCAACCGCGACCGCGTGGCTGGCCGGGTGTGCATCGACCGTCTCCGGATGCGGAAGGCGGATCTGCATCCAGGTGACCGGCAGACTGCCCCAGCCGACGGACTCGTGGAACTGATGTTCCAGCGGGACCAGGGCGGCCCCGATGGCGCCGCGGGCCTCCTGGCTCAGGAGTCGGCGGGCGTGACTTCCGGTGTTGATCATGCGGGTCACAGCAGTTGGTCCTCTCACAAGGTGGTGGAACGGGAAGGCGAAGCGCCGCCCACGGAGGGGAAGCGGTGGAAGAAGGCGGCTCGGATGCCGACGGCCGGGGACGTGAGGGGGATCTCGTCATGCGACGGCTGCCAGGTCGATGGAGGGCAGGTACTCGTGCCGGTTGTCGACGTCCAGGTCGCGGGCTGTCTCGGGTAGGTCGCCGAAGGTGATTCCGGCGGCCTGGAGCTCGCCGACGATGTGGTCGAGGTTGAGCTCGAAGCGCGGGTCCTTGCCCCAGGCGCGGGCCAGGTCCTCGGGCAGGGCGGGGAGCGGGTCGTCGAAGTCGTGGACGGTCGTCCCGTGGGCGGTGACCGCGCGGTCGAGCATGAAGGTGTCGTTGCCTCGGACCTGCAGCACCACGTACGCGGCGCGGGGGAGCAGGACGCGCAGGAGCGTGGTGAACTCCTCGGCGGCGGCCTCGGCCTCGACGCGCAGCCACTCCTGGAGGGCGAGCATCCGGCTGTAGCCGGCGGTCGGTGACTGCTCGTCGGCGTCGGCGGTCTCCTCGGCCTCCTCGGCCATCAGCGCGCGGGCGCGGGCGGCCAGCTCGTGCTGCCGGGTGCTGAGATCGTCAGGATCGCCGAAAACGGCTTCGGCTGCGGTGCGCACGAGGCCCTCGAGTTCGAGAGGGGTGAACGAGGCGCTGATGCCGCTCAGTTCGACGATGGGAGCCGCGCCGGGGTGGGTCGGGCGGGTGGACTGCGGGGGCATGTTCGTCTCTCCGGTCGGGGGTTGGGGGTGGTCAGGTGTCCTGGACGGTCAGGAAGACCGGGGGGCGGCCGTAGGACTGGGTGAGGGCGTTGACGACCGCGCGGCCTGCGGCGGTGAGGTCCTGCTCGCCGGCGGTCCAGAAGCCCGCGAAGCACTCGGTGATCGGCGTGGCCGGGGCGGCGTCCGGGTCGCGCAGCGCCCAGCTCGCGCCCGTGGTGCCCAGCAGGAGGGCGGCCAGGAGGCCGGTCGAGCGCTCGGCGGCCTCGGGGTCGCCGTCGTCGAGGCCGGGGAAGACCGCGGTCCACGGGCCGCGGTCGCCGATGGGCTCTTCCTGCAGCTGGGCGTGGAGCAGCAGGCCGGGGAAGCAGACCAGCATCGGCTCGTCGGCCGCCTCGGGCCACACGGCGTAGACGCTGGTGCCGCAGCCTCCGTAGCTGTCGAGGCGGGTCGGCCAGTTCACCAGGGAGCCGGTCATGGCGGTGCGGTCCATCCGCCGCCGACGGGCCGTCACGGCCGGGCTCCGGCCGCCCGGCCGGGCAGGGGGTACCGGCGGGCGTAGGAGGCCAGGACGATGCCGAGGATGCCGTCCTCGTTGGCCTCGGGGTCGGTCACTTCGTGGTCGTGGAAGAAGTCGGCGGCGGCCTGGAACGCCGCTTCGAGGAGGGGGCCTTGTGCGTCGTACCGGTAGCCCTCCTGTTCGGTGTCCAGGGCGTAGTCGAAGGTGAAGGTCCAGGTGCCGCGTTCGCGTACGGGGGCGGTGGCAAGGTCGATGCCCTCGCCGACGACGAGAGCCGTCTCCCACACCGTCCAGTTCGCGGTGAAGGTGGGGCGCGCGAGCTTGGCGATCAGCAGCCGGGCCCGCATGAGCGAGTGGAGCTGTGCGAGGCGGGCGGCCGGGACCGGCGGGGCGCCGTCGGTCGTCTCGTAGATGTCGTACATGGGGTGGCCGGGGAAGGCGTGGGAGCCGTGCACGGCGAAGGTGCGGCCGGTGTCGGCGACCTGCCAGCGGTGCCGGTCGCCCGTGCCGCCCGGCGCTGCGAGCGCGGTGACGGCCTGGTCGTGGTCCCAGGGGTGCGCGGAGAGCATGAAGAGGGGTCCTCAGGGGTGTGTGCCGGTGCGGCCAGGCCTGCGCGGAGGTCCGGCGGCGTGGTGTGAGTCGGGGGCGAAGACACCCCGTTCATTGCCTAACTCTATGAGTAAGATTAATGAGGGTCAAGCGCTTTGATCACATTGCTTAATTCTATGAATCTGGGTTACTGTGTGGATGCCGCCGAACGAGGCGGCAGGCGACCGGACGCCGATGACCCTTCTCGGCCCGGCCCGCCCTCACCGGCGCGCGTCCGCTCGTCCCGCGCCGCGCCCTGTTCCAGCCGAGGAGCTCCCGCCCATGAAGCGAAGCCTGCGCCGCCACATAGAGGCCGCCATCAACCAGACCTGGAACCCCCGCCGATTCGACCGTCGCGGCCGCGTCACGGTCGTGCTCTCATTCCCCGAAACGGCGTTCTCCGATGCCCCGCGGTGGAGCCCCGGGCCCGATTTCACCGCCACCGCCGGCGAATACGCCTGGCTGCGCGACAACGGAGACGGAACGAGTACGGCCGTCGTCTCCGGGGTGGGGCCCAAGGAGCTTCCCGGCGCGGACGGAGGGGAGTGGACCGAGCCGGAGGTCTGGACGGCCACGGCCCCCAACGACAGCCTCTTCGTCGACAGCGGCGCCATGTGGGACAAGCCGCACCGCATCACCTGGCTGCTCGACGAGCCCGGCGCGACGATCACCCGCGAGCCCTACGAGGGCCACCCCTCCGCCGCCGTCCACGCCTACTGGGACAACTTCCACGAGCAGTGGGGCTTCGTCCCCGGCCGGATGCACCGGGGCGAGTTCCCGTTCGCGGACCGGCGCCGCTTCGCCGCTCTGCACACCGAACCGGACTTCGGCAGCCTCCCCGACGAGGTTCAACTCCTGGAGGCAGCCGTCACCTTGATGCGCTCCTTCGACGCGAAGGCCCGGGTGTACGCCTACGACCCCGAGCGCGGCACCACCCGCGACCCCATGCGCACCGTCTCCGACTACACGCTCACCAGCGTGGTGCGCGCCCTGGGCCGCCGGACCTCCCGCTGACCCCACCCACCAGCCTCTTCCCCTCCGCAGGAGCCCCAGCCATGACAGCGTCTTCCCCCAACCGCCTCTCCGCCGACGGCGCCGCGTTCACTGTGCGCGACGCCCGCCCCGCCGACACCGACGCCTTCATGCAGGTGATCGCCCTCGCCGACCCCTTCAACCCCGACCCCTTCGGCCTCGCGCGGCTCGTCCTGGCCTCACCGCCCGTGCCGCCCCTCTCCCACGACCGGAATCTGGCCCTGGTCGCCGAGGACAAGGAGACCGGCACCTTCATCGGCGCGCTGTTCGGCGGCCCGCCGCGCTGGCTGTTCACCCACCCCGGCATCGACAGCCTTCCCTTGTTGGACCACATGGTCCGCAGCCTGGGCATCATCAACGGCGTGGCAGTCCACCCCGACCACCGCCGCCGGGGCGTGGCCGCCGCCCTGATCAACGCCGCCGAGCAACGGTTCACGCGAGCCGGGTACGGCCTGATGACGGTCGACCACGAGCCCGCCCTGGACGGCTTCTACCGCCGCCACGGCTACACCATCGGCGACGCCCTCCTGGTCCACCTCCCGCAGCAGCGCCTCATCGGCATGACCACCGACGACACCCGCATGTCGGCCAAGCCGCTGCACCCGGCGGTCCGGCTCGCCGACGTCCCCGGCGCTCCCCACCGAGTCATCACCGGCCTGCTGCCCGGCGCGTCCCTCCCGGCCGACGCCGTGTTCGACGGCACACGCCTTCAGTACTGACGAGACGACCGCCCGCCGGGCCCGGCTTACCCACCAGCCGGCCCGGCCCGCCGGCAGGAGCCCCCGGTTGCCGCCCCACCTGCACATCGCCGAACGCTGCATCCACGGCGAGACGAAACGCATCCTGTGCGACCACCACGTCGCCTGGCACCGCTACCGCGTACGGGAAGTACCGTGCTCACCCTCCTTCTGTAAACCGCCCACCGAACCCGGGCTGCGGCAAGCCGGGACCGCTGACCGCGACTGAGCACCCGCCGCCCAACCACTCGCCGAGGGAAGCCCCATACCCCGCTTCCGCTCCGCCACCGCGGCCCCCGGGACCTACGACTCCGAACTCCTCCGCACCTGGACCGACTTCTGCGCCGGCACCAGATCCCCGCCTCCCCCGCTACCCGAGCGGCGATATCGAGTCGGACGCCAGTGACGGTTATCTAGGGGTATCGACAATGTTCGAGCCCGAAGACGACTTCCCGGCCAGCGGCCACGGCGGCCTGTGGCCCACCCGAGCGACTCCCCTACGCCTGGAGCGGGAACTGCGCGACGAGCTTGTCGTCCACGACCGTCTGCGTGAAGCCCTTCGCGCCCGTTGCGGTGTCGCCGAGCGCGGCGAGCACCAGGACGGCGCGCAGCAGTACGTACCGGATACGGGGGTCGCGGGCCGTTCGCGAGTAGGTGGCCGCCCAGCCGTCCCAGACCTCCAGCGGCGACGGGCCGGCCTGCCCCGGCACCGAGGCGGCCACCAGGTCGCGCACCAGCGCGGCGCACGCCTCCCGCCGGTCCGGCACGAACGTGCGGCTCCCGGCGGTGACGGAGGAGCCCACGATCGGGTCGGTGTAGAACTCCAGCGGCTTCACGGCCAGCAGCGGCGGCTCGATACCGAAAACGACGCCCCCGACCACTTCGAGCAGCCGGGCCGCGCCGCGCTCCACCCCTTCGAAGCCGTGCGGCATGACGCGGGTCCGTACGAAGACCTCGGCCTCCAGGCCCCGACTGCTGTTGTCAGGGACGATATCGCCCTGGCGGTCGAGGTCGAGTGTGATGTTCCACGCGGCGTGGACGTCCAGCGCGGTCGGTTCGGTACGTCGGGGCATGGCTCCTCCAGGGCAGGGATGTGCTCGGAACCGTCACGGCGGCGGCTCCGCATCCCCGCGCACGCGGGGAGAATCCCGTCAGCTGACGGGCAAGATCAGTATGCCGAAGGACACGCGCCGGCCGCAGCGTCCGCCACCACAGCCCGCGGTTCAGACGCCCAGGGCGGTGAACTGCGCCAGGATTCGGGTTCGTTGGGCTACGGCTGCCAGGTCAAACCCGGCCGGGGCCGTGTGGTGACTCGGGCACGTCTGGGACGAGGCCCGTTCCGACTGGCGCGATCTGTGGACCATGCGGCCGGGAAGGCGCAGGGTCAGCCCTGCGAAGACGAAGAGGGAAGGCCGGCGAACCACGTCGCGAAGGGAACCCAGGTGCCCGCGGGAGCCGCCAACAGGTTCTCCAGCGCGCCGAACCGCAGCGCCTCGCGGCTTCCGAGGGGGAACACCTCCCTGAGCATGTCCGCCTGCGGATCCAGACTGTCGGGCCGGACCCGCTCCTCGAACAGCTGGTAGGACGCTGCCTCGGCGACGCGCAGCGCCCCTGCACGGTTCCCGACCACCAGGTAGGGGCAGACGCGAGCGGCATAGGCGGCGCACGCTGCGTGCAGCGGTGGCTCTCGTACGAGCTGGGCGGCCGTCTCCTCCGACTCGCCGGCGATGAAGACCACCTTCGCGTCCCGGTCGATCGACGTACCGCACAGCTGGCAGCGCCGCCGGGCCATCGCCGTGCGCTGACGCCGGGGACACACCTGCCCCAGCAGCGGAGCCCCAGTGCCGGTCGTGCAGTAGCACCACAGCACCGCGCCTTCCTCGGGGCTGCGGATCACCGACGACCGGCCCGGAGCGTCGCGGGGCTCCCAGAGCGTCGTCCAGCCCACCGGATATCCCCGGCTGTCGCGGGGCAGGCCAGCCACGGCCGGCGGCATCGGGACCTGCTTCCACCCGGGACGGGCTCGCATCTCTTCCACACCGCTGATCCTCCCAGAGCGCCGACGCGCATCCACGGCCGGGCGGAGTCGACGGCGCCTCCCTCCGGCCCGGCTCTTCTCACGGCTGGGACGTGGTCACTCCGTCCGAGCGGCCTCTCACGCTCGGCACCTGCCAAGAGGACTTCCTGCCCCTCCTTGAACAGGCCCGGGGGGCCGCGCTCGGCCTCGCGGCTGACGCCTGAACGAAGCGGGTCGAAACGTCGGGGCCTGTCCGTACCGGAAGTCCGGTGCGGACAGGCCCCTTTCGCGTGCCCGGTCAGGCGGACGCGATGCGGTTCGCGTCCATCAGCGCGTTGATCAAGGCCACCGTCTCGGGCGCGGAATCGGACCCGCTTTCGATCTCGATGCGCGTCAGTTGATGAGCCGTCCGCTCCATCCCTTGGCGGTCACCGATCTCGCTGTAGACGGTGAACAGGTCCCGGTAGAGGAGCTCGCTCATCGTGTCGCACACCAGGCCGCGAGAGGCCGCCGCGAGCGCGGCACGGTAGTCGCGTACCGCCATGCGTCGGGTGGCGAGCTCGTGCGCGACGTCGACGACGGCCGAGATCATCTCCTGGATGTCGTACTCGGCCCAGGCGTACTTGGACTGGTTGATGTCGCTGAACGGCCGGCCGCGGACGAGCGCCAGCGCGCTGGCCAGCGCCGTATCCGCCTCCGTACCGGAGTAGTGCATCCCTTCCCGGTAGTACGCCTGGAACTGCTGCCAGTCGCTGGTGACCTGGTCGTTGAAGCTGTAGATGCCGCCGCTGATCGTCGGCAGGTAGGCGCCGGACGGGTCGTCGGCCGCCAGGAGGGGGTCGCGGCCGAGCCACGCCCTCAACTTGGAGATTGCCGTGTTGCGGGTGTCGGCGCGCACCCGCTGACCGGGCCAGACCGCCTCGTCGAGCTCATGGCGGGACTTGCCCGGGTGCAGGGCCAGCCAGGCAGCGATCTCGGTGAGACCGTTGCGGCGGTACGACTCGACCTTGCCGAGGGTGCCGATCACGTCGACGGGGCCCAGGACCCGGATCTGCGGGGCGGCCGGCGGGTCCGGAGGCGTGTTCAGGGCCGCCAGCACTCCCGAGGTGACGGCGGTGACCCGGGCGGCCGGACGTACGGGACGCGTGGCCTCCGGCTCGACCGGGTGGTCCGCCGGCCGGCCCAGGGCCGCCGGGGACAGGGCTGAACCCTCCGGTGCCTCCCCGGCGGCGAGCTCGTCCAGGTCCTCGGGCTCCTCGCCTCCCTGCGGCTCCTCGTCTTCTTCGGCCTCGTCGCCGCGTTCGTCGAGGACCTCCTGGAGGGTCTCGTCGAAGAGCTCCTTGGGCAACGCCGCCACCTCCGGTGCGATTTCGTCTTCGGCTCCCTCCACGAGGTCGCTGCCGGCCGCGCCGGTGACCGAGGGAGCCAGGGCGCTGAGGCCGAGGTCGGGTACGGCAGTGACCGAGGAGGACCGGAGGGCGCTGACCCCCACCTGCACGATCGGAGCGGCCGGCGGCATGGCGAGCTGCTGCCCGCGGGCTTCCTCCGGCGCGGTGTCCCCATCGCCGTCGCCGTCTTCCGCGGTGTCCTGCGCGAGGGCGGAGTCGCCCCGCTGCGGGATGGGACTCGGTCCGTTCGGCACGGAGGTGCCGTCGGGCGCGTGGGTCCAGGCCGGGGCCGGGACGTCGTCGGTACGGGCGGCCGTGACGAGCAACTGCACCAGCGGCAGGTACGCCTCCTCCTCCAGCCTCTGCAGGGTGACCGTCAGATCCAGGCCGGGCAACTGCACCGGGCTACCGGCCGCGGCCGGCAGTGTCCAGGCGCCGGGAACCTCGAGCTCGTCCCCGGCCTCGGTGACGATCGCGGTCGCGGTACGGGGCCGCGAGGACAGCAGATCGGCCAGAGCCTCCGCCTCGTCGCCGCTGGGCGCGGTGGGAGCGATGAGCACCTTGGGGATCCAGGCGTCGCCGCCGTCCTCGGACAGGCGGGCCTGGGCGAGATCGTCGAGGTCGCCTGCTTCCAAAGCCCGGCGCTGCAGGGCGTCGTGCGCGCGCAGCTCCGGCAGGGCGTGCGCCAGGTCCTCCTGATGCTCGACGCGGATGGGGAAGACGCCGGCGAGTTCCTCGCCGAGACCGGCCAGCAGCAGCGTGGTGTCGTCGGACAGGCCGGAGGAGGCGAGCTCGACGGCCAGGCCCAGCATGACGGCGCGGATGTCGGCGCCGGTGCCGGTCAGGCGCAGCGCGCCGACGGACTCGAGGTTGACGAGCACCGGTTCGCCGTCGGCGGTCTCCCCGAGGCTGACGAGCGCCGGGTAGGGGGGCATGGTGTCGCGGGCCTGGTCCTCGTCCAGGAGCTGGGCGCCCCGGGCCGGGCACCACCAGCGGTCCGGGCTTTCCTCCGTCTCGGCGAACGGCACGATCTGCGGGGTCGGCGCCGACAAGTACAGCTCCAGGCCCTTGGCGGTGACGCGGACGGCCTCCAGCGGCGGGAGCGGTTGGCCAGCCTTGGCGCAGTTGGCCGCCAGGGTGCGCAGGGCGACGTCGACCAGGTCGAGGCCCTCGGGGTCGGAGGCGACTCGCAGCTGCTTCTCCAGGTCGGCAGTGGCGGTGGCCTGCTGCGGCATCGGGATGCGCCGGCGCGGGCGGCGGCGGCGTTGCTGGAGCGCGCGCCGGCCGCCGAGGACGGCCAGGACGGCGGCGGCGAACAGGCTGGTGGCGGCCAAGGCCACCGACGCGGCGGAGGAGTCGTCGGCATCGTCGGCCGACGCCGCGACGGGGGTCTGGGACTGCTCGGCCGGGGCGTCCGGATGGGCGGTCGGCAGCCCACCGCCCGGCCGGTCCTTATCCGCGCCCAGGTCACTGGGGGTCTGGGCGGACTCGCCCTTCCCTCCCTGGTCGACACCCGGGCTCGGCTTGTCCTGGGCGGGCGGCTGCGTCTGCTCGGCGCCGGGCCGTTCCTCACCCTTGCCCTGGTTGGTGGGCTTCTCGCGCGGCGGCTGGGCCTCTTCCGGCTTCGAGTCGCTCCGGTCGCTGTGGTCGGCGCCGGTCGTGGCGGGGATCTGCAGCTTCCAGCCGGGGTAGATCTCGTCGGGGTCGCCGAGGACGCGCCCGTCGTCCTGCTTGACCCCCTTGTTCGCCTCGACGATCCGGGGGTAGGCGTCGGCGTCGCCGAGCTCGTCCTCGGCGATGCCGGTGAGGGTCTCGCCCGCGCGTACGGTGTGGGTCTCGGCCGCGGCCTTGGATCCGGCAGTCTGCGCCTGAACTCCGCCCTGATCGGCGGACGGGCTGGGCGAGGCATCCGCGGGAAGCCGCAGGGTCCAGCCCGGTTGCAGGACAGTGGTGTCGGCGGTGATGAGGGAGCCGTCCGCCTGGGGTACGCCCGCGTTGACGTCGATGATCCGGTGCCACTCGATGCCGGCGCCCAGGCGCTTCTCGGCGATGTCCCAGAGAGTGTCGCCGTCCTGCACCCGGTGGACGGGCCCGTCCCATGCCGAAGAAGCAGAGGACTTGGTCGCGGTGGTCGCCGCGGTGGGAGTGTCGGCGGTCACGCTGGCCGTGGCCACGGTGGCGGGGGCGGCGCTGGCGGGTGAGGCGATCGCGGTGCCCGCCGGGAGTAGGACGAGGATGCCGCCGACGAGCGCGCCGGCGAGCTGCTGGGATCCGCCCAGCATGCGGATCCGGGGCGCCCGGACGTGGGGGGGGGGGGGGGCGGGCGCCGACCCCCCCCAGCTCACAAAAGAAAGGAAGGCGGGCAACCCAGAGAAGGTGTTGGGGCGCCCCGCCCGAGGGCCGGAGGGGTGGGG
>NZ_JBEOWI010000107.1:0-10955 GCF_040296005.1 Kitasatospora sp. NPDC002551 | reverse complement strand
ATGCCGAGTCGGGCCTGGCGCAGCGGCCGCAGCTCGGCGGAGGCCGCCTTCCGCCGCCAGCGCCGGCCGTACTTGGCCTTCAAGTCCTGCCGCAGCAGCATCTTCTCCTGGTAGCGCTCCAGGGCGAGGGCGTACGACCGGATCTCCCAGAGCTTCATGTCCCGCCAGATGGAGAAGGTCGCCACCGGCTGCAGGAACCAGCGGGACGGCCGTATGGAGTCCATGTGCTGGTCGAGCTCGATGGACGTCGCCTTCGCGATCGCGTTGCGCATCGCTTCGGTGACGGCGATGAACAGGACCGGGATCGTCGCGTGCATCGCGGAGCCGAGGACATCGGGCCAGGAGGACGCTGCGTTGAAGGTGATGGTCGCAGCGGTGAGCAGCCAGGCTATGTACCGCAGCAGGGGGTACTTGAGGTTGATTGAGGTGAGCGCCAGGTCCAGGGCGAGCAGGACCGCGATCCCCAAGTCGACGGCGAGAGGAAACGCCGGGGCGAACGAGCCGAAACCTTTCTCCTCGGCCAGGGCTCGCACCGCCGTGTAGGAGCCGACAAAGCCTGCCGTCGCGATCGCGATCGACCCTGCCCCGATGGCGCCGAACAGCGCCTTGCGGCCCCTCGTCCACTTCACCCGGGCGCGCCCCGGGGTGGGGGCCAGGGGTACGGACGGCTCAAGGACGGTGCTGCTCGACCCAGCGGTCATCGGTCGTACTTCCCTCTCGTCGAGTCCGTGCGCAGGCGCGCATCGCACATAGAGGTGCGATCAACGCCTCGGGTGTGACACGGATCGACCTCCCTCTCATTCAGGCCACCCCGGTGGCTTTGAACGGTACGAGGGATGAGGTCTACGAACCACCCCCTTTTTCCTCACGTTACCCCGTTTCACCTGCCGATTTGTACTGAAGATCACGATCATGCCTGCCTACAGGCCCGCTCGACGCCTTCGTTACGCTTCAGTAGACCTGCCTACTGGCTGGCTTGATTCACCACCCCCGATCGCCTGGAGAGCCTCGATGCCGCCCATGGTCACCGTCGTCGTCGCACTCCTCGCCGGCCTCGCAGCAGGCTCAGCGGCCCGGCCGCTGATCTTCGCCCGCGCGGTACCCCGCGGCGAGCCGAACCGGACGGCGTGCCCCTCGTGCGCGGCCGGCTACCCCTCCCCCGGGCTTCGCGGCCGACTTCAGGCGGCTACGGGGCGCTGTTCCTCCTGCGGCTCGAAGGCCGGTCCGGCCGCCGGGCTGCCCGAACTGCTCACCGGGGTGTCCTTCGCGGCCCTCGCCGCGGCCGGAGCGAGCGGCTGGGCTGGCGCCGCACAGTACTGGCTCCTCGCTTGCGGAGCCGCTCTGACGGTCATCGACCTGAAGGTCCATCGTCTCCCCGACGTCCTCACCCTGCCCGCGTCCGCCGGCACCCTCCTGCTGCTCGGCGGAGCCGCACTGGCCGGAGAGCCCGGCAGCTTCTGGCGCGCCGTCGCCGCGGCGGCGGTGGTCACCGCCGTCTACCTCGTCCTCGTCATCGCCGCCGGCATGGGCATGGGCGACGTCAAACTCGCCCCTGCCGTAGGCGCGCTCCTCGGCTGGACCAGCTGGACTGCCGTGCTCTGGGGCGTCTTCGCCGGGTTCGCCCTGGGCGCAGTCGCCGGCCTCGCACTGATCCTGACCAGGCGGGCATCCATGAAGAGCAGCGTCGCCTTCGGCCCGTACATGATCATCGGAGCGCTTGCTGCCTTCACGCTGAGCACCTGACCTTGAGCGCAGGCTACTACTCCGCAATCGGCTCCCCCGCGCAAGCGCGGGGGAGCCGTACTCATTACGTGCCAGGCGACGGGCCGGCGCCGCACCTGATTCCGCGACTCTCCGACCGACCACCGATAGAGACCGACTAGCGCCACACGAGATCCGGCTCCGGAGCCGCACGAAGAACCATTGCGAGCGCTACACAGACCCCCAAAGGGACAGAATGGCCCCTCTGGCGGCCGATCAGGGATCGCCTGGACAAGTTAGAGCCGCCGGGTCGAGATAGGCCGCCACAGCGAATACGTGCAGGTCAGAGGCCCTTTTCCGCCTCCGATAGATGCCCCCAAAAGGTGCAAATCAGACCCGTGCGCTCGCCTTCAGGCGGGCCGTTGCAACATGGTGTGCCATACATCACGCCAGATTCTTAGCAAGCCGTTTCCCCAGCTGTGCGGCAACTCGGCTCCCCCATTGACTGGCTAGCGAATCCGCATGGAAGTGCGCTAATGCGCCACCGCGCTGTCCTTTTGACTGGAGCGCCATGTGGCACATCGATAGGCCATTCCCATGCTGCGCCTCCTGGCACAAACGAGTGCCGAACAAAAGGAATCGCTCGGTGCATGTCTATTGGCGGCGAGCAGGGCACCTCAATAGGACGCGCCGGCGGCCACCCGCAAGTCCTGCCGTAGGACGAACCCTTGGGTCCGCCGCCAGGCTGCTCCTGCGGACGTCCCGAAGACCGGCTCGAAAGCTTTCCTTCGAGGCACACAACGAACGGACCGACGGGCCTGCCACAGCGCCCGCCGACTTACACCACACCCACCCTGTCGTGTTGCATCTCCGTTGGCAGGAGGTGAGGCGTTTCATACAGCTAGTTCGATGGCCGCCCTGGGAGCCGACGGAAAGGTCACCTAGGCGACCATCTCGAAGCCCCTCATCTGGGCTAGTTGAGAGGTTAAGCGTGAGCCCGCCCGAAAGGTCAACCGAGAGGAAGTCCGCAAGACCACCCGAGAGGTTGGATTGGCGACCGGCCCTTAGATCAGTCGACAGGCCGCCCCTCCGGACAATCCGTCGTCTCGCCGGAAAGCCTTCTTTCGAGCTACACGATATTCCGACCACCTCGCCAGCCATCTCGAAATGCAACTTGCAGTGCGTCGAACCAACCGGCTGGCTTCTCAGCTCAATCGACGCGTAGCCACCCAACTCGCCGGGCATCTTGGCTGCTTCTCGCCCGACCTGAAGGGCAGTCATCTGACCGCCCTCAACGTCTACTTCACTGCAAGCCGCTTGCCGCGATGGAGATGCACTCATAACGCCAGCCTGGAGCCAAGACGAAAAGGAGACAGAGGGGCACGCAGTAGGGCCAGCATCGAAGCGATTCGGCAGGTTTGCACGCTGGCTGCCTGAGTGGCTTTGCGCCCGGCTCCAACCAAGGCTACGCCGGTGGCAAGCGACCTGGCCTCCCAACTTGCCGACTAGGCGGCCAACAATGGGACAGACTCCAGAGCTGCGCGCTTGAAGGCTAACTGACCACAAGCCAGGCCATCGCAGTCGCACGTCACCAAGTCTGCCCAGCAGTGAAGCTGGGTGCACTCCAAAGGGGCGGCAATGAGCCCTTCTAGGACGTCGCGCTTCAGGCATCCAACCGATACCGCCTTGCAGACACCACGATTGCTCGTCTTCTGGCCACACGGACAGCGTCCGCAGGGTGATGCACTTCCGTGTCCCTACATGCATGCAACCAGCGTCGCAGCGTCGCACACCACCACACCACACCAGAGTCTTGCAAGTACCCGTGCAAGTAGCTCTGCAAGTAGTTCCGACTGCTCGTTTGCGCAGGTGAGAGACCTTCGCCAGAGCCAAAAGCGAGCTGATCGGGGCGCCTCTCGAAGCGCCATCCAGACCGCCCCTAGGCGCACCAACGTCTGAGCATCGAGGGTTCCCAGTGATTGCTACGCGAGGGGTGCTTGCCATCGGACCAGTAGTCGGCAACTGGGGCACTGCAGCGGAGACGCCCGGAGAGGTATCTGCGCGGCTGCCTACGATGGCGAAGATCGTTGTGGCAACATGTTCAGCGACAGCCGCACTGCTCTGCTTCACGCCCTGCACGCTGCCCGCCTTCCCATGCTCGATCCGTGTCCTGACCTGCGAGGAGTCTAATGCCGACGGAAGTACTCCCCTACAGCTTCGCTCTAGCTGAGTATGACAAGGATGAGCCTCTGGACATCCCCTGGGAGGACCTCTGGCATGTCTACGTCTTCGCAAACGACAAGGGCGGCAGCGGCAAGACCAGCGTGACTGCGAACTTCGCACTCATGCTGATGCGGTACCTGAAGAAGATGGGGCAGGATCCCCGCATACTGGCTCTCGACATCAATGGCCAGGGGAACCTGGCGATCCACGAGTTCGGCGTCGACAAGAAGTACCTCGACGAGGGCGAGGCTCTCGTCGAAGCCCTGCGCAAGGGGACGCCGCTCAAGCCGGTTCCCGTGCGACCTGGCCTTGACCTCATTGTCGGCGGCCCGAAGATCGAGGAGTTCGTCACCGACGTCTACCCGAGGCTGCGGTCCGCCTTCACCAAGAACGCAGACCTGAGGCTCCTGCAGTGCCTCATGCCGATCGCCGGTGACTACGACTTCATCCTGATCGACCTTCCGCCGGAGAACCCGGTGATGCAGCGTCAGGGTCTGGCGTGTAGCCGTTGGGTGGTCATGTCGACGAAGACCGACCGAGGCTCTCTCGACGGCACCTTGACCATCAAGAAGCACTTCGACGAAGCCCGGCGAGTCAACCCGCTGCTCACGATGCTGGGCATCATCTTGTTCGCCACCGGCCGGAACTCGAGCCAGATCCACAAGAAGGCTTCGGACTACCTTCGGACGATCCTCAAGGGCGGCTACTACGGCTTCGAGCGAGTCATTGGGCACAGCGAGCTGGTGGCGAGCCTGTCCCGGGACGACGAGCACCCCCTGGTCGAGCTCTTCGACCAATACGCCGGCGGAGCGAAGCTGCCCGACACCATCCAGTCCGTGTACGACGACTACGAGACGCTCTGTCGACAGATCCTCCAGCGGACCCAGGAGGTACGCGCGATCATGGAGCGTCCGATTGAAGAGGAAGCTGACGCCTGATGTCTGAGAATGCCAACGCTGAAGCAAACGGTGACGGCGACACCTACGACGTGCCGAACGTTGCAGCGCTGTCCGGCCGGCGCAGCGCTGCGCGGTCCGCCGAGCATCGTCCCCAGCAGCGACAGGAGATGTCCGACGAGGACCTGGCGGGAGGCGGTGCTGCGGTCCGCGTGGCGTCGCGTCCTCGCGTTCCTGAGTCGATCGACGAGGAGCCCGAAGACGAGGCAGCCGGCGACAAGCCGGTCACCATCAACGTCAGCCCCACCGTGGACCGTCGCCTGAAGGCCTACCGCAACAAGACCGGTCTCACCAACCTCGAGATCGTCTGGGAGGCCGTTGAGGCCGCTGAGGCGGCAGGCTGGAAGAAGGTGGTCGAGGCCGCCGTGCCCCCGGCCAAGCCCCGACGCTTCGGAGTCCGGGCGAGCCAGATCCGCTACGCGGGAGTGGGAAGCAACTCGGTGTACACGCGCATGACGCCCGACGAGCGCAACGAGCTGCGGCGCCTCGTGAAGGTCGCCGGAGTTCCTGACCGCTCGAAGCTGATCGCCATCAGCCTGAACTGGCACCTGCCCGGCACCGCGGATAAGCCCGCCTGATATCGGGCCTGAAGGCGCGGGGGAGACTACGGACACGGGGGAGACCCTCTGGTCGGAGGTCTCCCCCGTGCCTTTCCGAGCACAATCAGTCGCAGGCCGCGTCCGCCTGAGAAGGTGCAGGAGCATCGGCGCACGACCATGACGGAGGGCCCTCTGTCCCGGCCCCGTCCACGGCCACATGGTGGCCCTCCCACGAGCGGCATCTCGGCTGCCAGCTGGCCCAGCACAGGCGCTGGGCGGGCGCTGGACGACTCTTGAGGAGGCTGGCGGGGGGCCTGCAGCGCCGTCTGTCGCCGGGGCGAGGGCGCTGCCCCCCAGGGCGTTCCGAAGGCACTCCAACCTGCTCTGCGGCGGCCGAGGTCGTTCTGAGCGCGGAAGGGCTGTGCCTCGCACGCGGGTGACGCGCAGCCCCGCACCGCGCTGGACTCGGCGCGGCGGGTCCTCTCCAACAGCCCGAGAGGCCAGAAACCTGCGGATCGACGAGTAGTTCGCACATGCCCCACCCGGTCACGGCGCGACCAGCATCAGTCGGCCAGCAGGGTGAGTGCTGCCCGGCGTGCGTGCGGTCGAACCCTTCGGTGGGGCTTTCCGGGGCGCGGGCAGCCCGGCCGGATGCCTGATGTCGCCGACGAGGAACTGGGTGGAGGAGGAGCACCCGCATTGTGTGCCACCGACCTTGGCCGGCTGTCACAGACGGGGTACGGGACGCGAGGTGGCTCGGGCGAGAGCTGAGGTGGACCGGCGACGCGGTGGAACGAGACGGAGCCACACTGCGTGTTGCCCATTACGCACTGTGACCCTTTCCTTTAACGCGCGGTCGTCGCGGTTAAAGGAAAGGGCCACAGGGGGCCGGCGGGGTCAAGATCAACCGCCGGATCAGATGTGAGCGTCCAGCTCAGGCAGCTCCCACTTCGTGTAGGTCAGCCGGCGCTCCGCGCCATTGATCAGGTCAAGCACATCGGTACCCAGGTAGGCCCGTGCACCTCGTTCGACCTCCTTCACCTGAACAATCCCTGCACCAGCCAGCTCTTCCAAGGCACTCGAGGCCGAGACGAAGGAGATTCCGAGGAGTGACTGTGCTGCCCTTGCTGTAACGATCGGGACTCCAGGAAGTTGCTCCATCAGCCGGACAACTGCCGCCCCCTTCCGAGGCTGCCCCCGCCTGCCCAGGCTCGCCCTGTGAGCAGCGAGCTTTGCGTCCCAGGTCTTCCGAATCTGGACCAGCTCGTCGGTGAATCGCCGGGCCTCGGCGACGGCGTCACGAGTGGCCGCGAGGAAGACGCGAATCCACGCCTCTCTGCCGGCGGCCGCTGCCGGGCTGTCTGGCTCGCCCACGTAGCGGTAGGCGTTCAGTCCGCCGATGTACTCCCGAGCGTGGGCGAGGAGGGACATCGAGATCGGCAGGACGTGGCCGACGGCCAACCCCTGCCTAGCAAGCACTGTGTGGATCAGCGCCCGACCGGTTCGGCCGTTGCCGTCGGTGTACGGGTGGATTGTCTCGAACTGTGCGTGGACGAGGGCTGCTTGGACCAGGGGCAGGGGGTGATCCTCAGAGACGAAGGCCGCCAGATCGGCCATGAGCTCTTCCACTGCTCCTGGAACAGGCGGCACGTACTCGGCCCCGTGGGGACTGTAGGCGTTGCCGCCGACCCAGTTCTGCACTCGCCGGAGTTCACCAGAGAGCTCACCCTGCTCGGTGTCCACCATCAGCGCGGCCTGGAGGTCATTGATGTCCTGAACCGAGACGCTCGGGGTCTCGGTGAGAAGCGACACGGCCTTTCGGAGAGCAAGGACGTTGTTCACCACCTCGCGGGCACCATCACTGATCCCCTTGTGAGCGCGCGGGTCGTCGGTGGCTTGGATGGCGAGCATCATCTCAAGGTGCGCGACCGCTCGGGCTGATGCGACGACGCCCTCAATTCGAGAGGAGGCGACGGCCTCCGAGCGAAGCAGGAAGCGTGCCAGCGACTCCAGGTGCGGACTCGTGGGAGCAGCGTCGTTGAACGCTCGGACCAGCTTGTCGACTGCGGCAACCTCGGCGCCCAGTTCTGCGGACAGCGCGATGGATCGGCCTTGAAGCATGTCTGGCATGTACGCGCTGAACGATCGGGCAGCCTGATCCTCCAGGCCGGCCGTCACGCCAGGCCCCGATTGCCAGTGCTGCTCCGAATACCCTGCCACCAGACACGCTCCAAAGGTTCAGCCTCAGCGAGATCCGTTTAAGGATAGTGTGTTCCCCGTGATGTTTGGTGTGTTGCTTAAGGGTGCCGGGGCTAAAGCAGCCACGGCCGGGGCCTCCATGGTCTCCGCAGCAGCCTCACCGACCTCGCAGTTCTCTCCGGCCCGCCAGGCACAGCCATGCCGCAGTAGCGCTAACGCCTCGCCCACAGCCATGGTCACCGAGTCGGTAGCGAGTGGTCGGAGGAACGAAAAAGGCGACCCTCAGGTCGCCTCCCGGGCGGCTCAGCCAAGCCGCCCATCGCTCGGGCGCCACCCGAGCTCTTCATATGTTCACTTCATCAAGCCGACCAAGTCGGCCGTTCGTCGTGTCCTGCGGGGCCAACCGCTGGCTACGACACGGGAGGGGTCCAACCGCTACTGACCTGACCTGAAGCCGCTTTCGCGCGGCCGACGCTCTCACCCCCGCTGACCAGGCATCTTCGGAAAAACGGTCAAGCGGTCGGTTGCGTTGTGCCCACATCCCTATGCAGTTCTGGAGCAGATCATAGCCGCCAGCCATAGGGCTAGTCTCGTATTGCCAAAAAAAGGCTCGCCCGAGCCGCGCATGGACTATGCCCAAAATCGAACAGAACGAAGCAAATCGAGCGGTGCGCGCCGAAGCGTTCGGCCCCCACGTCATGGCTCCGCGAGTGCCGACCCCGCCAATCTGGATGAGCCGCTGCAGCTGCTCCGACGTACCCGGGAGCGGATCACAGGCGCGCTCGAAGCCCTGCTGGCGGATCGGGCTATTCGCCAACGCCCCTCGGTTGAGGCCCTTTCAGCAGTTGTCCTGCTGGCGAAGTCGCCAGCAGGGGAGTCGCGGCTGGAGTTGACCGCGGGGGAGTTGGCCCGGTGGTTGGGGGTGTCCGAGTCCTACGTCGACCATCGGGTACTGCCGGCCATCCGGGATTCGGGTGCGGTGTCGACCGAAGTGATGACGGCGGCGGTCGAGGGCGTCCGCCGTGTGACTGGCTTGCGCTGGGAGCTGTTGCCGCTGACCGCCGCCCAGACGCGACGCTCAGCTCCGTTGGTCCTGGAGAAGCGCGAGTTGGCGGTTCTCCTGGCTCTGTGCGAGCGGCTGTTCGGCCCTGGATGGGCTCCGGTGGGCAAGGCTGAAACTCCGCCTGGCCTGCTCGGTGAGCGGAGGGGGCGCGGGGCGGCAGCCGAGCGGCTTGCGCTACTCCGGCTCGTGCTGGCGGCGCGGCCGGATGGCCGGGTCCGCCTGGTGGGCGGGGCGGTGACGGCGGGTTTCGATCGGGCGGATGCGACGGTCGCTCGGCTGGTCGGCTGCCCGTTGGAGGAGGCGGCCCGGGTAGTGGACGGGCTGGTTCGGCAGGGGCTGCTGGAGGTGCCAGGCCGCGGGGTCCCCGGCGCGCGGTTGAAGATCGTGGTGCCGGCGGTCGCGGCGGCGCACGGCCGTTCACGTGCGGACCTGGAGGTCGTCCCCGAGCAGATTTCGCAGGGCGCCGACGAGGACGTCGACCCTGAAGGCGCTCCGGGGGACCGGGGGGCGGTGTGTACGCAGTGCGCGGGTTCGCTGGAGGACGAGGATCTGGGGGAGCCGGGGGAGGGCTGGACCCAGCCCGGCTTCTTCGACGTCGTGGACGGTGATCTCGTCGATGCGGAAGGTGCACTCAGGGGTCAGGAGGTCCCCGCAGCACCGAAGGCAGGGGAGCATAGTGCCTCTGACCTGGGCGAATACGGTGCTGCAGTGCCGGACGTCGGCGGGGAGGCTGGTGCACTGCTCCACGCCCACCACGCGCCTCAGGTGGTTGCTCTAGGTGGTTCTGGTGCTGCTGAGTTTTGCTTTTCCGGCGAAGCCGCGTCGGGGTTCCCGCCGTTGCCGGAGCGTGCGTGCGGGCGCGAGGACCAGCCCGAGCCCGGCCCGGTCGTGGGTGAGAGGCGGGTCGGTGGTTGCGGTGGCCCGCTTCGCGGGGAACAGCAACAAGACCTCGTCGTCGAGCAGCAGAAAGAGAGGGCGCGTGCCGATGGTGGGCGGGGCCCGCTGCGGTGGTCTCTGCCCCGGGGGCTGGAGCAGGCCCTGTTGCCGGTGCGGTGGGAGTGGGCGCGGATCGGGCATGCCGGTGGCCGGCGTCGCGTCCGTGCCGCAGCACGGGCCGAGATGGTGCGTCTGGCCGGCATCGTGGGTGCGGAGCAGGCCCCGGTGGTGCTGGCAGAGCGGCTCGAGCGGCGTCTGGCCGCGCAGTTCGGGCAGCCGGTACGGGATCCGATCGGCTGGCTGCTGGGCCGCGGTCTGCCGCAGCGGGCGGAGTGCTACGCCCCGGCCTGCGACGACCGGGTGCGGATGGACACCGGCCAGGTCTGTCCGTCCTGCGAGCTGCTCATCGAGGACCGGCGAGCGCTGCGGCACCGGGTCGCCCAGGCCGTGGCCGGCGTGCTGCCCGCGCTGGAGCCGGAGGCGTTCCGGGCGGAGGTGGAGCGCCGGCTGAGCCGGGAGGTTGCCCGGCTGGCGGCCGAGGAGTCCATCCGCCGTGAGCACGCGAAGGTCGAACGTGCCCGGCGCGAGGAGGCGTGGGCCCGCCAGCGCGAAGAACAGGACGCTGCTCAGGCCGAGTTCGCGGCCCGGCCGTGCGTGGAGTGCGGGGTGCCGGAGGCCGCCGGGCTGTGTCTGATCTGCTCGGAGGCCCGGACGACGCGACGGGCCCTGGAGTCGGCGGCGGAGTTCGCTGCCGTGGCAGCCGGCCTGCCGGACCCTGCGGCAGCGGGGCCGCTGGGCGTGTACCGGGCGCGGCTGGAGACCGAGGCCGAGCAGGCAGGGGAGCGGTGGCGCGCTCAGGGGCTGCCGGAGGCGGCCGTGGTCTGGCAGCTGCGTGCGCTCGCCGAGCAGCTGGTGACCCGGGAGCGCGCTCTGGCGCTGGAGGCCCTGCTTCGCGGCCCGCAGGCGCAGGCGGAGGCCGAGCGGGTGGCCGGGATCGAGCGGGCCCGGCGCCGCAGTGAGCCGGAGGTCCTGGCCGCGGCCGACGAGGCGGCCCGCCGCTACGCACAGGCCCTACTGGCGCAGCGGCTCGACCAGGTCCGCGCCGAGGTCCAGGACCCGGTCCAGCCCCCGGTCGGTGGCTGGCGGAAGCGGATGGCCGAGTACGCCGCCCGGCCGCTGGAGGGCGAGATCCTCCCGGTACCGGTGCGGTTCGCCCAGGCTCGGGAGGCGGTGAGCGCGGCGTGAGCAGCGGACTTGAGCTGGCCTTGCTGTGCGCGGGCAGAGGGTGGTGGGTCCATCCGCTGCTACCCGGGTCGAAGCGGCCGGCCGGCAACTGCC